>CAYVFT010000004.1:49441-57555 GCA_964450225.1 uncultured Crenothrix sp. | reverse complement strand
CAAAAACATAGAAGCAGGACGGCTGGGGCCGCTGAAGACATTAGCGGTCGCGTAATTTTTGCCGCTTGTTGGGCAGGGATGTCCATAAAAACTTTAGCAAAAATAGCGACTCCCCGCTATGAAGGGTTACTACTAATTTTCGCAAAAACGTTAAATCAATAGTTGCTCAGCTTCTGGCTGACTTAAAAATTGATGTGGGCTGGCGGTATACCCATAAGCACCGGACTGATAAATAATTACCAAGTCTCCGATTTCTGCGGCCGGCAACTCCATTCTATCGGCAAGAATATCCAGTGGAGTACATAATGGTCCGACTATGTTCACGATTTCTTTCTCCCTGCTATTCATTTTGTTTCCTATGGCGACCGGATAATTTTTTCGGATGACTTGTCCGAAGTTACCGGATGCAGCAAGATGATGGTGCAATCCGCCGTTAACTATCAGGAAAATTTGTCCACGTGAAATTTTTTTGTCCAGTACCTGACAGACATAAATTCCTGCTTCTCCAACTAAATAGCGTCCCAGTTCGACGATCACTTCGGCTTGCGGATTAGTTGTCTTGAATTTGTCCATCGCTTTGGCCAGCGCAACACCAATTTTCCGCGTATCTAATGGAGCGTCACCAGGAAAATAGGGAATGCCGTAACCACCACCAATATTGAGTGTTTTGATGGGCGTCGGGCAATAGTCTGACAGATTGATGGCTAAATCGATGCTTTTTTGTTGGGCTTCAATAATGGAGTCAGCTTTAAGGTTTTGTGAGCCACTGTAGATATGAAAGCCTTTAAAGTCCAAACTCAATTCTTTAATCTGCTTTAATACGTCAGGTAGCAATTCCTCATCAATACCGAATTGTTTGGGTCCACCTCCCATTCTCATTCCCGAAGCCTTGAGCTCAAAAGCTGGATTAATACGAATCGCTACGTGGGCTTGAATTCCGGTTTGTTCAGACAGGCACGCAATTGTTTTCAGTTCATGCAAGGATTCTACATTGATGGTGATGCTCGCAGCAATGGCTTGCATTAATTCTTGTGGGCGCTTTCCGGGACCTGCCATACTGATATTTGCTGTCGGCATGGTCGTGTCTAGAGCAACTTTCATTTCCCCTGTCGAAGCCAGGTCGAATCCATCCACCAGACTTGCCATATGCTGGACAATTGCCGGCATCGGGTTGGCTTTCAAAGCATAGTGAATCTTAAGCCCGGGGGGCATTTGCCGACGAAGATCTGTTACCCGATTGGTCATTAATTGCCGATCATAAGCATAAAAAGGCGTTTTTCCAACTCGAGCTGCTAATCGGGTCAGTTCCATACCACCAATGATGAGATTATTATCCTTGACAGAAAACTGCGTCATAGGCGAGTGTTGTGGAGCTGTTTTTATCATGATGCGCGTTGGAAAATAGTTGCAAATTGTTGGGCAAGCGCTTTACGGTCTATTTTTCCATTGGGATTTTTGGGTAAAGTGGGTAAAACTTCGATTTTAGCCGGCACCATAAAATTAGGTAGTTGCGCTTTGCATAAAGTGACGAGTGTCTGTTCATTAAACTTGTCTCTATCTTCTACACTAACAACGACAAGAATTGCCTGTCCCAATTCCTCATGCTCTATGCCGATTGCAGCAGCCTCCTTGGCCATGCCGGATACATAGATTACTTCTTCGATTTCCGTAGGACTTACGCGGTAACCTGATGATTTAATCATGTCATCCTTGCGGCCGACAAAATACAAATAACCTTCTTCATCCATCGTTACCGTGTCGCCGGACCAGACCGCAACTTCTGTCAGCGGCAATTCTTTTAATTGGCCCGGAGTGGGTTTAAAACGTTCAGCAGTTTTTGCAGGATCATTCCAGTAACCCATAGCTACCAAAGAGCCCCTGTGCACCAATTCACCCGGCTCGTGGGCAGTGCAGGGTGATCCATCTTCCCTAACGACCAAAATTTCGGCATTAGGTATCGCTTTACCCATCGAGTCAGGCCGCTCATCAATCTGCTCCGGCGGCAAATAGGTTGAGCGGAATGCTTCTGTCAAACCATACATCAGGAAAAATCGACTATTAGGCACTTTTCCTCGTATGGCACTCAACACAGATTTGGGCATTTTTCCGCCTGAATTCGTCATATAACGCAGATGATCGTCAATGGTTTCCGGCCATTCCTGGTTTGCAAGCTGTGCCCAAAGGGGGGGAACAGCTGCAAGCCCCGTAATATTTTCGGTTACAAGAGCATTTATGACATCGCGCGGTAACAGGTAATCTAGTAAAACGCAACAAGCACCCTTAAGCAACGAGGTCGTTAACTGGTTTAAACCATAGTCAAAACTAAATGGCAGAACAGCCAATATGCGATCTTCTGAGGAAATATTTAAATATTCGCTAACACTCTTTGCCCCGGTAACTATATTACGATGAGACAGCACCACACCTTTGGGTTTTCCGGTACTACCCGATGTATACAGGATGGCGGCCATATCTGTATCTATTACTGTTGGCTTTATGGGCTTCTGAATGGTAGAGGAGAGAAAGCCCTGCCAACTTAATATAGTTTGAGAAACATTAAATTCTTCTGGATCAATTTCATTTTCAACCAGGATAATCGTATGAAGATCCGGACAGTTTTCGAGAGCAGGAGCCAGGCTTTGTAAACGACTTTTGGAAGTAATTAAAATCTGTACATTACAGTCAATTAAAATATAGCCAACCTGGGCTGCTTTTAAAACCGGGTTAACCGGCACAAATACGCCTCCGGCGCTTACAATCGATAAAAAGCTGGTGACCGTTTCAATTTGTTTAGGCAGATAAACAGCAGCCCGTTGTTGCGGTTTAAAATGAAGCCCTTGCAGCGCCAACGCCTGAAGTTGTACAAGATGATCAAGTTGTCGATAAGTGCATGTGTTTTTTTTATGTACAATGGCTGGAGAATTTCCGCGCTGCTTGACAGACTCAGAAAACAAATGATGGAGTAATGCTGGCATGGTTTGTTAATCCTATGGAGCGAGCTTCAATTTGCAAAAAATTAAATACATGTCACTTTTTATGATGCAACGTTCGTATAGTTCCTTTTATTTCACTTTTGAACTGCTTATTTAACTCGGTTAACCAGCGCAACGTCCAATCAGCCACTTGATCACGCCAAACGCTGGAAGAAAAGGTATGATCTGATTCGATAAAATCATACCGGGTTACTCGTCCATCCACCAATAATGACTTCCATTCGGCGTCAGAAGCGATGAGATCTTTGAATTCATCAGCTGTCAAGTCCTTACCACTCAAAATTAACAATACCGGGTACTTAAATCTCCGCATACACTCTCTCATGCGGATTGGCAAACTCAAATTTACAGAAACCAGTTCTACTCCGGCACTATCAGTTTTGATAACTTTATTATTCACTACAGCTGACTTGCTCAGCGACTTTTTAAATATCATCAGCAAAGAATCCAAAGATTCTAGAAAATCGAATTTCAAGCTAAAGATTTTGCGCCAAAAATCAGGGTTTAACAGACGCTGTAAATAATAGTGCTTAAGAAAAACAGTTGCTGCCCCTTGCTCTGTATATACCCAGGGATTCAACAAGACCAAACCTCGCACTCGGTCATCCTGATAAGCATAAAATAAAGCGGCTGACGCGGCATTGCATAAGCCCCAAATTACAATCCCCGATAATTTCGGGCAAACTTGATAAAAAGCCGCTATTGCAGCTGCAATATCATTATCTACTGAAGAAAATGACTGTAATTCCCCTTCAGAATCACCCATGCCCCGATAATCAAAACGCATGACTGGAATGCCGTTAGCAGACAGCATTCTTGCCAACAACACAAACTGACGATGACTACCGATGCGGTATTGCGGCCCACCAACGACCAATAATACCCCTAACCCGGAATTGTTTGCAGACTGGTGAATAATGCCAATCAGTTTATTTTCAAGGCATTGAAAAACAATAGGAATTTCTTTATGCAACTGTCCCATATTTTATTGATACAAACTATTATTTGATTGTGTTATCAAGTCAGGAACTGCCACAATTTCCTGTGTTGCCCAAAATGGACTTCCCACAACTGTTTTTATTGTGGCTCTCTGATTTTTGCTGTTCAGGATTTCGATAAATTTGGCATTGGCAGGCGAAGTTTCTTTATCTTCGCTGGCCACGACTTCAAACATCACCACTTCACTAATTGCAGATAAATCCAGTTCATTCGCTCGCAAAGCCAACATAGGCATAATCAAATCAGGGTTCAGCAAATAGCCAGCAACTTCAATAGCTTTCCCGTCCAATAACTGCTGTTTAAGTTCAGAAGTTTTTTCTTGAGGCGCATGCCTATCCATAACAGCCGCCGCAACACGCAAACGCAAAAACTGCATAACGAACGTCTCACCGTTTAATACGGGTTGCCAACAGAATAATTTATCAATTTTGGCGCAGGATTTAGAAACAAAATCCATTGCCAATAAACCTCCTATCCTTAAACTCCATAAATTGATGGATTCAGCCCCCTGTTCGATTAACCACTGAATGGCAGTGTCAATGTTCCGTTGCCAAATCAACCATGTTGCCTCTGAAAAATTGCCGAAACTATCTCCTGTCCCAAGCAAATCCATCACTAATACGCCAAAACCATGCTGAGCAAACGCACGCGCTTGTAAAGCGACCATACGTCTGGATTTATTCATTTCTTCTGCAAAAGCGGGGATATGTAAAAAAACTTTCTTCGGCTTACTGCCAGATGAGGGTGGATAATACATGGCAAATAATTCGCCTGTTTGACAAGGAATAAATAAAGGCATCGCAAGAGACGAATTACTAAAGTTATCGTCCATAATGCCCGTATTAGTCTTTATTCAGCTTTTGTTCAACAAACTCAACCAGTGCGCCTACTGTTTCAAAAACATCGGCATCAATCTCATCATCATCAATAAAAAAGCCGTAGTGATCTTCCAGCGCTGACAGCACAGAAACAACAGCCATTGAATCAAATTCGGGCAACGCACCCAGCAACGGAGATTCCATCTTTAATGCTGTACTTGAATCAGAAAGTTGTAATACTGAACATAAAACGATTTTTACATCATGGAATACAGACATATATATCCTGAAAAATTCTCTTAATTATTAAACTGTAATTTTAATTTAAAAAATTGTGCAATAATTTTACTTTTCTAAACACAATCTGGTGTAATTAACATTTTGAACACTGCTTACCCAAAACCCTTAATACCATTAGTACCATTGTTGGGTTCAAATATTCCCGCCAATTACTCTCACCCATCTATACCTTCGGTCTTGGGTATCAAGTTCGCTTGCATGACTATTAGCGGCCGTTATGCAATAGCTTTAGCGCTGGAACATATCGGCTTGAAAGCAGACGATATCGTTTTGATTCCAGCCTATCACTGCGAAGCTATGGTTGCACCGGTCAAATGGATTGGAGCTAAACCGATATTTTATAGCATAAACCCTGATACATCGATCAACCTCGATGACATAAAGAAGAAAATTAACGCCAACGTTAAAGTAATCATCGTAACTCATTATTTTGGTTTTCTCCAGGATTTAACAGCGATACGAATTTTGTGTGACCTAAATGACATTAAACTGATTGAAGATTGTGCCCACGCACTTTTTGGTGTTCATAATAATCAGCAATCCGTTGGTAAAATTGGTGACTATTCGTTTGCCAGCACCATGAAATTTCTTCCTCTCTATGAAGGCGGGATACTATGCTCTGAAACAATTGATCTAAGCGACATTACATTTACGGCTCCAAGCTTAGCATTTCAAATTAAGTCACTAATAAACGCTCTTGAAAGATCTCTTGCCTATAACAGATTGGGAATTCCTGGAAAACTGTTAAAGGGTGTTCTTGCTCTAAAAAATAGTTTGTGGACAACTCTGAAAAAAATAAAACAATCCTCCTATAATTCGTCAGCAACCCCATCATCCTCTGATGGAGGATACGGTCTTGACGAAGAATGGGTGCATAAAACTGTTTCACTACCTTCCAGACTCATCATTAAGCTGACCAACCTGAATAACTCAGCACATCGACGACGAGAAAATTACCAAAAAATACACGCCGCACTTGCAACATTGCCAAACAGTCGGCCTTTGTTTGATGTATTGCCTCAATATATCGCGCCATGGGTTTATCCATTATATGTCAATGATCCTGATCAAGGCATTAGCAAACTTAGGCTGCAAGGAGTCCCTATCTGGAGATTTGGCGAATTTTTAGATGCGGAGGTCAATGAAAAAATTTGTCCTATTAGCGTTGAATACAGCAAACATATTTTTCAATTTCCCTGTCATCAATCATTAACGGATCAGGACATTGACTGGATGATAAACCGGATAACTGAATTCCTTACAGAAGCATAATGGACTGGACATTTTACCCAATTACAGAATTTATTCAGCATCAGATTAGCTGGGATAAACTCAATAAAGAAACAGCAAACACACCGCTACTTAGCACAGATTTTGTAATCCCTTTACTGAACCATTTTGCCAGTAGCAAAGACCACCTTGCTATTTATGGTTGCATCAATAATCCAGAAGCCATGACCATTATCACTAGACGTAAATTTGGCGTATGGGAAACTCTGCAGCCCTCGCAAGCACCGCTGGGCTTATGGTTACAACACAAAGACATCTCAACCGGCCTGCTTATGGGTAAACTACGCAAAGCCTTGCCTTTTCCAACCTTTATCTTCGGCATTACGCAACAAGACTCTGACTTAATAACCAGACCCGAAAACCAAGGTAGATTAAGCACGCTTGATTATATCCAAACTGCTCGTGTGACTGTTCAGGGGAGCTTTGAAGATTATTGGGCACAGCGTGGGAAGAATTTGCGCCAAAATTTGAAACGACAACGTAATCGTTTAGAGCGTGAAAATACACTGATCACATTAAAGATAATTAACTCGACGGATGATATACCGCAAGCGATTATCGATTACGGTAAGTTAGAGTCGGCTGGTTGGAAAAATGTTGGTGGCACCGCTATCCATTTCAACAACACCCAAGGGAAGTTTTACCGGGATATGTTGATTAACTTTTGCCGTCATCAAAATACTTTGATTTTTCAGTATTTCTATGAAAATCAGTTAGTGGCTACCGATCTGTGCATTAAAGACGCACATACTCTGATTATCTTAAAAACTACTTATGATGAAACCATTACTACCTCATCGCCGGCGATGCTAATGCGGCAGGATGCCTTTCAATATATATTTGACAATCAGTTGGTTGGTAAAATCGAGTTTTATGGCAAGGTTATGGATTGGCATACTAAATGGAGTGAGGAAGTTAGAAATTTATATCACATGAATTATTATTCATGTTTATTCAACTTCATGAAATACTAAACAACCACCGGCTTAAGCCGGTGGTTGTTTAGTCAGCTAGGAGCCAGTCCGAGAATGCCGACAAAGAACTTACCTTTCCATTCAGTTTTCATGGCATAACACCTAATCGCCCTACATTGACCCTGAAAAAGCAATACAAACAATATGTTATGATATAATAGCAACATATAACATTATTTGGTTATGCGATGTCAGTTCCTTTCAATTCAAGCCCAACTGAAATTAATCAACTCCTATTGTTTCCCAGTCATATTTTCGATTTGCTTGCGGAAGATCATGGATGCTATCTCTATACCGAGCTTTTTCAGCAGCTTGACACCTCTGCCGTTGAAAGCTGCTATCAGGTTAAAGGCCAGAACGCTTATCACCGGCTGATTGTTTCTATTCTGATTTATGCCCACAGCCGAGGCGTTTTCAGTTCCCGGCAAAAACGAACCGGCTATGAACTCCCCGAGGACTTAAAGCACAAACAAGGCCGGCTGGTTAACATCAAAGCCGCTAAAAAAGCCCTTGAGCAGCGCGAAGTACAGATTAATCCAGGTCAAGCCATTGAAGAATCCAAGCAAATCAGCTTTGCTGATACCGAGTCTCGAATCATGGCCAAGAAAGGCAGTCGCTTCGACTACGTCTACAATGCCCAGATCAGCGTGGATGCCGACCTGCAAATCATCGTTGCGCAGCATATCAGTCAAAACGCCAACGACCAACAAGAAGTCGAACCGGCCCTGGAAGCGTTGCAA
>CAYVFT010000004.1:0-49341 GCA_964450225.1 uncultured Crenothrix sp. | reverse complement strand
CTGGAAGCGTTGCAATAGACCACTGACCGATTGCCGGAGCAACTGAGCGCTGATACTGGTTATTTTTCCGGAAGCGGCTTTCGCGGCTTCAGTGTTCGAAGTAAAGAAAAAGTAGCGGGTGAATTTTCACTGGTTTGTGCCACGCACAATTTCAAAAAAATTGCCAAAGCCATTTTCACGGGATTAATCCGTCCAGCCTTTGGTAATTTGGCTACCAACGAAGCGATATAGGTAAAAATAGAGGGATAAATCGGCCATGAACGCGTCATAACGTCAAAACTGAGCAAATCTGAGTCAAATTTTAAATTCGATCCCAAAAAAATTTGAAATTTCTCCGAATCGAAGAGGAGTTGCTCGCTTGAGAGGCTTATTCTCGGACAGGCTCCTAAGCATACCAAAATGGGACACAAAAAATTTAAATCTCGCCTACCATGAAGGACACGGCGGATATCAACGCAAAAGTTTTTTAAACAAAGCATGGTTAAATCAGGTAGCTGACAAAGTTGCTTACCGGGCCAGACTTTTTCAAAGCCAATTAGGTGCTTGCAAAATGAATTAAAAAACTAAAACCTTTTTTTGATAGAATGAACCATTTATCGATAACCAAAAGGCGAAACTGTGAGAAAAATTCAGACCCAAGTTATTTTAATTGTCACTGTTATTTTTATAGGGATTACTATGTTTTCAATGGCCAATGCCACTACACCTGAAGAAAATAAAGCTGCAGGTGCTGCTTTCCTGGCAACAAATGCAAAAAAAGCCAATATCGTAACTACCGCAAGTGGTTTGCAATACGAAATCCTGACACCTGGTACAGGCACGACCTCGCCTAAAGCAACTGATAACGTTACAGTACATTACAAAGGCACAACCATTGACGGCAAAGAATTTGACAGCTCTTACAGCCGCGGGGAACCCACCTCCTTCCCTTTAAACAGAGTGATACCGGGCTGGACTGAAGGCGTGCAATTAATGAAAGAAGGCGCTAAATACCGCTTTTATATTCCTTCAGAACTCGCTTATGGCGAGCAAGGTGCTGGTCCGATCGACCCAAACTCAACCCTGATATTTGATGTTGAACTGATCAAAATTCAATAGCAAATCTATGGCGCAAGGTGCAAAACTAAACACCTGCATCCTGCGCCTATGCCTTCACGCCAAAAGCGATAGAAATATTCCTAACTGAAACTCCAAGCTCTCGGCATACAAAATATCAGGGCACTTTGCCTTGAAACTTGAAACTTGTGCCCATGTCCACTTACCAACTTTTTGCCACCACGCCCAAGGCGATGGAAACCATTCTTACCGAAGAACTTCAAGCGCTCGGTATCAAAAATATCAAGGCCACAATGGCTGGCGTTGCTTTTCAGGGCGACCTGGAAACCGCCTATCGGGCTTGCTTATGGTCCAGAACAGCAAACCGGATTTTACTGGTATTAAGTACTTTTGAAGTAAAGACTCAGCAAGATCTTTATAACGGCGTGCTGAAAATCAACTGGTTTGAACATATTAATCCAGAGGACAGTTTTGCCGTTTCATTCAGCGCAAAAAACTCACAGGCGATAAATAATACCCACTTTGGCGCCTTAAAAGTTAAAGATGCCGTAGTTGATCAGATGCGGACAAAATTTCAAATCCGACCCGGTATTAATACCGAACAGCCTCATATTCGTATCAATGTTTATTTGCAAGGCGAAATCGCCCAGCTCAGTCTGGATCTTTCAGGTGAAAGTCTGCATCGCCGCGGATACCGGGATATCAATATTAAAGCGCCGATCAAGGAAAATCTTGCCGCCGCTATGCTGCTGCGTAGCGGTTGGCCGGAAATTGCTAAACAGCGCGGCTCATTGCTTGATCCTATGTGCGGCTCAGGAACGCTGCTATTGGAAGGCGCAATGATCGCCGCAGACTACGCACCCGGTCTGTTACGCGATTATTTCGGCTTTCTTGGCTGGAAAAAACACGATGCCGAGTGCTGGAAAAAATTACGCGTTGAAGCACTGCAACGCAGAAAAGCGGGCCTGGAAAAACTCCCTGTTATCGTCGGTTTCGATCAAAATCGCCACACCATTAATGCGGCACTAACGCATATAGCCAATGCCGGACTACAAAATAAAATTCATGTTGAGCGTCGTGATATCGAAGATGCAGAACCAGCCGAAAGCTGGCAGCCGGGGCTACTGATCTGTAATCCTCCCTATGGTGAACGTTTGGGTGATGAACAGGAAACCTCGGAACTGTACAAAAAATTTGGTGAAACGCTGAAGGCGCACTTTATCGGCTGGAAAGCAGCGATGATTATCAGCAACCCGGAACTGGGTTTCCGTTTGGGGATACGCTCACAAAAACCGATTACCCTGTTTAACGGTGCCCTTGAATGTAAATTATTGCGTCTTAACATTGAAGAAAAAAATTTCTTCATCCCCAAAGCAAAAACACAGGAAGAACGTATATTTCAGGTAACAGAGACCAGCACAAACCAACAACCGGATGCGGGCGCTGAAATGTTCGCCAATCGACTGCAAAAGAACCTGAAAAAACTGTCCAAATGGGCCAGGCAAAACCATGTTACTTGCTATCGTGTTTACGATGCCGATTTACCCGAATATGCCGCCGCCGTTGATATTTATCAAGGCGAAGCTTACCACTCCCAGCTAACATCCCTCGCCTACATCCCTGCAGGCGAACAAACCTGGGTCAATGTCCAGGAATACGAGCCACCTAAAAGCATCGACCAACACAAAGCAGACCAGAGATTGGCTGGTCTGCTAGCTGAAATACCTCACGTGCTTGGAGTTAATCGTGAGCAGGTTTTCCTGAAAATACGTCGAAAACAAAAAAGCACTGACCAATACGAAAAACAAGGCGACCAGGGAAGATTTCATATCATTGAAGAAGGCGGCGTTAAATTATTGGTGAATTTTGAAGATTATCTGGATACAGGCTTGTTTCTGGATCACCGCCCAATACGTATGCTGATTCAGCGACAGGCAAAAGACAAACGTTTTTTAAATTTGTTCGCCTATACCGGCGCTGCCACGGTCCATGCCGCTGTGGGCGGGGCAAAATCAACCACAACAGTCGACATGTCCAACACTTATATCAATTGGGCTAAAAACAACATGGCGCTGAATAAATGCACCGGAGAGCATGAATTTATCCAGGCGAATTGCCTGGAGTGGCTTGAGCATGAAGCCAGACAGCCCTATCCAAGACAATACGATTTAATATTCCTGGATCCGCCCACTTTTTCCAATTCAAAACGGATGGATGACGTGTTTGATATACAAAATGATCATGTCCAGCTCATTAAAAACACAGTTACACTACTGGCGCCTGACGGAGTTTTATATTTCTCAACCAATTTCAGACGTTTTAAAATTGATAAGCCGGCTCTGTCTGAATTAAGTTTGGAAGATATTACGGCAACGACTATTCCGGAAGATTTTTCCCGAAATCCAAGAATTCATTATTGCTGGAGAATACATAAGTGATGCATAGAGTTAAGATTCTGGTGTCAGGTCGCGTGCAAGGCGTTTACTTTCGCATGTTTACCCAAAAAAAAGCTAAACAATTTGGCATCAAAGGTCATGCCAAAAATCTCCCGGATGGGAGAGTCGAAATAATTGCTGAAGCTGACCATGGCAGTCTTGAGAACTTTATCAAATGGTGCCACAAAGGTCCTGTCACTGCACGAGTCGATGATGTTGAAATTATTGAGATGGAATCGGATGAGGTATTAACGTCCTTTGAAATAAGATAACGGGTATCTTGATTAGAAATGCTGCTGGTTAACAACCTGTATCTTAAAAGTTGCCTGCCTTACAAAATCGCAAAACCCTTTATCAATAACGTTTTGTTTTGCAAGTTGCTCCAGACTGAGGTTCGCATCAATAGTGGCTGACTTCACCAGGATAAGCTCCGTGGCTGAAAGCGCCTTTGCCAGCCATGCGGCCAGACTGTCCGATGTTATATCCCAGGATGCTTCAATATCCGCATTATCGAGTTCAACAATATCCGGCGACCATATTACAATTTTTTGCCGGTGTAACTGTTTTCTAATGTCAGTTACTGAACGAGCAATAAAAAAATCGTCCTTAAGTCCTTTTATTAACAAAGCCATCTGCTGCATCGCTAAAATCGCCATGCTATGTGCGGTCTTATCGTCAAACTGCCAATGGTGTTGAGCCAGTCTGACCTGATCGGCAAACGCACCACCACCAGGAACGATAACCACCTCCCTGCCCTGATAATTTTGCTCCACACTATTCAGGCATTTGATAAGAGTATCTGCTCGAGACAGACTACCACCAAGTTTAACGATGATCATTTCACCGTCAATAGCTTTAATAAATCAAGCATGGCCGCCGCCTTGTCAAAACTCTCCTGGTATTCTTCTTCCATTACCGAGTCATTGACGATACCTCCACCCGCCCAGAAACGAATGGTGTTTTTGGAATGTACCAGGGTTCTAATGGCAATATTGGTATCCATATTGCCATCAAAGCCAACATAACCAATGGCTCCACAATAAACGCCGCGCCGGTTTGGTTCCAATTCTTCAATAATTTCCATGGCACGAATTTTGGGCGCGCCGGTAATTGATCCTCCTGGGAAGCAGCTTTTTAACAAGTCCAATGCGTGCTGGCCTTCTGCCAATATGCCGGTGACGGTACTTACTAAATGATGTACTGTGGCATAACTTTCCACATTAAAAATGACCGGCACTTTTACCGAACCCTTTTTGCAGGTTTTGCTGATATCATTACGCAGCAAATCAACAATCATCAGGTTTTCCGCCCTGTCCTTATTACTGCTTTCAAGCGACTTTATTTGCTGCTGATCTTCAGCGTCATCCTGTTTTCTGGGACGCGTGCCTTTAATCGGTTTGGTTTCAACAATACCCTTGGTGAGCTTCAAAAAACGCTCCGGAGATGAACTTAAAATTTGAACTTCAGGCAAATTAAGATAGCAACTGAATGGCGCGGCATTCAATTTACGCAGTGTTTGATAAGCCGTCCAGGGATCACCCTCACAGCGAGCAGCAAACCGTTGCGCCAGATTTACCTGATAACAATCACCTTCCTTCAGATATTGTTTAATCCGGTCAAAGGCTTGTTTATAGAAAGCCTTGTCCATATTGGAGTCAATAGTGCTTACGACCTTAAATGCATTATGCTCCTGCTGTTCGGGTAATTGGCTGAACTGCGCTATTAAAGCTTGCCATTTTTGCTCTTCACAGTCATGCCCGATCAAATAACTTATCTTTTGCTGATGATCGACAATAAGTGCCCAGTTGTAAATGCCTACCGCCATTTCGGCAGTATGTTCCGCGTCCTCGGCAATAACAGGCAGAGTCTCTAGGCGGCGGGCCAAATCATAAGAAAAATAACCGATGGCTCCACCGTTGAAAGGCAAATCATCATTATTATTTAAATCAGCTACGAGTTGCTGTTTAACCAGATCAAACGGGTCTGCACTGGACTTTATTGTTAAACCGTTACGAGTGACCTCGGTAATGTCACCATGCGTCACCAGGGTACACAACGGCTCGGCGGCGATAATATCGTATCGGCCTTGATTGCTATATGGAAAACCACTATCCAGAAAAACAGACCAGGGCTCGCCCGCAATTGAGGAAAAGAGAGCCGAACTATCAGAAAAATAAGGCAGTTGAACAATAAGTTGTTTTGTTGATGACATTTAACGAGCAGTCTAGTTGGATATGTGTTTTGTTCATACCTAAAAATCTATAGCATTAATTGATCCAGCCCAAGTCAACAAATAACAGTAACAAACTGCCTGCGAATATACCCGCCAGGACATCATCAAGCATGATACCCAAGCCGCCATGCACTTGCTGATCCAGCCATTTAATCGGCCACGGTTTAAGAATATCGAAGAACCTGAACAGGATAAACCCCACTATCACGGTTTGCCAGGTAAAAGGAACTAACCACATGGTTATTATAAAACCAGCAATTTCATCCCAAACTATACCGCCAAAGTCATGTTCGCCTAACTTTTCTGCCGCTATTCCACATATCCCTATACCGACGACCGTCACGATCAGGGTCAACAGGCTGTAAACCAACAAATCAGCTTGTACAAACAACCAGTAAACCGGAATTGCCGCCAATGTACCAAAGGTACCCGGCGCTTTTTTTGCCAATCCTGAGCCAAAACCGAAAGCCAGAAACAATATGGGATCAGACAGAATCTGCCTGGGTGTCAGTTTGTTTTTTCCTGACTGTGTATTAAGAAAAGTGCTCATAACCTTTGGTAGTTAATGGTTGAACAGTGCCCGACTTCAGCAGGCGCAAACCTGGAATGGCTTCAATGACGCCAATTTTTCTGCAATTAACAGCTAGTTGAGCCGCTTTTTCGGGGCTTACAGTAAAACAAAGTTCATAGTCATCGCCCGCAGTAAGCGGCATGGACCAATCTCCGGTATCGTTTATATAGGCGATTACAGCATCTGATAGCGGCAACTCATCCCAATAAAGGCAGGCACCTACTTTGCTTTGCTCTAGAATATGACCTAAATCACCCGTCAATCCGTCTGACACATCAATGCAGGCATTTGCTATGCCAATTAACATCAATCCCATTTCAATTTGCGGATCCGGCTGGTGAAATCTCCTTAAAGCTGCATCAGGATTTGCACAGGGATAGCCTTGATTAATTTTTAATCCTAGCCCTGCATCACCCAACGACCCTGTCAGATAAATAAAATCACCTGGTTTTGCGCTTGAACGCATGAGTGCTTTACCTCGTGGCACCAGCCCCATGGCCTGAACAGTGAGCGTTAACGGACCGGACGTAGTATCACCACCAATCAAATCCACTGAATACCTTTCTGCCAAACCCAGAAAACCTTTAGCAAAAGCCGTCAACCAGCTTTCGTCAACGTGCGGCAAGGTTAATGCCAGCGTCACAGAAACAGGGATCGCTCCCATACTGGCCAGATCGCTCAAATTTACGGCCAATAATTTATGTCCCAGTTGCTCAGGGCAGGTTCCGGCAAAAAAATGCACACTTTCCACCATGGTATCGGTGGTCACTGCTAGTTGATAACCGTCAGGGATTGACATTAAGGCGCAATCATCCCCGATACTTAAGTATGTTGATGGATTTTTGACTCTCTGTTGGGTGAAGAAACGCTGAATGAGGGCGAATTCAGAAATGGGCATCAGTGTAGGTTAAGCATTAAAGGTAAATGAATACTTCTTTATTTTGTTCCTTGCTTCTTGCTCCTTTCACCTTGCACCTTACTCTTAATTTCCACCGCTCGTTTTTGCTGAGCCACTTTATCTAAAATTCCATTGACATATTTATGACTGCCATCAGCACCAAAGTATTTGGCAAGATTAATTCCTTCGTTCAAAACAACGCGATAAGGCATATCCAGACGATTTACCAACTCATATACACCAATTCTTAAAATAGCCCTTTCAACAGGATCAATCATATCAACCGGACGATCTACAAATTCGCTCAATGCCTGATCTATAGCTTCCAAATTTTTTGGCACGCCGTGAAACAGCTCGGTAAAATAGCTTTTCTGAGCATCTTTCAGCCGCTCTTCCTCTAAAAATTGCCTCTCGATCTCAATAAGGCTCTGCCCTGTCATCTGCCATTGATACAATGCCTGCACAGCAGCTTTGCGGGCATTAGTACGAGCTTGACTCATCGGGCTTCCAGACTATTAAATAAACTCACCATTTCGATGGCAGACAGTGCAGCTTCTGCACCCTTATTACCCGCTTTTGTACCAGCACGCTCTATTGCCTGCTCAATGGTATCAACTGTTAATACGCCAAAACTGACGGGTATATCATATTGAAGAGACACGCTGGCCAAGCCTTTTACACATTCACCCGCAACATATTCAAAATGGGGTGTACCGCCGCGAATCACCGCACCCAAGGCAATAATGGCATCATATTTCTTTGCTGCCGCCACGCGTTGCACTACCATCGGCAATTCAAACGCTCCGGGGGCTTTAACGAGATGGATATTCGCTTTATCAGCACCATGACGCACCAGTGCATCTATTGCTCCACCTTCTAACTGCTCAACGATAAAACTGTTAAAACGGGATGCTACAATACAAAACTTAGCACCCTTTACTAAGAAATTTCCTTCAAACGATTTTATTGTTGACATAGTGTTTTCTCTACTTGAATTTCAAAATTCTTATTTAAACTAAAACTATTACTGAGTATTTCAACCCACATGCTCAGACACCTCCAAATCAAATCCGGATAAACCAACATACTTTTTCTGAGTGCCCAGCACTTTCAATTTATGTACGCCCAGGTCAGCGAGTATTCTTGCTCCTGTCCCGGTCATACGCCAGTCCGTCGCGTCTGGCGTATTAGCTGTATCAAGAACACCGTTATCCTCTAATTGATAGCGATGAATTAATTCCACCAGGGATTTATTGTCCTCGCTTTGCCTGATAACAACCAAAACCCCGCGGCCTTCCTCAGCAATTTTTTGCATGGCTGTTCGAATAGAAACACTGCAATCATTTCGTTTTGATGAAAACACATCATCCAGCAAATTCCGCGCATGTACACGCACTAAAATCGGCTCATCACCAGAGACCTCGCCCATGACTAAAGCCAGATGCAGGTTATTATCATTTTTGTCCTGATACGCAAAGAGACGAAAATCACCAAATTCCGTAGGGAACGCACACTCACTGATACGCTCCAAAGTATTTTCATGCTGAATACGATAGTGAATTAAATCGGCAATAGTACCGATTTTGAGGTTGTGTTGTTGCGCAAAGACTTCCAAATCGGGTCGTCTTGCCATTGATCCATCTTCATTGAGAATTTCAACGATAACAGCGGAAGGATCAACACCCGCCAATTTGGCAAGATCGCAACCTGCCTCGGTATGTCCAGCCCGACTCAATACACCTCCAGATTTGGCCATTAATGGGAATATGTGCCCTGGTTGCACCAGATCATCGGCCTTGGCATCTGCAGCCACCGCACATTGAATGGTACGTGCCCGATCGGCTGCGGAAATGCCTGTAGTTACCCCCGTTGCCGCTTCAATTGATACGGTAAAATTAGTCGAATGCGCAGTTTTGTTTTCATTAACCATCAACGGCAAGCGCAATTGCTGACAACGTTCGCTGGTTAAGGTTAAACAGATCAGGCCACGTCCATAACGCGCCATAAAATTAATATCTTCCGGGCGCGTAAAAGCTGCGGCCATCACAAGATCGCCTTCATTTTCACGGTCTTCATCATCCATAATGATAACCATTTTGCCTAGATGCAAATCATCTATGATTTCTTCAATTGTGTTCATTAGCCAAAAAAGCCACTCTTTTGCAATAGTTCTTCTGTAATCCCGCCATGATCTTTAGCCGCCGCCTCGCCTTGCATTAGTCGCTCCATATAACGCGCCAGCAAATCCACTTCCAGATTAACCTGCGTACCGACTACAGCAGAGCCCAGTGTGGTTTCCTTAAGTGTATGCGGCACGATGTTCACACTGAATACAGCGCCATTAACTTCATTGACCGTCAGACTAATGCCATTGATACAAATGGAGCCTTTTTCAGCAATGTATTTGGCCAAATTATCAGGCGCTTGAAATTTGAATCGAAACGAGCGTCCATCCGCTTTCTTTTCTATGATCTTCCCAATACCATCAACATGTCCACTGACAATATGCCCGCCCATCCGGGTTGACGGCGTTAAAGCCAGCTCCAGATTAACCGGTGTACCGACTGTTGCGATATTCAAGAGTGTTCTGGACAAGGTTTCGTTGGACACATCAGCACAAAAATAATGTGAGCCCAACTCTACAGCCGTTAAGCAAACACCATTAACAGCGATGCTGTCACCGAGCACGACATCTGTTAGTGATAATTTGCCCGTGTCTATTTTAAAACGACAATCCCCTGCCCTATGTTCGATTGCCGCTACCTCGCCTATAGCCAGAATTATACCTGTGAACATGGATGTCCTGTATTGCTGTGAATTTGGGGAAGCTTAATCCGCGATAATCGGGGCTAAAGCGGCTCCTACTGTGGAGTAAGTGTTAATTTTAAATCTGGCCCTATCTGTCTGATATCACGTATTGTTAAACCCTTTCTGTCTGCCATGCTCTGCAACCCCGGCACGGTAAATGATCCGCGCCCCTGATCACCCAGTATGCAGGGCGCCATATAAATCACCCATTCATCTACCAAACCCTCAACCAGTAAAGCGCCATTGAGTACAGAACCTGCTTCAACCAGTACTTCATTGACTTGCTGCCCGGCTAAAAAATTCATCACCGCATGTAGATCAAGCCGACCGTTTTTATCAGCCAGCTTATAAATTTCGAAACCGGCTTCTTGCAAAGCTTGCTGCTTGTGATCATCCGGTGAGCACGTCAAAATCAGGCTACGGCCGGGCAGTTTTGCCATCTGCGCGGTAACCGGCATGTTCAATTTAGAATCGAGCACAATTCTAACCGGTTGCACAACATCTCCTGAAACCCGTGCAGTCAGAGCTGGATCATCGGCTATAACAGTATTAATACCCGTTAAAATAACCGAACTCTCCGCTCTTAATCGATGCACATCAACTCTGGCTGCCACTGAAGTAATCCATTTACTTTCTCCCGACGCCATCGCTGTACGTCCATCCAGACTCATAGCCAGTTTACTGCGCACCAAGGGACGATTTGCTGTCATCCTTTTAATAAAACCGCGGTTCAATGTTTTTGCATCTTCCTGCAATACGCCGCAGGTTACTTCAATTCCGGCTGCCTTAAGCTTTTCCAATCCACGGCCCGACACCTGTGGATTCGGGTCCTGCATGGCGGCAACTACACGACTTACCCCTGCTCTTATTAGCGCATCGCAACAAGGCGGCGTTTTGCCATGATGACTACAGGGCTCCAAAGTCACATAAACAGTTGCTCCTTGAGCGTCCCGGACATTTTTTAACGCTTCAACTTCGGCATGTCCAAGACCCGCTTTAACATGCCAGCCTTCACCGATAATTGCATCATCCCTGACTAATACACAGCCAACACGAGGATTTGGATCAGTTGTATAGCGTCCCCTTCTAGCCAGCTGAATGGCTCTAGCCATAAATAAGGTATCCTGCCGGGCTGACATTATTTTTTTTGTAAGTCTTGAATCATGTCGGTAAATTCACTGACATCCTGAAAACTGCGATATACCGAAGCAAACCGCACATAAGCAACGTGATCCAGAGAACTCAACTCTTTCATCACTTTTTCACCCAACTCCTGCGCCGATATTTCACGCTCGCCCTTCTCCATCAACTCCTTTTTTATTCGATTGATTGCTGCTTCAATAGCATCACTGTCAACAGGTCTTTTTTCCAAAGCTCTGAGCATCCCTGAACGCAGCTTGCTTTCTTCGAAAGGCTCACGAATGCCATCACGCTTGACAACACTAGGCATGGTCAATTCAGCAGTTTCAAAAGTAGTGAATCGTTCTTTACAGATATTACATTCACGTCGACGACGAACCTGATCCCCTTCATTTACCAATCTGGAATCAAGAACCCGGGTATCTTGTGCCGCACAAAACGGACATCGCATAACTAAGCCACTGTTTTTTATTTGCCGGAAACTCGGCCTTTAAATTCAAAACTGTTAATTCTATAACATTTCATTGGTTTATCTGTATTTTATTTTTCCTAATGGCGATTCTCATTAATAAAAAGAAAATCAAAAGATACCCGAACCAAGTCATCCATGCTTTGAATAGTAATATTGTTCAGTTCTTCCTATCCGTTTCGCCGATCAAAGGAGACGGCAATACAGTGCTGCTTTCTTCTCCCGCTGTAGTTGCCGATAATGTTGTGTTCGAGTCAATATTTTCTACAAAAGTGTCAATGACAGCTTTGATTTCAGGACTATGGAATACCTGATTTCGTGCGGCAGAAATCGACTTTAACGATTTATCGTCATCGATTTTAGGTAATAAATCATTTAGATTTCTGGCGCCTTCCGAGGGTGCGTCTTTGGCCCAATCGACTATTATTTGTGTCGCTTCAGGAGAACCTATCTCCGCTAAGGCAATACTGCTAACTTCAAATGCAGGCGTCGCCAAAGGTTCTTGCTTAACCCTAGCACTTAAGACCTCAACCGCTTCAGGGTTGCGGACTTGAGGAATGACATCAAAAGCCACTTCCTGTTTGATGCGACTGGTTTCTTCCGTTTCGTTTCCGCTGTTGCTTCCAGACACGGATTGCAACAACTGATCGACGCCCTCCGGCGCTCCTACTGCGGCGATGGCATTACCAACAGCGCTCAGAAAGGCCTGATCGTTATTTACAGGATTAGTCCAAGCCGCTTCCAAAACCGGAGAAAGCTCTTCATGAAATTCTCCATCCCAGCGGTTATCACCTATGCGTGAGATGGCTTGCAAAACTAATATATACAATGAGGAATTCACGCCCTGTTCAGCCAGGTTAATCAATTGATTTAGCGAATCAGGGGTAGCAATTTCGGCTAATAGATCGAGCAAAATTGCTTTGTTTTCCAAAGGCACATTCGGCTGCGCCAACAAGTCGGCGATGCTGTGATAAACCTCAGGGTCAGGGTTTTTACGCAGACGTTCTGCAAGTAATCTCCCAATAATGGGAATTTGTTGAAATTCAGACCGATTCAGCAGCATTTCCCAGTTGTACCATAATTGCGTGGCTGTATGATGCTGTTGTATCTTTATCCGCGCGGCAGGCATGTTAGCAATAACTTCGTCTGAGTACTTTTTCACTGAGGTATAAACAGGTTTTACCTCGCGAGAAGCTTTTGTTATCCAATCGACGTTTCTGATGATTTCGTGCCCGCTAATGAATGCGTTGTGGGTTTGCCACTCCGCGCTCGGCATAAAGACGAGTATTAAGCAAGCCGTGGCAAGTATTAACCGGTTTATCACCTAGCTATCCACCAGGATTTCGTCAATTGCGTGAGCGCAGCACTGATTCTCCCTTCCTGGTCCGGCTCCGCCTCCAGTTTAAGTACTTCAGTGCGCCCAGCGTCAACAGCTTCGTGGTACATCTGTTCAGAGACTGTATCACTCTGGTAAGAGTTTGTTGGTTGCAGTGCCAATAAACCGACTACACCACAGTGCTCCGCAATATCAGCCTGTAAAAAAGACTGTGCCGCCAAAGCAGCACGCTCCTGACCTACCAGCGTTAAACTAAGATTAGGATGGCGATCCAACACACCCAAGACAGCCGCTCGAACTTCATAACCTAGACGTTTGCTGGAAGAAGGGTATTTCGCCTTCCGGCTGTCGCTTACATTTTGCAATATCCCGGCGGCTTTACTGAGATTTAGCATGTCGTAATAACCAAAGGCAATTCGATAGCAGAAGACTTTATTGCGTGGGTCGAATGAATCCTCACCTAACACAACACCGCCATATACAACTGGACAACGGCTATGAAAACGTTCGTTGACAAACTCATTCCATACCGTGTTCCTATCGCCTACCCCATGCAGCAGCAGCAAAGCCTTAGTGGGCAGCTTCGGCACTTTGGTTTTGACAAAACGAGCGCTTACGCTGATGTTTTCAGTCGTTGTCAGTGTACAAAGCGGGCCTAGCGTATCGGCGCATGCCCCATTCCAACCTGTAAAGCGGTAACCCTTATCGGGTACTGCGAACAGGCTAACCAAGGCTTGAGAGGATGCCTCTATAGTGCAGGACAGCATGCAGTCGGTATTGCCGGGAACGCCGACGACGCGCCCGCCTAAGCCATCTGCCACTTGTATGGACAGTGTGATTGCGGCTGCTTGGAGCGAGAATGTTGTAAATACGACTGTAGACAGCAACAACCAAAGCAGTTTATTGCGGCGAGATGTTAAGTCCGGATCCGTGTGGGGAAAACAGCGATTGATTCTCATGATTGAGTCCCTGAAAAGTGATGGTTTTATTTTCATAATACCGAACAAAATGTCGTTCTGCGAGTGGGATTTCTTGTTTACTTGCTTAATCGATTGTTGTTAACAATTCATTCACCATCACTGTAGTATCCTATGTTTATCTAATGGATCGCACAGACTTTTCGACTCACTTACTTGCCTTCTGGTTCCCATTAGATTTTGGCACAGATCGTTTAGCCTGCTCGAAAGAGCATTCTTAACGGTTAAGTTCATTAAAGATGCGTAAAATCTTCTTTGGAGAGTTAGCTATGAAATCAATTATTCGCCCAAAATGGGCAAAAATACTGGGACTGGTGAGTATCTCGCTCATCATTTTAGCGGTACAAACCGATGTACAGGCCGGGCAACAACAAAATCCATTGAAACCTAAGCACGTCACGTCATTCAAGCAACTAAAGCGTATTCTTTCTGCAAAAAAGGTTCATGCCAATAAATATTTAGTCTTAAGACCCATGATGACAGCAGATGCCGGTGCCATATTTGACACTTCTGCCGAGAGCACTGGCGAGGTAGAGCATTCCGAAACCAATATCCAAGTGCCAGGTGTCGACGAAGGTGATACGGTCAAAACTGATGGACATTACATTTACAGCATTCAAAGTGGCCAAGTGCGTATCATCCAGGCTTATCCAACAAATAGCATGACATTAGCAGCTACCTTGCAATTCGATACAGGGTTCAGCCCCATTGAGCTTTATATTAAGGGCGATCAATTGATCGTTATAGGCACTGGCTGGCAAGCGGATGACAACACTGGAACCGTGCCGGTTTTACAAAAGAACCGGATGTCCATCATGCCTATTTGGGCGCCTTCTGGAGAAAGCCGCACCATAGCCAGAATCTATGACATTACCGACCGCACGCAACCCGTTCTGCAACGGGAAATCGCCTTCACCGGAAATTATCTGTCTTCGCGCAAAATTGACGATACCGTTTATCTGATAGGTAGAAAATATCCCAGTTATTACTTAAGATATTTTGCAGGCGCAGCCATCCAATCGGAAAGCTTAATAATGACTCGAGACAATATTTTGCCTCATATAAGTGATAGTGCAGTTAATAACGGCAAACAACACAACTTACCGTTAGCCGATCTTTATTATTTCCCCAACTTCCTTGAACCAAACTATGTGATCGTGGCAGGCTTCAGCCTCGATGCCTTGCATGAAGAAGCCAATTTTAAAGCGTACCTGGGCAGTGGCGATATAAGCTATGCGTCCGCTAAAAATTTATATCTCTCGGCAGCGGATTACAACAGCAATAGCGCCACTGCATCTTCAGTAACTTCACCGGTTACGCATGTTTATAAATTTGCCCTTAACAAGGGCAATGTTAACTTCAATATGGCGGGCGAAGTTCCGGGAGTCGTGTTAAATTCATTTTCCATGGATGAACATAATGGTTATTTGCGCATTGCCACCACGGTCGACCAATGGACTCAATCAGGCGACATCGGCAGTTTGCAAACCTGGAACAACCTCTACACCCTGGACAGTGACATGAAAATTGCCGGTCGTCTTGAGCATTTAGCCGAAGGCGAGCGTATTTACTCGGCGCGTTTTATCGGTGACCGCAGTTATCTGGTTACCTTCCGGCAAACCGATCCGCTGTTTGTCATTGATTTATCCTCACCGGCTCAGCCGAAAGTATTGGGCGAGTTAAAAATTCCCGGCTTTAGCAACTATCTCCACCCTTTCGATGAAAACCACATTATCGGATTCGGGCAGGATACGGAAGAAACCGGCACCGGCGGGGTTGTTACAACAGGCGTGAAACTGGCGCTGTTCGACGTGTCCGATGTCGAACATCCAAACCAAACGCATAAACTGACTATTGGCAAGCAAGGCACTTACTCTCCGTTAATGTATGACCATAAGGCTTTGCTGTTTGACAAAAAACGCGGCCTGCTGGGGTTTCCTATCAATGTAACGGCGCAAAAACCCGGTGAAGAATGGCCATCAGAAGTCTTTCAGGGCGCACATCTATACAAAATCAGCCTGACAGAGGGATTCCAAAAACAAGCAGCCATTACCCATCTGAAAAACGACCAGCCTTACGACTGGAATCACCACATCCAGCGCTTGCTGACTATTGGAGATCAGTTGTATACCCTCTCTGAAACACGGGTGCAAGCCAATGATCTGGCTGAATTTAAGCAAACCGGATTCCTGGATTTCTCCATCGAGGAATGGCCGGATTGCGTACTTCCGCAAACCGATGATACGGTCATCGGAGACATTGCAAGCAACTGTCAAGTTTTAATTGACCCACCCCTTAAGAGTAACAAAGCTGTAATTAGATAAAGGAGATTGACATGAATAAATCAAATTCGAGCTTTATTTTCTGGATTATGATGTTGACAACGACATCCGCATTTGCAGGAAATCGTGCGCTTGAAATCAGTATCAACGGTATCGGTCCTGCTGTTGATGCGGCAGCCTTTGAATCAGTCCAACAGCTTATCGGACATGCTGTAGGCGAAGGCGTCGTTGATAAATTTATCGTAAAAGGCCATGGCATCGAAGGCGGTTTTTCTGCCTGCGTACAAGCATCGGCAAGAACAAAGGGCTTTGGCTCATTTGTACGGCAGCTGCGTACCATTAACCCTAATCCGAATACCACTGCCTATTCGTTGAATCCGGTCGCCGCCTGTACCGACGATGTGACTTTTTGTACGGAGGATGCAAAGCAATGCCCAGATGGCTCCTATGTCGGTCGGGTAGCACCTTCATGCGAATTTGCGCCCTGTCCGGGTAACTAACCGTTTATCGGGATAAATATTGTTTGTAGTTCAAGAACTCACCTCTTATCCCGATACAGTTCTCAACAATGGCTTTATTCACCACAGAGAACATGAAAAACAGGTTGATGAAAAATAGCTGTAATCTTGTTGCTAGGCCAAGTAAAAAAAATCCTATCGACAAACTCCGTGTACTCATTGTTCTTAGTGGTGAACAGCTGCAATTAATCTATCAAATGAGGTTTACTATGAAAACTCGTATCATCATTATGCTTCTGATATTGAATGTAGGTATTTTGCCTAACAGTTTTGCCGAGGTGACGAGAGAAAATGCGCCGGCAACGACGAACAGTCTAAACACAGCTTTACCGGATAGTGTGTTCAATCAACACGGTTACTTTACTTTTCGACAGGATTTGCGTTTGTGTCCCTCTCCTCTGTGCGGCGGCATTTTTGTCAAAGCGGTCAATCTTAAGCTTACGCGTTGCGCGGACGGCAGCCTGCAAGCGGAATGTCACATCGCATTGGTAAATAACAAGAACAACATCGATATTAATTCGGCAGCCCTTTTACATGGACGCATCAAAACCAAAATTTTCGGAGATTTCGGCAATTTAGGGGTATTTGAGCTTAAAGAGGCTTTTAGCTCTGCTACAGCCGCCGCGGGCGAAGGCCATTTTGTCGGTCTTGAAAATAATGGTATTATCTGTTTTACCTCGCCATGTTTCTCGATCGATCAGTTTCTGTTGAATCGAAGTAAATTACGAGTCATTTCCGGTATTGACCTCGAAGAGTTCGGTGCTTCCAAAGAGAACTTGAACAAGGCTTTAGACATTTTAGCCGATGGCGGTATCTTACTTGCATCCGGTGTCAACAAGCAGGTTGATGAGGTCGCAGGAACAGGCATCACCTTTGTTGCCAATCAGATTTATTTACCGATCAAACCCGGAGTTCAATAAGCAAAACAGCTCCTCTTATTTATCACGAAAGCCTTCATGGTGGGTAAAAAGCGTCCACTCCTCTCTTGTCTGCACATAGGGATTGGGAGGACATTACTAATGTAAGACAATAACATAAGTATTAAATTATAGTTTCAGGGTAATAATATAGCCTAACGTGATGTTGAGGCATCGAACAGTACCTCGGCATTGTTACTTTGATTGTTGTCATAAGAATTATCGACCATGCGTATTTTGATTATCGAGGACGAAATAGCCATTCGCTCCCATATCTGTAGACAACTTGAAAAAGAAGGCTACCAAGTCGATGTGACCGGTGACGGCCTTGAAGGGCTTTATTTTGCAACTGAATATCCGGCAGACGTCGCCATTGTAGATCTGGGTTTACCCGGCATCTCCGGCCTTGAAATCATCAAACGTCTACGCCAACAAGGCAGTAATCTCCCCGTTCTTGTACTCACCGCTCGCGGACGCTGGCAAGAACGCGTTGAGGGCCTGGAGGCCGGAGCGGACGACTATCTGGCAAAACCTTTCCAGATGGAGGAACTGTCCGCACGCATTAAAGCATTGCTGCGCAGAGTCGTCGGCGCCCCTCAATCCCTGCTAAACTGCGGCTACCTCGTACTCAACCTGGAAAAGCAACGCGCTATGGTAGACGGATTTGAAATAGAACTCACCAGCTTCGAATACCGGATGCTTGAATATCTGGCGCAACAACAAGGTAAAGTTGTTTCCAAAGATGAACTCCGCAGTTACCTTTACCCCCATGACACTGACCCGGAAAGCAACGTTTTAACAGTGCTGGTAGGTCGCTTGCGACGCAAACTTGATCCCAAAGGCATTCGGCAACCTATCGAAACCGTACGCGGTCGAGGCTATCGGTTGGCTTAGATAATAAACCGGCGTGATCGACTCTCTTTATCTCAGACTTAATCTTACCGCCATTCCGGTTTTGGTTATTTTCCTGACCGTTACGGGTGCTGTCCTGGACAACGCCTTTGTGGAAAGTGCCCGTCTGTCTTTACGCGAACGCATGTTGGGTGAGGTTTATCAACTGCTAAGCGCATCCGTCATAGACGAAACCGGGCAGCTCATCATGCCCCTGCCGACACATCTGCCGTACCCTCAACTCGCCCTGCCGGGTTCCGGGCTGTACGCGTTCGTTGGCAGTAACAGCAGCGCTAAACTGTATTGGCGTTCACCCTCACTACACAACCGGCAAACGCCGGCACCGTTTGCCCTGAAAGTGGGTGAAAAGCACTGGGCAGATGTGCAAATGGAAGACGGTAAAGATTATTATCTGCTGGGTTTCGGTTACCAGCGCACGCTTAAAACCGGCATCTTTTCATTCAATTTTTATCTGATGACCGAGCTTGCACCGCTACATAATCAAGTCTCTCTCTATCGACGCCGCTTATGGGGCGGATTGGCAACTGTCGCCATCTTATTGTTCGCTACGCAAATCTGGGTATTGCGCTGGGGCCTGAGTCCTTTGCGGAAAGTCGGCATTGAACTTAATGCCATAGAAGCGGGCGAGCGTAACCAGATCAACGGCGACTATCCTAGAGAAGTCAAACAATTGACTAATAAAATCAATATCCTGCTGACTCAGGAGCGCGCCCGTCAAACCCGCTACCGCAATGCCCTAGCCGATTTGGCACACAGTTTGAAAACGCCGCTGGCTGTCTTGCGCAGCGCAGTCGACCAGCCTGAGATTCTGCCAGACACGGTATCTGAACAAAGCGCGCGGATGATGCGCATCGTCGAACGGCAACTGCAACGCGCCGGTGCTGCTAATGCCGCCGCTACCGCGCCGCCCATCGCCGTGTATTTGGTAGCAGATAGAATCACCGCCTCACTTTACAAAGTGTATCGCAATAAAAACGTCTGTGTGACCAATCGGATAGACCCCGACCTGCATTTTCGCTGCGACGAAGCCGATCTGATCGAAATGCTGGGGAACCTGCTTGATAATGCCTTCAAATGGTGCCACTCCCGTACTGAGATTCAGGGCAGCAAAGACGGTCATCGCTTAACCATCAGTATACATGACGACGGTCCAGGTATTGGCGCCAAATACCAAGAACATATTCTCCAGCGGGGTGGACGAGCCGATGAATCTACACCAGGTCACGGCATTGGCCTCAGCGTTGTCGCTGACATCGTAGAAGCATACCAGGGACGACTGCATATAGAATCGAGTATATTCGGCGGTGCCGCTGTTATCATAGAATTTTGGGGGTAAATATCAGAAACCCAGATTCTCAACCCTCTAAATACTGGAAAATTTAACAGCCAGATCATATCCACAAACAGTTAAGCATGCAGGGCACTAACAGATCTATCATGAAGCGGTTTTAGGTCAGGCAGGTGTCTTATAAAAATACTGTCACGGCCTCGTCACAATCCGAGGATGTACGATGCACCTTTTATCATCTACTTGCTTATTCGTTGATGCCGCCTTGTGTTAAATGGGCTGGGTCTAACAGTTTTTCCAATTCTTCCTGGCTCAAAGCAGTCATTTCAGCGGCTACTTCAATAATTGGTCGGTCTTGTTTATAGGCGGTTTTTGCCACTTCAGCGGCTTTTGCGTAACCGATAATGGGGTTTAACGCCGTCACTAAAATGGGATTTTTTGCCAGGGCTTTTTGAAGATTGCCGGTTTTGACGGTAAAACCGGTAACGGCTTTATCAGCAAGAACAACACTCACATTGCCCAAAATATCGATGCTTTGCAAAATATTATAGGCAATCACCGGCAGCATAACATTGAGCTGAAAAGCACCGGATTGACCGGCAATGGTAATTGTCGTGTCGTTTCCAATGACTTGGGCCGCAACCATTGCCACAGCTTCCGGGATGACCGGATTCACTTTACCCGGCATAATACTGCTACCTGGCTGTAACGCAGTGAGCTCAACTTCACCCAGACCCGCAAGAGGACCGCTGTTCATCCAACGCAGATCGTTGGCAATTTTCATTAAACTCACCGCAATGACTTTCAACTGGCCGGATAATTCAACGATGGTGTCCTGAGCACTCAAACTTTCAAAAAATGAATCATTCGGTTGAAAGGGCAATCCGGTTTCTGCACTAAGGGCATGGGCAAATTCTGCCGCAAATTTGGGATGTGCATTAATGCCTGTACCAACAGCCGTGCCGCCTTGGGCCAATTTATAGACTCTTGGCAAGGTAGTATTAATGCGATCTATGCCATTTCGTATCTGCAAGGCCCAGCCGCCCATTTCCTGACTCAACCGCACAGGCATGGCATCCATTAAATGCGTGCGCCCGGTTTTAATAATGTCATCCAGGGAACTGGCTTTTTTTTCTATGGTTTCAGCAAGATGAATTAAATTTGGTAGCAGATTTTCCTGGCACTCAATAGCCGCACTGACATGAATAGCGGTTGGAATAACGTCATTGCTGCTCTGCCCTCTGTTGACGTCATCGTTGGCACTGACTGCACAACCTGCTATCTTTGTCGCCAGATTTGCCAATACTTCATTGACATTCATATTGGTACTGGTGCCTGAACCGGTTTGAAACACATCAACAGGAAACTGGTGTTGATACTGTCCATCCATTATTTGTTGTGCAGCCTGAATAATGGCATTACCTATTTGGGGTTCAAGTTCTCCCAAGTCCATATTAACTTTTGCCGCTGTTTTTTTAATCAATGCGATGGTTTTGATGAAGGCAGGCGGCAGGATTAAGCCGCTAATGGGAAAATTATTGATAGCTCGTTGGGTTTGTGCTCCATATAAGGCTTCTTTCGGAACCTCCAGTTCGCCCATGCTATCTTTTTCTATCCGGTAATTTTCAGCCATAGATTAACTCGTTGATAAATTCTTTGATATGCGTTTGGTTAAATGGCCATCCCAGATCTTTTTTTGTTTCCGGATGATATAAAACAGGTATGCGGATGGCGTATTGTTCTTGCCACTGTTCCTGCTCGGCAATATCAATGATTTCAATTGTCAATTCGGGGTTATTCGGCAAGTACTCGTTGATAATCTGTTCTGCTTGTTCACAAAGATGGCAACCGGATGTGCCAAAAAGCAGCAATCGAGTCATTAATGATGCAAATGTGCTGCCAGCCAGCGTTGAGCAACTTCTTCTGTTATTCCTTTACGTCTGGCATAATCCTGCAATTGGTCTCGATCTATTTTGCCGACATTAAAGTACTGTGCTTCAGGGTGCGAAAAATACCAACCGCTAACTGCCGATGCCGGATACATAGCATAACTTTCAGTAAGTTTTATGCTGGTATTTTCGGTTACATTAAGCAATTCAAATAACTTCTCTTTTTCAGTATGATCAGGACATGCAGGATAACCAGGCGCAGGACGTATCCCCTGATAAGCCTCGTTTATTAACTGTTCGGGCCCATAGGTTTCATCTTCGGCATAACCCCAATAGTCTTTTCTGACCACCTGGTGCAGGTATTCTGCAAACGCTTCCGCCAATCTATCCGCCAGAGCTTTGAGCATAATCGAACTGTAATCATCATGATCCTGCTCAAATTGCTGCAACTTTTCCTCTATACCTATGCCTGTCGTTACCGCAAAGGCGCCGATATAATCGGCTCTACCGCTATTAATTGGCGCAATGAAGTCAGACAAGCAATAATTGGGTCTTCCCGGGGCTTTAACATTTTGTTGACGCAAATGATGCAAGGTTTCCAAGCGTTGCTTGCGAGTTTCATCTGTGTAAACTATAACATCATCACCGTCGCTGTTTGCAGGAAAAAAACCGACAACAGCTCTTGCGGTTAGCCATTCTTCACTGATGATTTTTTTCAGCATCACTTGCGCGTCGTCAAACAATTTTCTGGCTTCAACTCCAATAACTTTATCATCGAGTATTTTTGGATAGCTACCCGCCATTTCCCAAGTTTGGAAAAAAGGTGTCCAGTCAATGTACCATACAAGGGTTTCAAGCGGGAAACGCTCAACGACTTTAACCCCTAAAAAAGACGGCTTAACCGGTTCGTAATTCCCCCAGTTAAACTTATTGCGTCTGGCCTCTTCTAAAGAATGTTGTTTGGTTTTAGCCTCCCGACCTTTGTGCCTGTCTCTGACTTCCTCGTATTCTTCGCGCACGCTTTTGACAAACTCATTTTTCAGTTCATCGCTAAGCAAATTACTGGCTACACCAACACCTCGCGACGCATCAGTCACATAAACTGTCGGCCCCTCATAATTTGGCTCAATTTTTACCGCCGTATGCGCGCGTGAAGTAGTCGCACCACCTATCATCAGCGGAATAGTAAAACCTTGACGCTGCATTTCTTTGGCCACATGTACCATTTCATCCAGGGATGGCGTAATCAGGCCGCTTAAACCAATAATATCAACGTTTTCCAGGCGTGCTGTTTGCAAAATCTTTTCGGCTGGAACCATTACGCCTAAATCGATCACATCATAATTGTTGCATTGCAGCACCACGCCAACGATATTTTTACCGATGTCATGTACATCGCCTTTTACCGTAGCCATAAGGATTTTACCGTTGGTTTGTCTATCGCCTCCTGCTTTATCGGCTTCCATAAACGGCATCAAATAGGCAACGGCTTTTTTCATCACACGCGCCGATTTAACAACTTGCGGCAGGAACATTTTGCCGGCGCCAAACAAGTCACCCACGACATTCATACCGTCCATTAACGCACCTTCTATGACATGCAGGGGTCTTTCGGCTTCCTGCCTTGCTTGTTCGGTATCTTCATCAATGTAATCGGTGATCCCTTTGACTAGCGCGTGTTCCAGACGTTTATTAACTGGCCAACTGCGCCACTCCACGTCCTCTTTTTTGCCTTCACTGCTGACACCATCGCCCCGATATTTCCCGGCAATTTCAAGTAACCTTTCCGTGGCACCATTGTGGCGATTCAATACCACATCTTCAACCGCATCACGCAAATCTTCGGGGACATCTGCGTAAATCGCCAACTGACCCGCATTAACAATGCCCATGGACATACCAGCTTGAATAGCGTGATATAAAAATACCGCATGTATGGCTTCGCGTACCGGATTGTTGCCGCGAAACGAAAATGAAACATTGGAAACGCCGCCGGAAATCAGCGCGTAAGGTAAAGTTCGCTTTATCTCGCGAGTGGCATCAATAAAATCCAGTCCGTAATTATTGTGTTCATCAATACCTGTCGCAATGGCGAAAATATTGGGATCAAAAATGATATCTTCAGGCGGGAAACCGACCTTTTCAGTCAGCAGCTTATAAGCCCGCTGGCATATTTCGACTTTTCTGGCTTTCGTATCCGCCTGCCCTTCCTCATCAAATGCCATAACTATGACCGCCGCGCCATAACGACGCACGAGTTTGGCGTGTTTTATAAAAACGGCTTCGCCTTCTTTAAGCGAAATGGAATTCACCACTCCTTTGCCTTGAATACATTTAAGACCCGCTTCCAAAATTTCCCATTTAGAAGAATCCAGCATAATCGGAACTTTGGCTATATCCGGCTCGGAAGCAATGAGCATCAAAAAGCGCACCATCGCTTCTTTTGATTCCAGCATGCCTTCATCCATATTGATGTCAATAATCTGGGCACCATTATCAACCTGCTGTCTGGCGACTTCCAAAGCGGCTTCAAAATCACCTTGAATGATCAGCCGCTTGAAAGCTGCCGAACCCGTTACATTGGTACGTTCGCCGACATTGACAAACAGGGTATCCGGGCCGATGGACATGGGTTCAAGACCCGCCAAACGACATTGTTTTTCAATTTTCGGGATTGTTCTGGGGCTGTAAGCCTGAACTGCTTCGACTATGGCTTTAATATGCGCCGGCGATGTACCACAACAACCGCCAATAATATTCAAGTAGCCGCTACGTGCCCAGTCTGCCAATTCTTCAGCCATTGCCTCGGGTGATTCATCATATTCACCAAATTCATTAGGCAGCCCTGCATTCGGGTGGGCAGATACATGCGTATCTGAAATAGTCGATAATTCTGCTATGTATTGGCGCAGTTCTTTCGCACCTAATGCACAGTTAAAGCCGAAGGAAATCGGTTCCACATGTTTTAATGAATGCCAGAAAGCCGCAACGGTTTGTCCGGACAGCGTTCTGCCCGATGCGTCAGTAATGGTGCCGGAAATCATGACCGGCAGTTTATAACCGATTTGTTCAAAATATTGTTCAACTGCAAAAATCGCGGCCTTCGCATTCAGCGTGTCGAAAATTGTTTCAATCAGTATGATATCCGCGCCGCCATCAATAAGCCCTCGCGTGGCATCGGTGTATGCGTCTACCAGTTCATCAAAGGAAATGTTACGAAATCCGGGATCATTGACATCGGGCGACATCGAGGCTGTGCGATTGGTAGGGCCCAGGACACCAGCCACAAAGCGCGGTTTTTCAGGTGTATTTTTGGTATATTCATTGGCGGCTTGTCTTGCTAAACGTGCAGATTCAAGGTTGATTTCATAAGCCAGCGCTTCCATTCGGTAATCAGCCATAGCAATGCTTGTCGCATTGAATGTATTGGTTTCAACAATATCCGAACCCGCTTCAAAATAAGCATTATGAATAGCTTTGATGATATCAGGTTGGGTTAATGACAATAAATCATTATTTCCCTTAAGATCAACATCCCACTGGGCAAAACGCTCGCCACGATAATCTTTTTCTTCCAATTTGTAGCTTTGGATCATCGTACCCATAGCACCATCAAGAAACAAGATTCTTTGGGACAACTGCTGTTTTAATAATTCTGTTTTGCTCATTGAAATTGCCAAGGGTGGATATTTTTCCAGAATTTAATCATTGCTTAAAAAGCCATCAAGCACTATTATTTTTGTCACTTTGTTTAGGAGATGAACATGTCAAAACCAACGATTTCTCAAGTATTTAAAAGCGTTCTTTCCGCTTTTATCGGCGTACAAAGTGAGAGCAATAGAAAAAAAGATTTCGAACACGGGTCGCTTTCAACATATGTTATTGCAGGGATAGTTGTTACGGTTCTGTTAGTTGCAGCAATCATTTTTCTTGTTTCTACTATCGTATAGATATTTGAAACTTCACTTAAAAGGTATAAATAAATTCTCAATTTCAAGTACTTTAAGAGACCTATAAAAAAGCCCAAGTAAATGCTTGGGCTTTTTTATTCAAATTTGAGCTTTATTATTCTGGCGTTTTAAAGCTTTGCTTCATAGCTTGAAACATCTCTTTGAGACCACCGAATAAATTAGCTACCGAAAAATTTTCTTTAGTGATAAATTTTAAACGAACGAATGCAATGGCCACGAAGCTGATGATTGAAGGCGACAACTCGAAATAAAGCGACTTTAAAACGCCTGCAAAGCCCAGAAAATCCCCTGGATCTTTCCTGTCGGCACCCTGAACTGCTTCGTAGCCGGCACCACCTTCACTAGCTCTCAACGATTCCAAAATATAAATATTGACACTCTGCAATACCCACACTAAAGCAAAAAAACCTATTGCTCCAATAGCAACCCACATTAGTACGTTACCTACCTTTGCCTTCACAGCTGACTGATAAAACCAGAGAGCTACAAGAATCATCACCATACCGCTTATCATAATTTATACCCCTTTTTTTATATTATATTTAATTATATTTTTGTTAGAAAATAGTAAAGAAATGGACATTTTAAAATCATTTTAGAGCCTTCTTTTTCAATAACCTTGCATGACTCAAATTTTTCCTGTCCCGGCTTTGTCTGCTTTTTAATTTCTCCATTTTCGACAGAATATTTAATGGCTATTTTCATCTCTCCGGTTCGACCAACAGAATCTGTTGCCGTTTGTTGAAGAACGCCATCCCCTTTAAACTCCCATTCAATAGTAACGGGTTTCTGCTCTCCATCCAACTTAGTCGCTTCAGCATATAATTTCCATTTACCCAGGATTTCAGAGCTATCTTTTAATGCAACCTCAGCATTCGCCGAAAACGCAAAAAAAAATGCTGCCGCCGGTAATATTTTAACGTATCTTTTTATCATTGTTATCGCCCTTAATCTATCAACATCATAAACAGAATTCAAACTATACCACATCGGTTATCGAGCTTTAACAACAATAGTCAGTAATATTTGCTTTCCATCAATATTTTAATATTCATCGACAATAAGCCTTGACTTTAACGTTACCTAAAGTATCATGAACCTTCCGCTTGCTATGAAATTAGCAATTTCTCAAATATAAAAATTATTAGGTAGGAGACACATACATGGGATTTATTTTAGATCTGACTGAAACATTAAAAACACCAGCTGGCATGGTCGGCGCTGTTGTAGTTGTTGCTGCTGTATACGCCCTTTTGAAATGGGTATTCGCTGAGCATCCAGACGACGAAAAATAAGCGTAGCCACCCGGTTTCGGTTATTCCTTAGGCCGCATCCATTCCTCGTGAATGGATAGCGGCCTTGTTTTTTTCTAAACATTTCACCGCTTTAACCTCATAACTGTATTATAATTTACGCATTTTTTATAATGAAATGTATAAATTTATAATCAATAAAATATTAGAACTTCAATCTAAACAAGCCCCCGCAACAGGCATTGGCTTATTCCGGCTTTTTTATGGCTTAGTCACTTTGCAGGAAATCTTTTTCCTGCTGTATTTCAATCATTTAATTTTCGACCCTATTCCTTACATAGACGTCGAATTCCCCATGATTCCCTTTTTCTTGTGCCTTTGGGGAATTATTGCCGTATTTATCATTATCGGCTATCGTTATCAATTTGCTGTTATCAGTAATTACATTTTCTGGATTGTGTTCGTTAATTTCACATCCATGCAGCGAGATTTTGACGGCGGCTTTGATTCATTCATGACCGGAGTCGGTTTTTTTCTGCTTTTTATGCCTGGTGACCGAGCATTTTCCATAGACAATCTCAGATACAAACTCAGCACGCCTTTTACGCATTACAATGCATATCCAAAACCAACTGTTTCGAGCCTTGCTTACTACTTACCTGTTCTGATTTGCCTTGGTTTTCTATATTTCGACTCGGCTGTTCATAAGCTATTTGCCGAACACTGGCGTAATGGCCTTGGCTCCTGGTTGCCATCAACTCAGCCCTATTATGTTTCAGCCATCGACATGTCGTTTTTGCTGAATAACGAGCTACTACAAAAAACCATAGGTTATACCGTCCTGGTCTTTCAATTTACCTTTTTATTCTTTTTTTCGAATCGCCGGTTACGTTGCATTTATTTATTCGTTGGTCTCGGGCTACATCTAGGTATCACCCTGTCTCTTAATATCTATCCTTTTGGCTTGGGAATGCTTATATGTTATACGCTACTCGTTCCCTTTAGATGGTGGCGTGCAATCGGTAAATTGCTGACTGCCAATAAACCCTCTCTGACTGTATTTTTTGACCAACAATGCCCTTTATGCAATCGCACCGTCCTCATCCTTAATCATTTCGATATATTTAGTTGTATTGACTTTAAAAGCGCACAAGATCATGCCGCGCGCTACCCTGCACTGGCCGCAATAACCCCAGAAACCTTATTACTGGATTTATATGCATTGGACAACGAAAATCGCATTTATTCGGGCGTAAATACCTATATTCAAATATTTCTGAAGATGCGTTATTTATATCCCATAGGCTTTATTTTAAGTTTGCCTGGAATCTATACACTAGCTGTAAAAAAATACCGATTTATTGCAGACTCGCGCGCGCGTATCCCCTGCACATCTAAATGTCTTATATCGACAAAACTGCAAAACAATAGTCTATATCATCAAATTTTTGAATGTTTTGCTACCGAAAAACCTAAAGCCTTTTCCAGAAAGCTTGCAAAAATATTCATTGCTCTACTCGTTTTACAATTGAACAGCACTATTCATTACGGTCTTATTTACAGATTGGATATAGCTGCCAAGGAAAGCCCCATCAGCGCGCCTATTACCGAAGCCAGTAACGCACTTATTATGGTATCTTTGACCTTTTTAGGAATTACCCCACATGCACTTTACCTGCATGATCATTTTGCCGGTTATGACCGTATTTTAGCGATTACCTATACAGATCAAAATGGCACTGAACGCTGGCTGCCATTTGTCAACCAGCAAGGGCGATTACTTGCGCCAAACTGGGGCCGTGTTCATTCCATGTGGGCTAATATTGCTGTTACACCCACTATTAACAACACGCGCTTGCAAAAATTTATCATGAAGGTTACGGCTTTCTGGGGTCACAAAATAGGCTTAAATCTCGATAAGACTGTGTTTCATATAAAACTTAAGAAAATTAACGCACCTAATTATTGGGTTTATGATCAATTGCATCAAAACTTTTCAGCACCATGGAACACCATCGGCACAGTAAAATGGACAGACAAGTTAATTTCCTTCGACTTACCTGAAAATATCAATTCGTTGTAATTGTTCCAGGGGACTTAACGACTTTTAGTATTGCATCATCATTCCAGTCATGATATAAATTGTCTGTGCTTTTTATAAATTGGCGCACAATAAATAAAATAATTTAAACCCCTTTGGAGGATATTCTTATGAAAAAAATCTTAGCACTTTTGGCTATGGCAGTAATGGTTGTTGGTTTGTCTGGTTGCATCGATAACCCTGATGATCAAAAGCAAAAAGTTTCTAGTTCTATATCACTATAAGCAAAAAACTTTGTAGCACCAAGAAACCCAGCATTCTCGCTGGGTTTTTTGTTTATAACACCTTATTATCTTAAAGAATCCTCAACGAGCGCTAAAGCAAACGCCCCCACAAGTCATATTCATCCGCTTCTTCCAGCTCAACATCGACAAAATCACCAACTTTGAGATGCGTCGCACCATCAATAAAGACCTGCCCATCGATTTCCGGCGCATCGGCTTTACTTCTTGCAACCGCGCCTTCTTCAACGACTTCATCAATCAGGACCGTTTCAAGTCTCCCTATCCGTTGCTGTAAACGCGCAGCACTAATCTCGGCCTGATGGCTCATAAAACGAGCCAAACGTTCTTGCTTGATTTCTTCAGGAATCAGATCTGGCAAATCATTGGCTGCTGCACCTTTTACAGGAGAATATGCAAAACAGCCGACTCTATCGAGTTGCGCTTCGGTCATAAATTGCAGTAATTCTTCAAATTCATGCTCAGTTTCTCCCGGAAACCCGACAATAAAAGTGCTACGTAAAGTAATATCAGGACAGATTTTCCGCCACGCCTTAATACGCTCCAAATTATTCTGGCTGGCCGCTGGACGTTTCATTAATTTAAGAATACGGCTATTCGCATGTTGAAAAGGTATATCCAGATAAGGCAGAATTTTTCCTTCCGCCATCAATGGAATCACTTCGTCAACATGAGGATACGGATAAACATAGTGCATCCGTATCCAGATTCCCAAATCACCCAATGCCTCAGCTAAATCATAAAAGCGCGTTTTAACAGACCGCCCTTTCCAGTCTCGGCTTTGATACGTTAAATCCAGACCATAAGCACTGGTATCCTGCGAAACCACTAATAATTCTTTAACTCCTGCATTCGCCAGGCGTTCTGCTTCCCTCATAACATCATCTACGGGCCTGCTGACCAGGTTACCACGCATTGAAGGGATAATGCAGAAGGTGCATCGATGATTACAGCCCTCGGAAATTTTCAAATAGGCATAGTGATTCGGGGTTAATTTAATCCCTTGCGGCGGCAAGAGACTGGTAAAAGGATCATGCCGAGGCGGTAAATGTTCATGTACCGAAGCCACAACGGCTTCTAAAGCGTGTGCACCAGTCACTTTTAAAACCTGGGGATGCCGCGCCCTGATTTCATCTTCTCTGGCGCCTAAACAGCCGGTTACGATCACTTTACCGTTTTCGGCTAAAGCTTCACCAATACTGTCCAGTGATTCCGCCACCGCGGCATCAATAAAGCCGCAAGTATTAACAACCACCAAATCAGCGTCTTGGTAAGTTGGTGAGATGTCATAACCCTCTGAACGAAGTTGAGTTAAAATTCTTTCGCTATCAACTAGCGCTTTAGGGCAGCCCAAGCTAATAAAGCCGACGGTGGGGATCTTTGTCATATTTTTTATGATAGGTATAAAGGTAAGTGATTATTTTGTTACTCAAGATTGCACAATCTGTACAATTCTTCGTGACTTTGTCTCGCAAATATTTTTAATCGTTGAATCAGTTATCAATTCGATTCGAAAAATTATCATTTTATCATTTTAAATGTTTGTCGAATTAACATTGACATAGCTTTGCCGGAAAAGTGCATCAGCTATCTTAAAGGAGTTACTTCTTTTTTATGATCGAGAAGATAAACAAAAAGCACAGTAAAAATTATTTACAAATTGGTAAAAAACAGATTTGGCAAAAAATGAAAGGCACTAAGACTTGTAATCCAGCGATGTGATAACCCTTAGTTAAAAGCGCCAAAAATTGAACAAAAAAAACGGCATGCGTTGACATAAACCTACTTGCTTAAGACCGCCAGGATAGCCTGTTTAACTGGACCGTCATTACAATAACGAAACTTTTAATACCAGAACTTTGCTAAAAAGGGTACATTATTGACTCTGAATTATCCAAGATTTCTTAATTGAAGTAGTTTGCAGGCTGTGTGTGCTGATGTTTTGAAACCTGAACGGCCTGCAAACTGTCTTAGCGGTACGGCGATTGACTCAAAACCCTTTTTATCAGGGTGAGCGGAATTTGGATTATTAAACTGATTTTTTAGACTAAAATCTGAAAGTCGTTCGCTATAGTTCAATAAATTTTTAAATAAAAATTTTGTTTTACTGCTTCTGCTTTATACATCATAAGCAAACGCATTCATTAAAATCCGGATTTTTACCAAAATAACCTGGACATAGAGAAGGTATAAAATGCGACTATTAATTTTAGTGTTGAATATTCTGGTTGGCTCGTCTTTGCTGGCCCAATCTACAGAGATTTTAGCTGCCTCCAAGAATACCAAGACTAATAAAAATAATCACCAGCGTGGACATGCGCCGCGTTTACGAGAAAAAAATAAAAATCCCCGATTGCTTGCTGTTAAGAATAACAGATTACAAAATCCTGGAGATATTTGGGAACGCATTCGTTCAGGCATGCAAATTCCTCGGCCAAGCCCGGTACAGACTTTGCCGGAGCACACCCTCGCAAAAAACAATAGTTTTCTCGAATCATCAACTATTCAGTCACATTTTGGCCTTCAACCTGACAAAAATACTTTCGCTGATTCAAGTGTCAGTCAGGTGCAGCCACTTTCTGCAAAAACTCGAACAGAACGAATTCTCGCTCTTCGAAAAAAACTCAGGCAACCGATAACTGCTTCTGCACCCACGGATAACTACACGCCTTATGGCCGTCTTAGGCTTAATGCAGCTATGTCCTCAAGGATCCGCAAGAATATAGCTATACAAAACAAATTGATTGCTTTACAAAACAACAACCCGCAAGGTATTGCGGAAGAACAGACACGACTCCGCACGCGTATTAACTTCCATCCCAAGCTGCACAGGAATTACTTTAACACCACCACAGAATCGCTTACCCGCAACACATCGACATTGGAAAACCCCGTTAAAACGAATGAATTGGGTAAACCCGTTATTTCATCTTACCCTAATCAACTCACGGAGCAAGATTTGGCTACTCTGGCACCAAGCACTGCCAAAGATGCAGCCAAATATGATAGGGTCAACAAACATATCATTTGGTATACTCAACACCGTGATTATTTGCATCAAGTCGCTGAACGTGCACGCCCCTACCTTTATCATATTGTCGATAGCCTCAGTAGACATAAATTACCTTACGAACTGGCTTTATTACCTATAGTAGAAAGCGCCTATCAGCCGACCGCGCTATCTCCTAAAAGCGCCGCGGGCCTCTGGCAATTCATCCCAAGCACGGGGCATGATTTCAACTTGCAACAAAGCGATCATTATGATGCCAGACTTGATGTCGCCGCCTCTACGCAGGCAGCGACACGCTATTTGTCTTTCTTAAAACAGCATTTCAATGGCGACTGGCTGCTTGCCCTGGCTGCCTATAATTGTGGCTTGGGCGCAGTAGATGAAGCCATCAGTCGCAATATCGCTGAAGGCTTAGATACTGATTACTGGTCTTTGCGTTTACCCGAAGAAACACAAGAATACGTACCTCGTTTCCTGGCGTTATCCAGCATATTTGCTAATCCTGCCGCTCATGGATTGAAGCTTGCTCCAGTTAGAAACGAACCTTATTTCGTTAAAGTTAAAATCGAACGTAAACATGATATTGAATACCTGGCTGAAAAGGATTTTAAGGAAGTCGCGCAACTTGCCAATCTCAGTTATGAGCAATTCCGTCGCCTAAATCCGGGTTATCTCAATCCTAAATTAGCAACAGAAGGTCCTTTTACCTTTCTCATGCCGGCCTCTAACGCTAACCAATTGCATCAGCGACTGGACAGTATTGCTCAATTCCTGAATGAATCTAGACAGACAACAGCATCCCATGTACCTTTAAAGAGAAGAGATTTATCCTCAGTTTATGAACAAAAAACTGCATTATCTTTGCTTTCTGATATTTCATTACCCAAAGGTGCCGATTTAGTAAAGGTCTCCGACCCGTTCTTATCACTTAATCTGGATACCAATCAAACTACACCCCGCATAGTAAACCAATCTGTAATATCACCTGTTGACTCGAACTCCGACCCAAAACGAGTAAAGAAAAATATTTAACGGTACCTACCTTGAAAACGGAGAAATATTGAAAATCACTGCGAATGGAAGCAACATAAAAGAGAAAAAATTTATGACGTTACTGGAACTCTCTTTGTAAACTTTCCTATAGCGCTTTATTCATATTCAATTCCATTCGCTTAATTTCATCCGATCCATTTAATAAAATAGAATTATCTATGTTTAAATGGTCGCCGCTGATTTTATCCGGATAATCTACATGCGATAATATGTACTTTATGCAGTTGATTCGCGCCTTTCTCTTGTTGTCAGATTTAATGACTGTCCATTCTGCGTAAGGCGTATTGGTAGAAAGTAACATGGAATATTTTGCAATGGTGTATTTATCCCATAATTTCTGCGCTTCCGTATCAATGGGAGAAATCTTATATTGCTTCAAGGGATCGTTAATTCTCTCTTCAAAACGCTTGGCTTGTTCCTTTTTACTCACCGAAAAATAGAATTTAATAAAAATAATCCCCGAATTTACGATCATTTTTTCAAATTCAGGCACTTCTCTTAAAAATTCTTTATGCTCTTCCTCAGTACAAAATCCCATGACGGGTTCTACGCCCGCTCTGTTATACCAGGAGCGGTCAAATAACACCATTTCTCCTGCAGAAGGAAGATAACTGACATATCTTTGAAAATACCATTGTGTTTTTTCTGTATTTGATGGCTTTTCCAAAGCAACAACCCTTGCACCACGAGGATTCAGATGCTCGGTAATTCTTTTTATAGTTCCCCCCTTACCCGCCGCATCCCGCCCTTCAAAAATCAATAAGACCCTCAAGCCTTTTTCCTTGACATGATTTTGAAATTTTAAGAGCTCAACCTGTAGTCTATGGAGTTCTTTTTCATATTCCAGCGTTTCTTTTTTGACCCAAATTTGCACTTTGTCATCTTTACTATCCTTGTCTGCTTTTTGGTTATTATGGTTTTTTTCTGCCATTTAGATCTCCTTTATCTAGGATTGGTCAACTTTCGATTTGATTTGGAAACACTTTAAGAGTTGGAATATATTTTGATGTTTTACTCAAAAGAACCATAGCGTTACAGAATATTTTCTGATTTGGAAGACTTCCTATTTCATCAGCATCTTTAGCCCTGCACTACAAAAAAACACCTTGTCGCAATGCCGTCCCATCAACTGCGCAGCTTTGCCGGATAAATCTACAAATTGGCGTGCCAGCAGATTATCAGCAATCACGCCTAATCCAACTTCATTGTGTACCAGAACCATATCACAGGGTAACTGCAGCACCGCTTCCAGTTCCTGCAAAATAACAGTTTCAGGAATTTGATAATGAAGCATGTTGTTTAGCCACATCGAAATACATTCAATCAATACCGGACGCTGACACTTTTCCAAAGCATCAAACAGTTTTACGGGTTCTTCCAGTGTAATGAACGAATTCTTACGGCGTTGTTGATGAATGTACACTCGTGACAGGATTTCATCATCAAAAAATTCGGTCGTTGCCAGATAGTAAGGTTTATTTGTACCCGCTTGTTCCAAAATATAAGCTTCCGCCAAGCGGGATTTTCCGCTTTTAATACCGCCAATAAAGAGTGTTTTCATGCAAACATAATTCCTGTTTAACAAGCCCAGAACCATCAAATTAATACCTGATTTCATTGCCAATGCCTGAACCAGTACAGCTTTATTGACTGGATTAATAGACACTCCTAATCCGGGTTTACGTTTCAGTTGTCCGTGATAATAAGCATCACCTCCCAAGGCAACACCTAAAGCACCCGCCATTGCTGCACATACCACCGGATGCTTACAGGGGAATTCGCCAAAGATCACATCAATAAGATACGCTAATGCCGCTAATTCAAACACTATCAACCTGTTTGAAGAGCTTGCAAAATAGCGGCGGTATCCAAATTTTCCGCCACCATATCGGCAAAACCCTGTATTTGCGCTTCACGTAAGTGTGCATAGTCAAAACCCTGATAGTGCGGGTTTATGGCCTTAAAATAATCGATACGAAAAACTTCATCATCAAAAACGCCATGCACATGTGTACCTGTAAAACGCCCGCCTTGATAATACAGAGGATACTTGTCCATGCGTCCGCAATGGATTTCATAGCCTTTTATCGCCGTGTATGAAAACAGTTGATAATAGCCGCTCTGGAGTATTTTAGGGCTTTGATAGAGAACAATATCATCAATAAAACCCAGCCCCGTTTCAATGCTGGCACTATCATGTTCCAGCGCATCGGGGTCGTGTACACTTTGGCAGAGCATTTGATAGCCACCGCAGAGTCCGAAAACAGGCTTATTAAATTGCTGGAGTTCGTTAAACAAACCCTGCTGTTTTAGCCATTGCAAATCACGGATTACGGTTTTGCTGCCAGGTAACAACACCATATCAAAGTTGTTCAGCGAACGATAGGAATGCATCAATTCAACATAAATTTCAGGATCCGCCATCAGGACGTCGAGATCGTTATAATTGCTCAATCCTGGGTAAGCGATAACTGCAACACGGATTTTTACATCGTCCAGGCGCTGTTGATAATTTCTCAGAGACTGGGAATCTTCCATATCGATATTTAAGGGTTGAAAAGGTAGCACGCCTAGAACCGGCACACCGAATCGATCCCTGATAATCTTTTCACCTTCATCAAAAAAACGCCGGTCACCGCGAAATTTATTGATTACAACGCCGGACAAATTGCTACGCATAACTGGATCCATCAATGCCATGGTCCCGTAAATTGAGGCAAAGACCCCTCCCCTCTCTATGTCCGCTATTAAGATGTTTTTTGTGTTGAAGGTGTTCGCGACAAAAGTATTCGATAGGTCTTTATCCAACAGATTCAATTCTACTGGCGACCCCGCGCCTTCAGCAATTACCAGATCGTAGTCTTGCTGCAAGCGAGAAAACGCCTGTTGTACATGCTGTTTTAAATCATCGACTTCATCATAATAGGCCGCTATGGCTTGTTTTTTATGAACCAGTCCATTCACTATCACTTGCACCAAACCGTTACCATGCGATTTAAGCAACACCGGATTAAACAAATAACTGGGTTCTACCCTTGCAGCTTCTGCCTGTAAACATTGCGCCCTGGAAATTTCGCGGCCTTCTTTGGTGACCGCTGAATTATTGGAAACATTTTGCGCCTTAAAGGGCGCGACCTTTAAACCCTGGTCAGCAAAAAGCCGGCACAAGGCCATAACCAAGGTAGTTTTACCCGCATCTGAACCGGTACCCAATATAGCTAATGGTTTCATAGTTAATCACTTTTAAATGTTAAACAAAGACGTTGTCTTGCAACGTATTTATGGCAATAGTGCGCAGTTTGTTCGGAGCAAGTCTAGTTGCCCACTGGGCCACTGAGCTCGAGCCCTTAACGAAGATTTAATTTTACTTAATGATTTGATGATATAAAGTTTCTGGTAGTTAGCTATGTACTCTGCTACCGAATCCGCCACGCAAAAATCAAGAAACGACTCATCGATGATGATGGTGCAATCTACCGCCTACCATAAAACTAGCAAGTCCTGCATGTTATAAAGCTGTCCGTCCGGGGTGGATGGGTTAACGAAAATCACTGTGCTGTATTTGGGTACGTCCACCATTAAATACTTCAATATCTGCATGTATCGGATACCAATAGCGACGTCTAATCGCCGGTTTTAATAAGCTGTAATCAGAATCGGCATATAGTCCGAGTTGAACCTGTTGCAAACAACTCAAATCGACCGCTTGCTTTGGATTGATGTTAGCCGAAAAATCCAGCACCTGTTCAGGTAGACAACCGATGAACTCTGAGAACTGATAATTATTACCACCGTGTTTCATTTATAAATTAATGTATTCGATGTAAAGATAATCGTCATCGCGGCGTATTTTATGCACGGAACCAGAATCAATCCGCAGTTGAAATGAATTAGCTAAGGGCAAATTTAAAGCGCGAGCCAGCAAGGCGCGAATAACACCCGCATGAGTTATCACCAAAACCTGTTCTGCTTCGGTGGTTAATAAATCCTGCCAAAAACCGCCCGCACGCTGATACAAATCCTCAAAATTTTCGCCGTTTGGCGGTGCGGCAGTAACAAAGTTATTCGTCCAATGCTGCAAAATACCAGCCTCAATATCATCAAAACACTTGCCCTCCCAATCGCCAAAATCAAGTTCCTGCAAGCGCGCATCGGTGATCACCGTGTCTGAAAAGGTCTCAGCCAAATGCAGACAACGCTTTAGCGGACTGCTGAAAACCTTGCAGCCCTCGTCGAACTCGGGCAGTTTTTGATGTAGTTTCGTCATCTCATCCGGAAAGCTATCCGCCAAGGCCACATTACTTTGACCGTAACACAGCCCAGGATCGGTAGCCGTCCGGGTGTGGCGAATTAAATAAATATCCATAAGGCACTCACACATAAATAAAAAATAATCTCGGCAACTTGCTGGCTTGCGCCAAGGCAATCGCCGGTATAGCCGCCAATACGACGATAAAAAAAACGCCCCAAAAGCGTGGTCGCAAGCAGTACAGGAATGATTACCAGTGCACATAAAGCCGGCAACAACACCAATGGCAATAGCGCTATAACTATCGGAAAAATTAACTCCTGACAATTAGGTTTATAGACAGCACCAGAAGCTTTGCTGTCATATTCCCGCGCATAAGTATAACGTTGCATCAGCAACAACGGCGACAATCGGCTGATACTATGCCCGGTCAGCAAGACTAAAGGCACGGCGTATGATGGCATTGAGCCAAGCACACTAATCTTCAACAACAGCATCAACAGCAATCCGAGAAATCCGTAAACCCCAACGTGGGAATCTTTCATAATTTCCATAATGCGCTGTTTGCCCCAGCCGCCACCAAAACCGTCACAGACATCAGCAAAACCGTCTTCATGAAAAGCGCCAGTCAGGAAAATACCGATGATTAAAGCCAATATCACCGATGTTGATTGCGTCCACAGCAAATCGGCGAGATAAAAACTCGCAGCCGTGAAGCCACCGACCAGCCAGCCGACCAGTGGCAAATAAAGAACAGCTTGAGGTAATTTCGTGTAATTCAGTGATTGTGAACCAGGCAAACGGGTATAAAAACTAAGGGCTAGAAAGAATAGTTTTGGGTGGGGCATTGTTATTTTGTATCAAATTGTCCAATTTTTGGCATTTTACCTGTGAAAACAGTATGAATAACTGTAAGAATTTAGTCAGCCGGATTTCATCTTTCTGTCACGAGCCTGTAATAGAATAACCCTTTGCTTACAAGTTATCATCCGATTCTCATGCCGGCGCATGAAACAGGAAAGTTTGTTTTTCATAGTCAACAACATCTGATTCATATTTATGACAGGTTTTAAATTCCCCGAACTTGAACAACTTGAACGGATCATTGAGCGCTTCGGCGACAAAGCCAGCACTCAAATTATAGAAAGAATTCATTATAAAGATCATCAATTCCCTATCCATTGCATTACCTTGGGTTCAACAGAGCCGGATGTTCCAGTTTTGGCTTTTTTTGGCGGTGTCCATGGACTGGAGAAAATCGGCTCGGAAGTCATTCTGTCTTATATGGAAACAATCAGTCAATTGCTCGATTGGGATGAGGAATTTCTAACCCGGCTCGAGAAGTCCCGACTGGTCTTTATGCCTCTCGTTAATCCGGTAGGCATTTATCTAGGCACACGCTCTAATGGCAATGGCGTTGATCTTATGCGCAATTCGCCTGTAGAAAGTGTGGGCGCAACCCGGATCTATAGTGGACATCGCATCACGCCTCATTTGCCCTGGTATCGCGGCGATGTCTTGAATATGGAAAAGGAAGCCCTGGCTTTATGCTGTGTGGTGGATCAACACCTGTTCAACTCGCCGTTATCGATCGCGCTGGATTTACACTCAGGTTTTGGTATTAAAGACCGTTTATGGTTTCCTTACGCTTCACGTAAAACGCCTTTTACCTTTATTGCCGAAACCTTGGCATTAAAAGAACTGTTCGATCGGTGCTACCGGCACCATATCTATAAAATTGAACCGATGTGCCTGGAATATGTAATTAGCGGTGATCTATGGGATTATCTGTTCGATGATTTTATGCAAAGGTTTAGCGCCAATCGTTTATTTTTGCCCTTGACCCTGGAAATGGGCTCATGGCTGTGGTTACGTAAAAATCCAACCCATCTTTTTTCGCGTCTCGGATTGTTTCATCCGCTCTTGCCGCATCGGCAACAACGGGTTTTTCGTCGGCATTTTATGCTTTTTGATTTTTTACACCGCAGTCTCCTGTATCCGGAAAAATGGGCACGATTGGATCATCAACAACAAGCAAGCTATACAAAAAAAGCACAGGTTTTTTGGTATGAATCGTGAAATAGGTCAAAACTGGCTTTTGCTTAGAGGGCTGGCCAGAGAATCAGCGCATTGGGGCGATTTTATCCAGCTATTGCAAGCGACATTTCCAGACGCTAACGTGACAATGCTGGATTTGCCGGGCACAGGGCGTTTTCATAAGGAAGTTAGTCCGCGTACTATCAGAGCTATTACCGACACAGCTCGCCGCCATGCACTCGACCGGGGGTGCCTGCGCCAACAGGTAACGATTCTGGCGATTTCATTGGGTGCAATGGTAGCCTGGGAGTGGATGCGTAACTATCCTGATGATATTTGCGCTGCCAGTCTGATGAACACCAGTTTTGCCGATCTGAGCCCTTTTTATCATCGTATGCGCTGGCAAAGTTATGGAAAATTTGCCGCGTTGCTGATGAAGCGTAATCTACGCAATCGGGAAACAGCCATTGCGCAGTTGGTGAGCAACCGTCGTGATAAGGATGAGCAGATCAGCCACGTTTGGGAGAAGATACAAAATCAACGCCCGATCAGTCTTAAAAACAGCTTTCGACAGATTTTGGCGGCGGCAAGCTATCGGCCGGGCGAAAAAAAACCGGGAGCACCCATTTTATTAATTAGCGGCAAAGGCGACAGGTTGGTTGCACCTGTTTGTTCAGAAAAGATACATAAAAAATGGAACCTGGCAATTCGCTATCATCCCTGGGGAGGTCATGATCTAACCCTGGATGATGGAGCCTGGGTCGCATTACAGTTGAAAAACTGGATTATGGAGATGCAATGATCACTTGCTTGTTACACAGAGTAAATTCATTAATCATTATTTTCATAAACGGAAATATAATTTGACATTTATAAGATAATGCTTAGAATACGCTTCAGCTTGAAAATTTGATTTACCATCTGTTTACCTTTTCGATGTTTCTCCTTGTAGTAGCTCGTCCTTGTTTCATTAAGTAATTTCTTAATTTCCCAGCTTTACCGGCCTCAAAGCCTTTATTACTTTATATTTATACAGGACTCAATATGTCTACAATCACTACTGGCATCGTTAAATGGTTTAATTCTGAAAAAGGCTTCGGCTTTATCGAACAAAAATCTGGCCCCGATGTTTTCGTACACTTTAGAAGCATCAACAACTCTGGTGGCTACAAATCACTGGATGAAGGCCAAAAAGTACAGTTCAGCGTATCACAAGGCCAAAAAGGGCCGCAAGCTGAAAATGTAACTGTCATCTAAATTGAACTTCTATCTAAAAACTATATCTTATAGTTCGTAAATCACACGGGGGCGACATGGCTTCGACGTGGGTAGCGAAACCTTAAGTGCATGCCGAGGACTGTACACCTCGTAAAACCTACAGAAAAAAAGTATTCGCAAATGACGAAAACTACTCAATGGCTTTAGCTGCTTAAAAACAGCACCATTCCTTTGACCATCTGTGCTTATGCGGGTGGAGTTCAGTTCGCTGGACGCTCAGAGGTCATATTACATAAGATCGCGCTGAAATCTGTCCGGTGTGGATGCGCTAAAACCTTACGGAATCGTTGATGATTTTCTTGGCCCGACGAGTAGTCATTAACTAAATCAAAAGAGCGGGATAAGCATGTAGACCTTATGGCGGAGTACTTGCGGACGGGGGTTCAATTCCCCCCGCCTCCACCAAACACCAAACCCCAACTGTGAACAGTTGGGGTTTTTTATTGCTTTTGTTTCGGGATTGATGAATTTCAATGGGTGCCGAAGTCTGTCCCTGATCAGCGAGCACATGCGTATTTTTGCCATGCTGGCTATTGGACGATCGGGTTTGGGCGTTTGTGCAAGCCCGACCACCCTTCTATCACTGAGGCAGAAGCTGTAGTTTATCTTGCTGCAGAGATTCAATCCTCATTTAAAACCTCGCTTCGTTCTCATCCATATTGGCCTACCAAGCCAGACAATAGGCTCTCAGCCATCGTCGATTTTACTTTAAGTCTTGGCGCTGGGCGATTGCAAATTTCGACTCTTCGTAAACGAATCAATCAGCAAGATCGATTGAGTTTATATGCTGCTGCCTTTGCCAAAGCTTACAACTGCTCACCGAAAGGAGCAGAAGATTTCAATCGCGTTATCAGACATGACATTTGCCAAATGATCAAGGCTGACCGTTAATGTCTGCTTTTCCAGATCAGGCTGCAAATCCGCTTCCATTTGATAGAGTGCGCGCAATAATGTACACACTTCATCAGGATGCGACATGTTTTCACGCAGACTGTTAATCATCGCTGTTTCCGCTCGATAAGCTATACATTAATAAGACACCGATCCTTGCGCCGCTCTATGACGTGCTATCGACAGCGGTGCATCCAAGTCTCACGGCCAAGATGGCAATGAAGCTAGGTTGCAAGTGCAAGTTCAGCGAAGTACAGGTTCGTCACTGAGATCAGTTTGCTCAGGCGGCGGGGTCGGTAGCGCAAACCCGTAAACGCATCCTGGTGCTGGCCAGACGGCTTCCTTCAGTTGCCCGCAAGCTCCAATCTGCTCCGGACAGCAGCTTTATCGATCCCTATTTGGTCGAACAAATCATCCACAGTATTGAACAACGCTCCACCCCGACGATACTATGATTGACTAATACCTTCGCCGAAACATAACTGTTCCTGATTACTTATAACTTTCATCTCTAGTGGCATTCATCCAGGCCTGTCATACCGGCATGGATTGCCGGTATCCAGAGCACAAGGATGTGGCTAACCATTCAAGTTACTGAAATTTTTATATCCATGTTGCCTAGACTCCGGCAATCCATGCCGAAGTGGCTGTTCTTGGGGTTTTCGTAGGATCATCACCGTTTCTACTTTGGCTGAAGCTTAAAAGTAAACAGGAGTTACCAGTTATAAACAGGCCCTCATCAGTCTCATTCCGAGATCAATTCTTCTCCTTAACTGGCCTTTCATCATTTAATGCATACCAGCCAATGGTGATCCGGTAAATCAGCAAGACGATTGTTGCAATCAGAATAAAAAAACCGACACCCATTTCTAGAGTAAACCCAGACACTGCAAATCCTGCCAACGTGATCCATACGGTTTTGATTTGCCAGTTGAAATGGGATTCCAGCCAGGTTCCCTGTACATCCTTTTGCTTGTAGAAGTTAATCGCCACACCAAGCAATAACGGCAATCCAGCCAGCATGAAAGTCAGTGCCTGGCACAGGTATACACCAGCCGTTAGCTTTTTTAATGTCTGCATCTTCTCTGCATCTTTTTGTTCTGTGGATATATCATTCATGGTAAGCCTTCCTGTTGTTTTATTTATTAGTAGATAAGCCATAAACTTGCGGTTTTTAGCTTCTTGATTTTCGCTTGCTCGCCCGCTTCGTTACAATTATTAGACATATTTTTCCTTTTTAATTCAGATTGGTTTTTGTTACTGCTTGGGTAGAATAATCAGCAAGGCTTGATAGCACTTGTCTTCAATTTGCCCACACAGGATTTTTAATGAATCAATATCATACCTAATGCCTGACAGGTTTGTCATACAAGCTGTTAAACAGCTTGACTACTACAAATATCATGGCTTGAGTAAACTCAATGGCGGGCACTCGACTGATATAATAGGAAGCAAATTCATCAATAGATTCATTCAGAAATTTTATCAGGCCAATCTGGACCTGGTTCTCATTATTTCTAACAAAACGGTCTTGCAGATTTATTCTGATGGTTTCATCCATAGCCTGATTTCGTATCAGTGATTGCAATTCTTCATCCAATAAAATCGCCTGCCTTTCCATCCAGGTAGGATCATCCAAAATTTTTGGTGTATCACCAAACGCTTTTTGATACACGCAAATCACATCAAAACATAAATCCATAAACAGGTGCGCCATATCCTGATTCAGTTGGGCAATCAGGGTAGAAAATATGCCAAAGATTGTTTGAAAAAACATGGGCTGATCAGCCTTAAATTGAGACATGATTCTTTTACCGCTTGCCTCGTCAATGCTTTTAGCATATTCCAGGGCTTGATATAACCCACGTTCAGATAGTTCGTGCATGGTGTTCTCGATTAACTATCATCTGTCTATAAAGGTCCTTCCGCCTTGCTCAAGGATCAGGGCGTTTTTTAACATTGCAACAACTTCAGGATATGAGTCATAAATTACCTGGATATTTTTGTAATATTCGATCAAGTTGAACGGCTGATTGTTTTGTTGCTCAATGGCCCGGGCGAGAACCGACCGGAACGTTGGCGAGATCGTAACCATCCTTAACGCTTTTATGATGCTTGTGCTGGACTCCACCAGAACAAGATATACCGGCAAGTAGCCTCCGTTATCTTCAATTGTCTCATCCTGTGCCAGATGTATTGTAAAAGCCAGATCGGACCAATCGAGAAATCCTTCGATTTTAAACAAAAAGAATAGAAGATCTTTGTCAGTGAACAAACCAAACGAAGAAATCCCGCGCTGGAAGGCTGCGATATTTTTCTCTAAAAGAGAAAAATTGAAAGTCAGCATGGGCGTACCGTTATTTAATACTATGCTCATACTCTCATCCGGCATGCCATGCTTAAAAGCCTTGCCAACTGTTAAACTAAGAATGTCCAACCTAGTGCTCTAAAAATATGATATTAAATTAAACTAAATCATATCATACCATTTAATGGATCTTATCTTCCACGCACGCTGTTTTTGGGAAACCAGGTTACTCGGGGATCTGGATGAAATAAAGTGACTATCGTATTCCCGCTCCTACGGTAGGGAGTAAGATATTTCATGCTCGTTCCTACACTCTACAGAAACCGAATTTGGTATCATAAACGTTCATCATCAACATATCAGGAAACAAAATGCTGGGTCGAGTCGAATCTGAACAATTAAAATCTGATCTTTTTCTTCCTTGGGTTATCCAGGGCTTCATGCTGACTACACTGGCAGTTATTCTTATCGTTTGCATAACGTTTGGCAATCAGATACAACAACCCCTTCCGGAGGCTCAGCGGGTGCTGATCAGAACGATACTCTACGTGGTAGCTATCGTTACATTTCCGATGACAAACCTGATTCGTTACATTCAGTTGCGGCTTAATCAAACCATGCCTTACTCGCAAGATCAGCCTGGGATCGAAGCAAAAAAACGTTATTTAGTAACGGTTATCGTGTCCATGTCACTGATTGAAATTGTTGGAATTTTCGGTTTTGTTATGTTTATTTTGGGTGATAACTTTAATACTTTGTACATATTTTCCGGATTGTCTGCATTAGGGATGTTTTTATACCGGCCGAAAGTGGATGAGTACGCCAGGATTATAAAGGCCCTGACGTCACAGAAAATATGAAGGAGTTATGAGCGGATGCAGTTATCTGCGTTAAATGCGGCTTGTGCCTGCCGCATTGTCCAACTTACACAAAAACCCATCATGCAAATTAAATGTAGAGATGTAACTAATCACATCTCTATCTCAGGAATTTTAGGATTTTTGATCAGCAACTTTTATTTTTTTGCGCCGATAGTTGTGACCATAAAAAATTTCTGTCACTTCTTTGCGCAGCTTTTCTTCGATTTCTATTTTTTGAGTATCAGTCAGATTGCTTTCTTTCTCAAATAAATAATTTTCCAGCTCGGTTTCCTTGAGCATCATTTTGGTGTGAAAAATATTCTCCTGATACACATTCACGTCTATCATTTGATAACTTTCCTGGGTATCTTTGGCAATATAGTTCTGAATAGAGGTAATATTGTGGTCGATAAAATGCTTTTTGCCCGATATATCACGCGTAAAACCACGCACTCTATAATCCATTATAACGACATCAGATTCAAAGCTATGAATTAAATAATTGAGTGCTTTTAATGGCGAAATTCGTCCACAGGTTGAAACGTCAATATCCGCGCGAAAGGTACTGATACCGCTGTCGGGATGACTCTCAGGGTAAGTATGAACAGTAATATGGCTTTTATCCAGATGCGCCAAAACGGTTTCAGGTAATGGACCAGGTGTCTGACTGTTCATGTTGGGCGGTGGCGGAACGTCGCCTTCTGAAATCAGCATGGTAACGCTGGCACCTTGAGGCTCATAGTCCTGATGAGCAATGTTAAGAATTTGCGCACCGATAATTTCGGCAACATCTTTAAGAATTTGCATCAATTTGTCGGCGTTATACGCTTCATCAATATATTCAATGTAAGCCTGCTGTTGTTCAGCTGGCGCATAACAAATATCGTATATATTGAAACTGAGTGACTTTGTTAAATTGTTAAAGCCATGTAATTGCAATTTATTCAAAACTCTTAAACCTCGATAACTTCAAAATCATGGGTAATTTCTACCCCCGCTTTACTTAGCATAATGGAAGCAGAACAATATTTCTCTGCCGACAATTTCACTGCCCGCTCAACAGCCGAGGCTTTCAAATCAAAACCACTGACGATAAAATGCAGATGAATTTTGCTAAACACACTTGGCACAGCGTCAACCCGCTCTGCAGAAATTTCTGCGACACAATTAACGATGTTATTTCTGCCTTTTTGTAAAATCTGCACCACATCAAAAGATGAGCAGCCCCCGACGCCCAATAAAATCAGTTCCATGGGCCGCATACCCATATTACGTCCGCCATGATCTGGGGGACCGTCCATCACAACCGCATGACCACTGCCAGTTTCGCCGACGAACATAACACCATCGACCCATTTGACTGTTGCTTGCATTTCTTTTCCTCAGTTAAAATGACGCATAGAGTAGCATATAAATTAAGCATAGACAGCGTTTTCAATGTTAAATTTTTTGTGACGTCACCCAGGATTAGTCGAGGTTGGATTAGCAGCTTTATCGCTTAACTGGGACTGGATGAAGAGATTGTTATGGCGTATATAAGGGAGCAAGAAAAAGAAGATTAGTGTTATGAACAACTCTGTTTGTGGAAATGGGTAATCGCCTTTAGGCAATTCATGAATACGCCCCTTTGAGAGGCTAACATCAATAAATCCGGCTTTGTCGGGGGTAATTTAACTAGCTTATTAATCTGTCAGTCGCCTCACATAGAATAAAACACAACCCTGTTTCTACCGCCTGCTTTTGCTGCATAAAGAGCTTGGTCAGCACAGTTTAACAAGGCATCAATATCAAAATTATCTTGTTCAAGAGCTTTCTCGACAAGACAGTACACACCGATGCTTGTGGTTATATTTACTTCTTGACCCTGTATTTTCCAGCCTAGCGATGCAATTTTCTGTCTAATCCGCTCAGCAAACTGCTTGCCTTTCTTTCTATCAATATCTGTGAAGGCTATGACAAATTCCTCGCCTCCCAAACGTGCCAAAATATCTGACTCACGAATTTCCTCTCTAAGCGAGATAGCGACATCTTTAAGCACAATGTCTCCAAACCCATGTCCGTAGGTATCATTTATGCCCTTAAAAAAATCCAGATCTAATATAAGCAGACAAAGAGGTTGTTGGTAGCGTTTTGAGCGAGCTAAAGCAGCTTCAATTTGCATATAAAAATAACGACGATTGTATAAACCAGTCAATTCATCGAGCATAGACATACTCTCATGGTATTTTTTCAACTGTTTCATATTTTCTAATGCTGCTTCCAGCATTTTTGTCCGGACTGCAATTTGATTTTCAATTTGTCTTGGTAATCGATAATTAGTAATTAATTCTCCCATCATGTTTTTATAGATTTGCAATAAGCGAATATGCCATTCTGAAAAATAATTGGCATCAGGATGCGAGATATTTAATACGCCTATTAATCCATTAGCTTCTGAAACAGGTACACTGATGACTGACCCAGGTAACATATCATTAGCTTGCGAGAAATAATTTAAAAATCGGGAATCTTCTTTACAATTTTTACAGTGCTGTATTTCGCCGGTTTTAGCTGCGTGCCCGATGATACCTTCGCCGATTTTAAATTTTAAAGGTGTCCGATTTATTTTTTTTGTACCGAAAAACTCCCTGCTACTGAGTCCAGTTAAATTGACCAGATTCTGATGTTCATCTAACACGAAAAACGAACAGCGCTCCATATCCTGATTTTGAATCAGAATTGACAAGGCTTTAAAAATTAGCTCCTTTTCATTACCAGCCTGATGATGTAGTTCTGAAAGTTCTTTAATTGCTGATAGCGAATTCAATAAGTCTACAATAATGTCCTGTATATTGAATTGATTTATGTTTTTTTCCATCTTAGTATTTTCCATTTGCTTTCTTCCCAGTAATCGCAAGCGCCACCAAGAGGATATTATCTTTTTTCGCTAAAATTTTATCGATGACGGGTTGCACTACAGAAGCAGAAAGCCCAAATGGTTCCAGTTGCTTTATTAGCTGCGGCAATTCATCCTCTTGATTAGAAAGAATTTTTTTAGCCGAAACAAAACATATTTGTATCAAAGCAATCATTTTATTTTCACCACCGGCGTATGCATTATTTTTAAACTCCTTTAAGATCGTTTGATAAATTGCTGGCAAATGCCAATGCTCCAACAATAATCTCCCGAGCTCATATTGATTTTTCCCTAACAAACAAGTCATTTCTGTGGATATTGAACTAGCATTCTCTTTCGCATTTAGCAAAATCAGATTTGATTCCTCCGGCAACAAATAAATAGCCACTACCAAACCGATATTTAACAACAAACCTGCGGTATATGCTGTCGAAGGAGCTACGGCTTCATCACGAATGAGCAAACTGAATTGTTGACTTAAAGTCGCCGTTAACAGCGCATTCATCCAAAAGCGTTCACTGTCAAATTGGCTGCATTTTCGGGTATCCAGTTCCATGTTTAACAGGACGCCAATGGTCAGGCTTTTAACCAGATTAAGCCCCAAAACATGTATTATCGCCAACCTTAAATCAGTTATTTCACCTGTACGTCCGAAATAGGCTGAATTAGCCAAACCCAATAATCTACCCACCAGAACAGGTGCAACGGAAAGTACGGTTGCAAGGTCATCAATTGAAATTTCCGGGTCATTGACGGCATCAATAATTTTCATACTGGCTGCGGATAGCTCTGGCAAATTTTTAATTTTTGAAATTTGCAGATCAATTTTATTTGTCGGCTCCATACTTGCCTCTTATTTTACGACGGAAGATTTCAACCAAAATGCGAAATGGAGCTAAATTTGAAATAAAAAAAACAATAACTTGTAGTTAGTTAGCTATTAATTTTTAGTTTGTATAATTCGTAAGTCATTGATTATTATTAATCAGCTTTTTCAACTCTAAAATCACACTTTACGATAAGGAATCAATATTCATTCCCTAATAGCGCATCGCACGTGATAAATATAGTCCATTGACAATTTTTTGCTCTAACACATAGACAATGGATTAAAGCCGTCTCTCCGGCGTGAGTGCCTGATTTAAAATCAGGGTAAGGTTTGGAGCCATCCAGATGCTGCGCGGACTGCTCGCATTGCTTCGCTGGGCACCTGGACAGTTATTGGCAAGAATCTGACTCGAGTTTACTGAAAATCGCGGTGCACAATAGAACACTTGTAAAATGAAAATCCTGTCTCTTAAATTCCACTTTGTCCGATGATTCGCAAGCTCGTCATGCCCATCACCCAGTACCATGGCCTGTTCTGAGCGTTGCCGAATGAAGGATGGCAAGCATAAACCGATCCATGGTAACCGGCCAGCCGTCCCGCCTGTAAAAAATATTCGTCCTGCGGCATCCTGTGA
>CAYVFT010000003.1:0-58332 GCA_964450225.1 uncultured Crenothrix sp. | reverse complement strand
TTGAATGCACTTTAATTCAATCGTTTTCATCGTTTCAAATCTGCGATTGCAGATAGTTTTGCAGGCCTATCCGTTCAATCATACCCAGTTGCTGTTCCAGCCAGTGGGTGTGATCATCCTCGGTGTCTTTAAGCAGTGCTTGCAAAATCTCACGGGTCTGATAATCCTGCACCGATTCGCAAAACGCCATCACCTTGCGTAAAGCTGCCACCACTTGAAGCTCCAGCGCCAGATCGTTTTTAAGCATTTCTTCCACCGTGCTTCCGACATGCAACGGATCGCGTTTGGATAAATCTGGCGTACCTTCCAGAAACAGGATGCGCTTGATCAAGGCATCGGCATGATTGGTTTCATCCTGCACCTCATGGGATATACGCTCGTACAATTTGCTAAATCCCCAGTTTTCATACATTCGGGAATGAATGAAATACTGATCAATGGCGCTGAGTTCGCCAGCCAATAATGCATTCAAATGCGCGATAACTTGGTCATTGCCTTTCATAGTGATTACTCCGGTATATAATCAGATTGAGGTCAAGCCGCAACAGCTGTGCGAAACTTGATATCCTTCAGTTTAACACTGTGACGTGCTTAAGTCATGCAAGACTGTTTCGCTGATTGCCAATTATTGGTCATCCGGAGGATTGTACTAACACGGGATTATCATTGCCAACCGTAAAATCAATGTTCAAGGAATGCCACAAAAATGGCCCGCCCTCATAACCAGGACATGCTCTGGATTTTGGATCAAATGTCCTTGTTGTTATGCGACCATTACTAAAGAGACCATACATCACACCTTGACGTCTAACTGGTCTTATCCTTGTACTCACACAAGTCTTCAATAACGCAGCTCTGGCATCGCGGTTTTCTGGCAATGCAAGTATATCGACCATGCAAGATGAGTAAATGGTGTGCATCTTTTTTATGATTTTTGGGTACCCACTTATCCAGCTTACGCTCCACTTCCAGAACATTTTTGCCCGGCGCAACCCCAGTCCGGTTAGAAACCCTGAATATATGGGTATCCACGGCAATGGTATGGTACCCAAAAGCGGTATTAAGAATGACATTGGCTGTTTTTCTGCCCACACCTGCCAATGCTTCCAGTTCTTCACGGGTTTTTGGTACTTGACCTGCATGTTTATCGAGTAGCTGTTGGCACAGTTTGATAATATTTTCACCCTTGGCGTTATATAAACCGATCGTCTTGATGTATTCTTTCAAGCCCTCTAAACCCAATGCCAGAATAGCCTGAGGCGTATTGGCAACGGCAAATAATCGAGTAGTAGCCTTGTTTACCCCTTTATCGGTTGCTTGTGCCGATAAAACGACTGCAATCAGCAGTTCGAAGGGACTGCTATAGTTCAACTCTGTGGTCGGTTCCGGTATCGCTACAGCCAGCCGGTCAAAAATGGCCTGGCGTTTCTTTTGATTCATGGTGTATTAGAAGTATTGGCGTTAATCAGGACGATCATTATGCCAAAGATTCTATTCTGCCGATTCGCTGTTGAAATTTTTAAAATGGGTTACATTTAAAAAAAACCTTCATCAAAAACAAGCGATGAAGGTCGACCCCTTTTAATAGACATGCTCAGGATGAATCAACTACGTATATCAATATTCAGTTTCTGATATTTTTGGAGTTAGCTTTAAAACCATAAATTGAATAAACAATGATGATGATTAAATACACACAGAATGCAGTTAAAAATTCACTGGGTTTCTCAACTGAAGCTTGAGGAATCGTATGGCTGTTAACGATATTGGTAGCTAATTGAGTATCCGGTGACTTTTCCCGATTCAGCGCAATTTTTACGAATGAAGGCGTTTGGTAAGTCGTAGTAATCTTTGGTTTTTCCTGAACTTCAAGAGCAAAAACATTAAACGACAAGGTTAATACGGCCAAGTAAATTAAGATGCTTTTCGTGTTCATTGTCCCTCGCTCGTAAAGAAGAAAAATTTATTGAAATGTAGCGATTCGATACCATTATCAATATACTTTCATATGAATGCAACGATTTTTTTTAAAACTGAGCGTTTACGGAAACGTAGGATTGTGTTTGCGCGGTACTTGAGCGACTAAATATTCTCAGCGCTTTCGTTCAAAGATAACGCCGTTTTAGAGCGGTCAAAAAATCGTTCGTTGTCACTCAGCGCCGATATAATCCGCCTGAAGCATCCAGCAGCCGCTTTTGAGCCGCGAAATGGCGTTCGATATATCCAAGTTCGAAGCGTTCATACCGAGTTTGCGCTGCGACTTGCTCGATGAGTTCAGTAGAAAGATGAGCCAGCGGCTGACCAGTACTCATGGCGAGGATCTGGGTCTGCGCCGCACGTTCGACGAAATAGAGGTCATCGAATGCCTGGGCCACTGTCGGCGCAGCCGTAATGACTCCGTGATTACCCAGAAACAGCACATCGGCATCGCCGAGAATTTTTGCCATCCGTTCGCCCACTGTATCCGACAACGCAACGCCGTCGTAATCGTTGTCGTATGCAACCCTGCCGTAAAAGCGGCAGGTGGTATGTAGTGCCCATTCGAGACGACCGCCGGCAATCATCGTTAACGCCGTCGCGTAAGGCTGGTGGGTGTGTAGAAGTACACGAGCGCGAGGGACGAGACGATGAATCGGCGCGTGGATGTGATGAGCCGATGCTGAAGGCTCGCCATCACCCCTGACCACTTTGCCGTCGAAGTCACAGACAATCAGGTTTGAAGCGGTAATCTCCGAGAAATGCAGGCCAAAAGGATTGACCAGGAACTGCTGTCCATCCGGCAACAAGGCAGAGAAGTGATTGGCAATGGCTTCATGAAGATTATTGGCTACCGCCAGATGGAAAGCAGCCGCCAAATCCACACGGAGGTTCCATTCGGTCTCGGTTAAGTTCAATATGGTCATAACGTTACCTCTACAGCTACATTTACAGATTGTACCAATAATTTGACTACAATTTGCCGAGCTTATTCAAAGCTCAAATTATCTGGGTAATAATGCGCGGTTCATTTTTTAAGAGGCTAAAAAGATTAGAAAAATGAGCACTAAATAAAACACCTTAATTAACATCCACTTAGCCATCACCCCTAAAACGTGAGGCATTGAATATGCCATTACAAGCCAGGGCTTCAAGGATTGCATCCCAGGACAAACAAAATGAGGTTGGGGGATTTTAAAAAAAGCTGATCAACTTATTTCGTACACGTTCCTTAGTGACATTCTTGAATGCCTGATCCGTCCCTGACCAGGCATTGTCATTTTGAAAAGTAATATAATTATTTCGCTTGTTCAGGAGCCGTTTGATCTTTTAATGCTTCATGTTTCTTTTGCCATTTCTCCTGGCGTTGTTTTTTCATATCATCCATTTTTGTCATTTGTTCTTTGGTAAGAACTTCCTGCAAACGTTTCTGAGTTTCTTCATGGATGATTTTGAACTTTTCTTCCTGTTCCTTGAATATGGCTTCCACTTTGGTTTTTTGCTCCGGGGTTAAATCCAGATTCTTGGTCAGGCGTTCGACTCGGTTGGCATGATGACCTTCAAAACCGCCTTTATCACCAGGAAATGCGGCGACAGTTAATGGAAGCGCTAAAGCCAGTGCAAGGGTTATGATTTTCTTGTTCATGTTTGATCTCTCATTGATTAGGGTTATAGAACAGTAATCTCCTGTTCTTGATGCTTACTATAACGATGAAAAGCGCAAACAATTTGAAGAAAATGTGCAAATAATGTGAAAACTTTAATCTTCGACCCTGTTCTGAGGATCATAACGATAGCCGGCTCCATAAACTGAGTGAATAAGCTCCTGGTCCGGCAATAAATCGGACAACTTTTTTCTCAGTTTTTTGATATGACTGTCGATGGTTCGATCAGAGACAATACGTTGATCCTGATAAATCAAATCCATTAATTTTGAACGGGAAAAGATACGACCGGGTTGCTGGTACAAAGCCTGCAATAACTGAAATTCGACTGTGGTTAATTCTATTTCTTGTCCCTCAGCAAGAACCCGAAAACTGTGGGGGTCGAGTTTTAATTTGAGCGCGCTGGTGAGAATATCTGGTGTTTGTGCTTGCAACCGGCGCAGCACTGCTTTGACGCGTGCAACCATTTCGCGTGGACTGAAAGGTTTGCAAATATAATCGTCGGCGCCCATTTCAAGCCCCAGCAAGCGATCGATTTCCTCGATGCGGGCAGTGATCATGATAATCGGCGTGGCACTAAAGCTTCGGATTTCGCGGCAGATACTCAGGCCATCGCGGCCCGGCAGCATTAAATCCAGTAATATGAGATCCGGATGGTGCTCTTTTACCCACGGAACGACAGCGTCTCCATGAGCTAACGAATCGGTGGCAAAACCGGCATTTTGCAAATAATCCGCTTCCAGTTTGGCCAGTTTTTCTTCGTCTTCGACGATCAGAATACGGTTTGCCCTAAGAGTAGTCATGATTGCACCGGCAGTTCTATGTGAATGGTGAGTCCGCCCAAAGCTGAAGGATGTGCTTCAATTAAGCCATTATGCGCTGCGATAATATTACTGCAAATTGCCAAGCCTAGCCCTGCTCCGCCGTGATTTCGGTTGCGCGAGCTTTCTACCCGGTAAAACCGATCGAAAAGTTTGGTTAATTCCTGTTCGGATACACCCGGAGCGCTGTCGGACAAATCAATCAGCAGCGTATCACCTTTTTTGGAAACAGTAATCTCCAGACGGCCACCGCTATCAGTATAGTTAATGCTGTTTTTCAGCAAATTCCGGAATAGTTGCGATAAGCGGTCGGGATCAGCATAAAGGCTGACAGGGCCCGCAGTGTTATCAATTAATTGAACGTTCAGTTGCTTACTGTTGAATTCCGGCATAAGCGCGGCCAAGTCTTCTTTAAGCGTTGCTACAGGACAGGCAAGCGTTTTGCGATAAGTTAACGCTCCTTGATCGGATAAGGCCAATTGATAAAGATCCTCTGTTAACCGGTTAAGCCTCATGACATCGCCGAACAGGGAATCGACAGCTTCGCGGGTCAGCGGACGGATGCCGTCCTGCAATGCTTCCAATTCGCCGCGCAATACCGCCAAAGGCGTGCGCAGTTCGTGTGAGATGTCGGCAATCCAGCGCCGTCTGGCCTGCTCCGATTGTTCCAGTGCGGTGGCCATTTCATTAAAATCCCGGGCCAATTGTCCCAGTTCATCGCCGGATTCGACCGGCAGGCGAACATGATAGCGGCCTACAGCCAGCGCCTTGGCAACCGCAGTGATACGTTTGAGTGGACGGCCCAGCGTATATGCAAGTAACAGAGCTAAGCCTGCTGAAAGCGCAATCATCAATAACGCTATCCAGAAAAACGCTTTGGTTTGCCGTTCCATAAACAGAATTTCGCCGAGTTGATTGACCGGCTTGCCTGGCAGCAGCCCCAGAAAACCAACAACTTGGTCCTGATGACGAATGGGATGCAGAATTAATTGCGGCAAAGCCTCTTGACGGCCGAAAATAATCGACTTATCAACGCGTAGTAGCATCACACGTAGTTCCAATGGCGTAAAGCGTCTTTTACCGTGTGCATCGATCCAGGCCGGCGGCCACCTATTCTTCGGTTCGGACAGCGCCTTTTCCATCCAGGGCGCCGGACGCCGGTGAGGATGATCATCGGATTTCAGCAACAACTGAATCCATTGCCGTTTATTGCCGGCCAGCAGCTCCCAGCTTCCGGAATTATCATAGTATTCGGTCAGCCCATCGATCAGGTTTTCCACGCGTTCTTGTTGCCGGGTTTCAATAAACTCGGTAAAGCCCCGGTCCAGCGACCAGCGCATAAACAGATACATGCCTGCAACAACCAGCAGCGTGGTCAGCAGAAAGGCTAAAAATAATTTGACTCGAATTGATTTGTGCACAGGATCGCTCGTTAGCCGGATAGGGTAATGTAAAGCTCAAATGTGCAAAAAATATGAAGTTAAAGCCATCGCTATGTGATCGATGTGCTAGGGGTAGTGTACTAGACGAAACAATGAATATGGCGAATCTTTGACCAATTTAAGATAACCCGTTTGACGGGATTGAAATAGAGGCACTCAGAGTGATTTTGTTAATGTCGTTCGGCAAGAAAACGATGCCTCACTAGCCGCACTATCAGGTAAAGTTTGGCAAATAATTTCTTTATGCATGGTTTCCGCCAAGCTCCAACCCAGCTTATGAAACTCATTGGAATCTATTATGAGCTAATGTTTACACTCAAAAATTTGAATAATTGAGTTTGACTCGCTTAGAGTTTCAAGGCGCACATCAAAACCCCAAAGCCGGACGACATGTTTCAGTACTTCATCGATACTTTTGCCAAGCGGCATATCGTGATATTGGGTGTGTCGCAAGGTCAGAGTTCTGTTACCTTTCCGGTCAACATCATATACCTGGATGTTGGGTTCGTTACTGCCGAGATTGTATTGCTCTGATAAAACCTGCCGGATGTATTGATAGCCATATTCATTGTGGATTGATGTAACCGCTATTTCACTTTCCTTATAATCATCAAGAATCGAGAATAGCTTGAAGTCACGGATGACTTTGGGCGATAAATACTGGCCGATGAAGCTTTCATCTTTAAAATTCTGCATCGCAAAATGGAGTGTTTTATTCCAGTCGCTGCCGGCAATATCCGGAAACCAGTGCCTGTCTTCGTCTGTAGGTTCTTCGCAGATTCTACGGATATCTGTCATCATGGCAAAACCCAGCGCGTAAGGATTGATGCCGGAATAATATTTACTATCGAAAGCCGGTTGATGGATAACGTTGGTATGTGATTGCAAAAATTCAATCATGAATCCGTCTGTCACAAGTCCTTCGGTATAAAGCTGGTTAAGCAACGTGTAATGCCAGAAAGTGGCCCAGCCTTCATTCATGACCTGAGTCTGCCGTTGAGGATAAAAATATTGTGCAATTTTACGCACAATACGCACTATTTCCCGTTGCCAGGGTTCCAGAAAAGGAGCGTTTTTTTCTATGAAATAGAGGATGTTTTCCTGGGGTTCTTTGGGAAATTGCCAATCTTTTTTGTCACTACGCAATACCTCTTTTGCCGGAATTGTCCGCCATAATTCATTGACTTGAGATTGCATATACTCTTCACGAACCTTTTGCCTGGCCTGTTCTTCCTGCATGGACAACCGGGATGGACGTTTGTATCGATCCACACCAAAATTCCTTAATGCGTGGCAAGAGTCAAGAATTTCTTCAACCTGTGCTTCCCCATAACGTTCCTCACATTGTGCAATATAATTTTTGGCAAATAACAGATAATCAATGATGGAATCAGCACTGGTCCAGGTGTTAAATAAGTAATTGTTTTTAAAAAAAGAATTATGTCCGTAAGCGGCATGGGCAATCACTAATGCCTGCATCGTCATAGTGTTTTCTTCCATTAAATAAGCGATACAGGGATTTGAATTGATCACGATCTCATAAGCCAAACCCATTTGACCCTTGATATACCGTGCTTGATTAGTGACAAATTCTTTACCGAATGACCAGTGGTTATAAACTACCGGCATACCAATAGAAGCATAGGCATCCATCATTTGTTCGGCCGTAATAATTTCGAGTTGGACTGGGTAGGTGTCCAGGCCAAAATTTCCGGCAATGCGGGCAATTTCCTTATGATATTTTTCTATCAGCTCAAAAGTCCATTCCGATGTATCGGATAGCGGTTTGTTTATCATGCGTTCTTTTTCTCAAAAAGTTTGCGAAATACTGGATAAATATCTGTTAATCCTTCAATACGTTGCATGGCAAAATTATTCCATTGATCTTTAATCGTTAAATATTCCTCCCAGAGATTCTGATGTTTGTCTTTGGTAATCTCGATATAGGCATAATACTGGACATAAGGCATGATATTTTCGGACAGGATTTTCGTGCATTCTTTTGAATCATTTTCCCAATTGTCTCCATCTGAAGCTTGAGCGGCATAAATATTCCATTGCGAGGTGGGAAAACGGTCCTGAATAATTGCGCTCATCAGATTAAGTGCACTGGAAACAACCGTCCCCCCGGTTTCCCTTGAATAAAAAAAAGTATCCTCATCAACTTCCTGGGCTTCTGTGTGATGAGAAATAAAAATGACCTTAATTTTTTCATAGGTTTTTATAAGAAAAAGATACAAAAGCATAAAAAACCGTTTGGCAATGTCTTTTTCATCAGCCCCCATGGATCCGGATATATCCATGATGCAAAACATGACAGCCTGGGTAATGGGTTTTGGCTGATCAATACGGTTGTCAAATCTCAAATCAAAAGTATCGATGAAAGGAATACCAGCAATTTTTTCCTTGAGATACTCAATTTCCTTACGCAGCATGATGACAACGGTGTCTGTTTCATCATATTGCTTGAGTAGATCCTCCAGTTGTTTTTCAGCCTCTATCAAGCTCTCTTTATAGGGCGCACGCAAGGCGATCTTCCGTCCTAATGCGTTCCGTAACGAACGAATGACATTGATGTTGGTGGGTATACCTGCACTGGTATGTCCAGCGCGGACTTTTTTAGTCTCGTTGAGGGCTGCCAATTGAGTTTTAATCAGGTTAGGCAACTCGAGATCCTCAAAGAAGAAATTGAGGAATTCTTCACGAGTCAGTTCGAAGATAAACTCATCCTGGCCTTCACCGCTGTTTGATGCTTTATTACCCCCTGCAGAACTCCCTTCAGGTCTGGCGATTTTATCCCCTTGTTGAAATTCCTTGTTGCCCGGGTGGATACGTTCACGATACCCTCCCTGGCCGTGGTGAAAATAAGGTTCAGAGGTATCCTTGGCTGGAATGGAGACTTTTTCACCTCTGTCCAGATCTGTCACGCTACGTTTATTTATCGCATCGGTAACCGCTTTTTTAATTTGCGAGCGAAAGCGATTAATAAATTTCCGCCGGTTAACAGCACTTTTGTTTTTTCCATTCAGACGTCTGTCTACGATTTGAATCACTCTATTCACCACGTGCTAAGATGATTTACGTACTCTTAAATACCATTCGCTGAGTAAACGCACTTGTTTTTCGGTATAGCCTTTTTCCACCATACGATCAATAAATTCCTCGTGCTTTTTCTGGTCGTCAGGGGATGCTTTGGCATTAAATGAAATCACCGGCAACAAATCTTCAGTGGTAGAAAACATTTTCTTTTCGATGACCACCCGCAGTTTTTCATAACTGGTCCAGGCAGGATTTTTGCCTTCATGTTTCGCACGGGCCCGTAATACGAAATTGACGATTTCATTACGGAAATCCTTAGGATTACTGATACCTGCCGGTTTTTCTATTTTTTCCAGTTCATCATTCAAGGCGCTTCTATCGAACATTTCACCGGTATCCGGATCGCGGTAATTGGTGTCCTGTATCCAATAGTCAGCATAGGTCACATAACGATCGAATATGTTTTGTCCATACTCAGAATAAGATTGCAGGTATGCCGTCTGGATTTCTTTGCCTATAAAATCGATATATCGCTGAGTTAAATAACCTTTCAGATAAGATAAATATTTTTCCTCAATTTCGGCGGGGAACTGCTCGCGTTCAATCTGCTGTTCCAAAACATACAAAAGATGTACTGGATTTGCTGCAACTTCAGTATTATCAAAGTTAAATACCCTGGACAGAATCTTGAAGGCAAATCGGGTTGATAGGCCGGTCATACCTTCATCCACTCCGGCGTAGTCGCGGTATTCCTGAAAAGACTTGGCATGAGGGTCGGTGTCTTTCAGGTTTTCACCATTGTAAATCCTCATCTTGGAAAAGATGTTGGAATTTTCCGGTTCTTTTAAACGTGACAACACTGCAAATTGCGCCATCATTTTTAAGGTGCCGGGGGCGCAAGGTGCATCATACAAGGAGCTGTTTTCCAGAAGTTTGTTGTAAATCTTTATCTCTTCAGAAACTCTCAGGCAATAAGGTACTTTAACGATATAAATCCGGTCGAGAAAGGCTTCATTATTTTTGTTGTTTTTGAAGGCTTGCCATTCCGATTCGTTCGAATGCGCGAGGATAATGCCTTGAAAAGGAATTGCAGGGAAACCTTCTGTACCTTTGTAATTCCCTTCCTGAGTTGCAGTCAGCAAGGGATGCAGTACTTTAATGGGCGCTTTGAACATCTCCACAAATTCCAGCAAGCCCTGATTCGCCCGGCAAAGGCCTCCGGAGTAGCTATACGCATCCGGGTCGTCCTGTGAGTATTTTTCCAGTTTGCGAATATCAACCTTACCAACCAGCGAGGAAATATCCTGGTTATTTTCATCACCCGGTTCCGTCTTGGTAATAGCAATCTGTTGCAAGATCGACGGCCTTATCTTGATCACTTTAAATTGCCGTATATCACCGTTAAACTCATGCAGTCTTTTTGTTGCCCAAGGCGACATGATAGTGTTCAGATAACGGCGGGGTATCCCATAATCCTGTTCAAGTATATCGCCATCTTCATTGACGTTAAAAAGCCCTAATGGCGATTCATATACTGGCGAGCCTTTTATAGCGTAGATAGGGTTCTTTTCCATCAACGATTTAAGTTTTTCAGCGAGTGACGATTTTCCGCCACCGACCGGACCTAGCAAGTAGAGAATCTGTTTTTTTTCCTCCAGTCCTTGAGCAGCATGTTTGAAGAAAGAAACGATTTGTTCGATTACCTCTTCCATCCCATAAAATTCACGAAAAGCGGGATAGATTTTAATGACTTTGTTCAAGAAAAGTCTGCTGAGTCTGGGATCATTATGTGTATCCAGCAATTCCGGCTCGCCTATTGCATCAAGCATACGCTCGGCTGGACTTGAATAGACGAGAGGATTCGTCTTGCATAGATTCAAATATTCCTGAAGCGTAAATTCTTCTTCTTTCAGTTCGTCAAATTTTGACCTATAGTGCTCAAATATACTCATTACAACTCCTACAAGGGTTAGTTACATCTCTCAGTTAGCATAGACCATGCATTGATTCATTATTTCCCTTTGTTCAAATAAATAAACTAACTGGAGTATTCGCTTCGTTGGCGCAACCAATATTTATAAGGATAATCCAATATAAGAGTTGCAGGTAGAGGGCGGATTCGTCGCTAAGCAATACGCCACCATCGGAGCTATCCAAACCAATCCTCGCCAGGATTTTTCCAGGGGATTTTTTATGCCTGGCTGGAGCACCTCAGGGTCAGAGTAAAATTATCCTAAAAGCTGCAGGTGAGCATGTGGAAGCTGTTCATGATTGCCTCTTGATTGTCCGAAGGCTGCTGGTCACTATAGTCAATTAACGAGCCGATTATTTAGAAGTAATCCCTAATTGTCCGTTTTATGGAGTATCCTTCCCCACACCCATAGGCTGTCAAAGCAATGGATGACGTATATATTTAGAGCCTTTTAAGAAACTATTAATACAACACTTTTAATATTGAACCTGCTCACTTGAATCTGTTGCGAATAAATGAGCTAATAAAAGCTTAATTCGAAACGATTTAATACATCATATTGCAGGATCAATATCATGAATCGTAACCACATTATTAACAAAGCATTAAATCTGACTCATCAAGAAGTAAAGAGGAAAGTTGCTATTCATGAAGCCGGACACGCAGCGGCTATTTATCTCGGCAACAAACAAAAAAAACTACCAGTGGTTTTTTTTCAGATTTTTATAACTCTAGTGAATGGTGATTTTCAATCATCCCAGTTTTTAAGCAAGCCTAACACTACATATGTTGCAAACATAGAAGGTGGGCGTTTAATTCATACGCTGCCCTACTCAATTGAAGAGGCAATAAACGGTTTTTCTTCAGCACAGATAATTGCTTATCAACAAGCTTTTGAAGCAGATATGATCAACCTATTGGTCGGTCCTTTGGCTGAAGCAAAATATATGACACAACAAGACGGAGAACTGATTAACTCTCGTAATTTACATTTAAATGCCCTAAATTACTTCGGTGGCACTTCCGATTTAGAGTGTATCAATGAGTATCTTGAATGTTTTCATGCAAATTCAGAGCTTAGAAAACAAAAAATTACAGAGTTATTTTCGGCGGCATCCAGCTTCGTTAATGAAACATCAAATTGGCGTGCAATTACTGCTTTGGCGGACTTTATTTTAAATGAAGACAAAAGTGTCATAGATTGCAATGAAATCATCTCAGTTCTGGAAACCGCCAATCATGTGCTAGATTTCGACCAAGCGGAACATGGCAGTTTTTAATGAGTGAAAGTAAAATCAATAGGTTCATACCGATTGATTGGATTTCAGCAACAACTGAATCCATTGCCGTTTAATGCCTGCCAGTGGCTCCCAGCTTCCGGACTTGTCCTAATATTCCGTCAGGCCCTTGATCAGGATTTCCACGCGTTCTTGTTGCCGTGTTTCAATTAACTCGGTAAAGCCCCGATCGAGAGACCAGCGCATAATTCCAATCCAGCCTACGGCTTATCCGATAGCTGACTAGCCCTGCCGAAGCAAGACACTCTCACCCGACGGAATTATTTGCCTTCTCCTAGTTCTGGCTGACACCGATATATAATTAACGGCATTGCACTAAAAACTGCACCGCTATGCACCATATTAGTTCATATGGTATTTTCATTTTATTCCCAGATAAGTATAGTAATAGTATATTTACTATATGCATCAATTACTTACTTATAATCATAAAATTTGGCACAAAAAACGCATATACCAACTTGAGGTTTGTTATGAAGCAAAGGCGCTTTAATCCCATTTAGGGTTATTGCGCTTTTTTTTTGACTTATTGGGTTTTAATTGAACTACCTGTATTAATAAAAGAACTTGAGGAAAAATATGTCTTATTTAACCCCTTCAGAATTTGTTACAAAAATGGTTGATGCCGGTGAATCCAAAATATTTATGTCAACCCGGGACACTGTGATCAGAGCGTATATGGCAGGCGCCATCCTGGCATTGGCCGCTGTGTTTGCTGTTGCAATGAGCGTACAGACAGGCTCTCCGCTCATTGGTGCAATTTTGTTTCCTGTCGGTTTTTCGATGCTGTATTTGTTGGGCTTCGATCTTTTGACCGGCGTTTTTGTGTTGACACCGCTGGCATGGATTGATAAACGTCCAGGGGTAACAATCGGCGGTATTTTAAGAAACTGGGGCCTGGTCTTCATCGGTAATTTCCTGGGCGCTTTAACGGTAGCCGTGATGATGTCGATTGTCTTCACCTTTGGTTTCTCGACCGAGCCCAATGAAGTGGGGCAAAAAATTGCCGGTATCGGTGAAGCGCGAACGCTTGGCTATGCAAAATATGGCGCGGCAGGCATGCTCACGCTCTTTATCAGAGGCATGCTTTGCAACTGGATGGTATCTACCGGCGTGGTTGGGGCGATGATTTCTACCACAGTGAGCGGTAAGGTGATCGCCATGTGGATGCCGATTATGCTCTTCTTTGCAATGACCTTCGAGCATTCCATCGTTAACATGTTTTTGTTTCCATCAGGTTTGATCATGGGCGGTAAATTTTCAATCATGGATTACTTCATCTGGAATGAAATCCCTACGGTGGTGGGGAACCTGGTTGGCGGTCTTGCATTTACCGGGCTGACTTTGTATACCACGCATGTAAGAACGGCGCCGAAACGATCCCATTAAATAATTAGTAATAAATCAATAGAGCCTCAGCTGTCGACGCAGATGAGGCTTCCTCAATCTCTTAAATTCAGAAATGCCCGGTCAAGTAAGAATCTCCGTAGGACAATACTCTGACAAAGGCCGCAAGGGAACCAATCAGGATTTTCATGGCGTCTATATACCTACAGAACCGCAATTGAGCTCTAAAGGAATTGCCATTGCTCTGGCCGACGGGATCAGCAGCAGCGATGTGAGCCAAATTGCCAGCGAAGCGGCTGTAACAGGATTTTTAGAAGATTATTTTTGTACCTCGGAAGCCTGGTCTGTAAAGAAGTCTGCACAACGTGTATTGATCGCAACCAACTCCTGGTTACATTCACAGACCCGGCAAAGCCAGTACCGTTACGATAAAGACAGGGGCTATGTATGCACATTTAGCGCCATGGTCATCAAGTCTACAACTGCGCATATCTTTCATGTGGGCGATACCCGAATCTACCGATTGCATGACACTGCGCTGGAACAATTAACCGACGACCATCGGTTATGGGTTTCTCAGAATAAAAGTTATCTCAATCGTGCGTTGGGCATCAACCCTCACCTTGAAATTGATTATCAAGCGCTGCAAGTGGAAAAGGGCGATATTTTTTTATTCGCAACAGATGGTGTTTATGAATATGCCAGCGCTGATTTCATAAACAATGCTATCAAAGACCATGGACATGATCTGGATACAGCTGCGAAAGTTATCGTAGATGAAGCATACGAGCAAGGTAGTCCGGATAATCTCACCACTCAGATTATTAGGGTCGAAGAATTACCGGATCAGGATGCGGATGAGATTTACCAGCAATTAACCGAACTACCGTTCCCGCCGATACTGGAAGCAAGGATGATTTTTGACGGGTACAAAGTTGTCAGGGAGGTGCACTTCAGCAGTCGCAGTCACGTTTATCTGGCGGTGGATAATGAAACAAACACGCCTGTCATCATAAAAACACCATCAATTGATCTTCGGAGTGATCCGGCTTACCTGGAAAGATTTCTAATGGAAGACTGGATCGCCCGGCGCATAAATAGCGCTTATGTACTGAAACCTTGCGCACAGACGCGAAAACGCAACTATCTATATATCGTCACAGAATTCATTGATGGCCAGACCTTGACTCAGTGGATGATCGACAACCCGAAACCCGACCTGGAAACAGTGCGGGGGATAGTTGAACAAATTGCCAAAGGATTACGTGCATTTCACCGGCTGGAAATGTTGCATCAGGATCTGAGGCCGGACAATATCATGATCGACAGCACAGGCACGGTGAAGATCATTGATTTTGGTTCGACGAGAGTTGCCGGCCTGATGGAGATTACATCGCCGATCGAGCGCAACAATCTACTCGGCACAGCACAATATACCGCACCGGAATATTTTTTAGGAGACAGCGGAACGACACGCTCGGACATGTTTTCTTTAGGCGTAATCACTTATCAAATGCTGACAGGTAAGCTGCCTTATGGTGCTCAAGTAGCTAAATCCAGGACAAGAGCCGCACAAAAGAAATTAAACTATAACTCGGTACTTGATGATGATCGTGAAATCCCGGCCTGGATCGATGATGTGCTCAGGAAGGCAGTACATCCGGACCCGTATGAGCGTTACGAGGAATTATCCGAGTTTATATATGATTTGCGCCATCCGAGCAAAGCGTTTCTGGATAAGACCCGTCCACCACTCATAGAACGCAACCCGGTGGCTTTTTGGAAAAGCGTTTCCCTTATCCTGAGCATTATCGTTTTTGCATTATTGGTTAAGTTAACAAATAGAGGTCTCTAAAATGAAAACCACACCGACACAAACACCGTCATCCTGTAAAGCCAATTCCGTGTTAACCAAAGAACAAATGACAGACCGCATTATTACAGCGAAAGTTAAAAAACAACTCACATGGACCGCCATTGCCGGTCAGATCGGCGTCGATGAAGTTTGGCTGACTTCGGCTTGCGGCTATAACCGGTAGTGTCCAAAACACCAACAATACGAAAAAGAATCTCATGAGGCTTGTTTCTCAAAAGGTTGATTGGTATTTAGAGAGATGCGGAAGTGGTGGGTTGTTTAACCTGTAAGAATTCTGTAAAAGATTACAGCATGCTATCGGACATGGGTTCGGTCGAATTGTTCGAGCCAAAAGTCAAAAATAGCGGCCGCTTGATGTTATGTTCGAGAAACACACGGGCTACCCGGGTGACGACATCGGTCTGAAAGTCTTTTTCATATTGGACATCCAGCACATGAGCCTTGGCCGTCAATTGCAGCGCCAGGTTGTAACCGATCACCACTTCCGAAGCGGCCACTTTGACCTGCTTGGCCAGATAGACGAAACGGCTGGTCACCACGGTCTCATAAATCAGGCGCTGAGCGGTTTCAATATCGGCATCCACGGCGACATGAAATGGGATCACGATCATCATGTCCAGAGCCCCTGCATTTCCCGAGGAGACGACGTCGCTGATGAAGCGCGCATTGGGGATGGTAACCAGGTTGTCGTCCAGGGTCACGAGCTTAACCGAACGCAAGCCAATGCTCTTGATCTCGCCATAAACATCACCGAATTGCACGCGGTCGCCCACCAGAAAAGGGCGGTCAAACAGCAATGTCAGCCCTGCCACCAGTGACGCGATCAAATCCTTCAGGGACAGACCAATGGCGACGGCGGCACCCCCGCCCAAGGCTATCAGCAATTCCCGGGCCGGACTGAGGGAGATGTAAATCAAAAGGGCGCCGCCGAAGATATAGATACAGAAATTGAGAGTCGTGACGATCTGCAGAAACAGCAAGCGGTGCGAAGGAAAGCGTTCGGAGACCCGCGACGCCAGGCGATTCAGTGCTCCTGCGATCAATACCAGGAGGCCGATACCGCCCAGCAACAGAGCGATGCGCCAAATTTCGAACAGCTTGATCGCATCTAGCACTTGACTGATATCTTTTTCATTCATAGAGACATTGTTTGGCTTGCAGGTAATTGATTAATGGATACTGGTACAGAACCGCGAGCCGGTAAATGCGGTTTTCATTACAATCCAGCAGTTTCAGGCGAACTCCCATATCCAGAGCGTGTCTGACCACTCCTTCAGGCAACTGGGTGACTGCCACGACTTGGGATAAGGTCAAATTTTCATGCCGCGCAATACCGGCAAACACGAACAGGGCGTCTTCAGTCAGGTTGGATAATTCAACCGTTTCCGGTTCTTCGGGCAAGCCGACTCGAAGGGATTTGTCACCAACAAGGCGCAGAGAGGATAGCCACAAGTAGATGGCCAGTCGCGGGTTGCCCCGTGACTGTTGGCGCAAAAGACTGAAAAACCGGTTTTCAATGTAGGTGATATGTTCCGAATTGCTTTGACTGCCAGCGGCCTGAATGATGTCGTCGTAAGAAAGCCGAAACGCCGTGCTGGCGTGCATCGACAGAATCAAATCCTGGATCGCTTGCTCCGGCCACGGTGTCAGGCGGAGCACAGACCCGATGTATTGATGCCGGGCATAGACACTGTTGAGGTAGCTCCATGCGTGATGGTTAAAGCCCAGACACCAGAAAAGTTTGTGAGAGGAATGACTGATCAGTTCCAGCAAGGTGTTGTAGCCTTCAAATCCTCCCCGAGCTGACAGAAACAAATTATGTGCATCATCAACCACCACCAAGGTCTTGGGTCTGACAGAAACCGTTTCCCGCAACACATAGGCGTTTTCAGTTAGCGGCACATTGAGTATATCGCCGAAAAATTCCAGGACCTGATTCCTGCTCGTTAATTTTGCGGACACTGCAGTGCGTATAATGTGTTCAGTGGGAGTGTTTCGTTCCAGATAGTCCAGCAGACATGTCTTGCCGGTTCCTTTATGGCCAACGACCGCCAGAGAATGCACCAGGCTGGTTTCTTGCGACCAGTTTTTTAATAAAGTGTAAATTTCATTGAGACCGGCGATAGCCGGTGTCACCAATTGTTCTGGCGTGGCGATTCCGGCCAAGGGGAAGAATTTCCGGTATTCCAAAGGAAGTGGTGTAAATTCAGCCGAACCCGCCTTGTCAATGGTACTTTCAAGCTGATAACGAAAAACTTCGGCGGCGATTCGCTTGGTCACTTCAAAATGGCTACCCCAATTTCCAAGCTGACGAACCAAGAGCAATAAAGTCAGGACGAAAAAGGCCGGAATGGAAAAGACCAGTCCCCAGCGACTGTTGCAAAACTTTGCCACGTAATCGCCTAATGCACCGGGTATCAGCCTGGCCAGCCCTGCACCAATAACACCACGCCATTGGTAGGCAAAACCCATGGCAAACAGGAGGCCCAAATCGAACATCGCTCTGGTCGCCAGGTGGTAGATCAAACCTCGCCGAATCAGGCTCTCGATGGCTGTCAGAAAGGAAAAAATCAGGAACGCAGACAGACCGAGGGTTTTGGTGGCGATATCGACCTGGCGACGCAAATTCCAAAGTTTAGAGGCTCTGATTAGCTGATTCACCCACAGAAAATCGCACTGCATGGCCTGCCTGAACAAGCGATAGTAAATATAATAGCGGATATAAGGCAGAAGTAGCGCCAATTCCGCAAACACGGTCAGGACCAGCAATTTTTGTGCGATGTAAACTGTGAGCAGCATGACCAGCCATCTGGAATAGGGCATAATTTTTTGGATCGCCAGCGCCAAATTGCTAGCAGAGGGATGCGTTCTGCTCTGACGTACCAGCTTAATACGCAGATGGTTCAACTTAGTGGAAAGATGTTGGGTCCCCACCCAAATGAGCCAAGGGATCGTGAGGAATACTATCAGTGCGGTAAAATTGGCGGCTGTTTCGGCCAAACCCTCCCAGCCTTGACTCAAACGTCTTCGTACATCAAGCATTCTCAGGTAAAACGTGGCAGTCCAGCGGTGTGGGACGATTCTAAATTCACGGCGGATGTCCTGGAATAAATCCGGGGAGAGGGCGAGAGGCGAATGATCTCCCCGGTCCAGCAACAGGTTAAGTAATTGGGAACGGATTTCTCCGCTTTGCAGCAATACACGATAGTGAAGATCGACGCTTTCCTGAAGTCTGGCGCCGATCTTGTCCTGCAAGGATTGCCGGAATGCTTTGATCTCGGCATAGGCGTCGGCATATTGCTTGGCTTCCTGAGTATCGCCGATTTTATTGAGTATTTTTTCAGGATATTCGGGCAAAGCAGGTATGGCCAAGGCATGACGGCTGGTAACTACCTTGTTTGTATTATCCACCAGCGTGCGCCAAATGGCGACGGATTTTTCGTATTCCGTTTTGAGCCGCTTTGAGGATTCGGGTTGCAGCAGATATTTGGCTATTTCGGCAAGTTTCTCGGATGTTTCCTGATAAAAAGTAGTCTGCTGTTCAAGTTCGGAAACCCATTTTAATTGCAACGCAACCAGTTCACTGCGGGTCCTTTCCAGATCCGCCCGCTCGGCGATCAAGTCTCCTGCAGCGCCGTTCCCCCCGGCAAGCGCCTGTTCTTCTGCCCGCTCCAAGGATTTGACTGCCTGCTTTTGTTCTTCGATGGCAGAACGGTGCTCCTCCTGCAATTGGGTAACGGTGTTGGCTTGCGTTGTTGCCTCCATTTGGGGATTCAAGATAACTGCTCTTTTTTCCGGCGGCAATGTGAGAAACTGCAGGCGCAAGCCGGCTACCGCTAGTTGTAAGGCAAGTATTTCTTCCGCCGAAGCGCGAAGTCCGTCCATAGACAATGCGCAATCAAGGAAAGGATCTTGAGACTTGCTTGCGTCCTTTATCCGGGAAGTCTCCTGTTGCAATTCCTCAAGCCGGTGAGCAACCGCGTCGGCATCGGTCAGATCGATCATGAACAAGGCGTTTAGTGGAATATCCGCACTTCTTTTCCCCGTAATGAAAGCTTCCAGCCCGGTCTTCAGCTTAATCAACTTGTCTTTCCGGATGGCTAATTCAAAGCGCACCTCGCCGGCAGAGGGGCACGACAGACCTTGCGATTCATGGTTGGCGCCGGCATCTGACGCCATTAACAAGACGGCAAGCAGCAGTAATCTGCACAAAAGGCCAGAATTGTAGCGGTGGGAACGACCGAACGACATATTCATGTTTTTTCTAGACAAGGGGGTTCGTATCCTCTTAAACGCACGTCCGCTACAGGCGCGTCAACCAGTTGCATTGTGGTTGATGCCACGCTTACCTTCCCCGCAGTATTGTCGAACTCATCAAGAATGCGGGTGAACAAAAGGTCTTTTTGGGAACGGCATTGCTTATAACTCACTATGTAGCGGACAGTGAATTCCAGCCAGTTGTCATTGGCGACCAGGGTCACCATCGGTTCGACTTTGGCGTCTTCGATCAGGTACTTATGCACCATCATCCGCCACTGCGCTTGAGCCCCCGGTATGTCTTCTCCAGCAATATCGGTCGACGCTTTTAACAGAATTTCTCTGGCCATGATGCCGCCCAGCAGGACGCGATCGCCGGGCCTGTAAAACTGCCCGAAAGAAATAGCGACCCAACCCGCGAAACTGGCTATCACTTCCTGCACGACAAAGGCGATGCCGGCGCCAACGACACCGAAGATGACGGTGAGTTGGCCCAGCCTGTCACTGAACAGAGCGGCAATGTAGATGGCAATGACGAAGTAACTGATAAAGGTGATGATTTTGCGCGTGTGATAACGCGTTTCCAGGGCCGTGATACGTTTTGCCAAGAATCTGCGCAACACACTGAAGACGAACAGGATAAAAACCAGCCCGAGGAGCGCCTCGCTCCATTTGCGCAGTGTCGGATGGGTCAGCCAGTTTGGGAGATTTTCGAGTAATGCGTTCATGGGGGTGTTTTACTCGTCAGAAATTAGCATCTGTTGCATCAGCACCAGTTTGTTGCCGATAACCACGTCCGGGACTACTACAATAAACCCTAAATTACTCAGAAAAACAAACGGCTAGAACATTTTTATTTCATAGCTATTTCAGTGACTTAAATTAAAAAGAATTCAAGTAAATCTAAGTTTTTCTGTACTGCTATCTGGGATTGGCTGCACCGGCAATATCATTGAACCGGCGGCTGATCGCTGGATTCACGGTTTGAAATCTCGGTTTCGGCTTCAGCTTCCGGTTTAAACTTGCGCGCTATGCTGGGTGCATCGAAATTCAGAGCGTCCCAGCGTTCACGCAGCTTGTTGCACCATTCCCCCAAAGCCGCAGCATCCTTGGGTGGTATGACAAGCAGTTAATCGATTTCGTTGAACAGGGCCTGATAGCGGGTACTGGCATTGCTATGGTTTCCCGCCTGTTCCGAATATTTGAGAAAGGCTTGCAGCGAGGCCAATATCGCCATCAGCAGGGAAAGTAAGCCAAACAGCATCTTCACCCAGAATCCAATATCAAAGACTACATAAATGCTTAATATAAATAATACACAACCTATAGCCATTATGTAAACGAGGAAAACCAGTATTAGCCTGACTTTTTTCCGGCCAGCCGTTACAGCTCCGTTCCACATATACGGCAATAGTTTGCATCCGCTTCATGCCCGGTTTTCCGGCATATCGGACAAATCCTTTGGCCTAGACTATTGTTTTGTCTTTTCATTTCCCTGGATAGTTCGGCGGTGAATATGCCCGTGGGTATAGCGATGATGGCGTAGCCTATAATCATAACCACTGTCGAGATAGCGCGCCCCAGAACGGTTTTCGGTGTGATGTCGCCAAAGCCCACCGTGGTCAACGTCACCACTGCCCAGTAAATGCTTACCGGTATGTTGGTGAAGCCATTTTCAGGGCCTTCGATCAAATACATGGTCGAACCGAAAACTACCAGCAGGGTGGAGACGGTAAACAGAAAAATGGTGATCTTGAGCCGGCTGGCCAACAGGGCATTAAGGAGCATGTTCGATTGATTGATAAAGCGGACCAGCTTCAGTACTCTGAATACCCGTAAAACTCTCAGGATGCGTATGATCTGGAGGTAATGAGAGCCAGGAATGAAAAGGCTGATATACGAAGGGACTATCGACAGGAGATCGATAAGGCCGTAGAAACTGACTATGTATTTGAATGGCCTGTGTATGCAAAAGATTCGGAGCATATACTCGGCTGTGAATATAATTGTGAAAAACCATTCCAGCGCAAATAACTGTTCTCCATACCGTTGACTGACTTCAGCAACACTGTCCAGCACGACGGTTAAAACGCTGGCTAGAATTACAATGATCAGAGCAATATCGAACCCTCGCCCGGCAGGTGTATGAGCTTGATAAATAATCTGGTACAACGTGTGCCGCAATATTTCTATGCGCGTTCTCAAAGTAATAATTCCTCTTCTGTAAATTCAGATATAACGGTTCGCAGGCTTGAAGGATTGGTCACTTTTAGCCTGGAAAATCCTTTGTTGCACAAGCGAAACAGGCAATCAGATTGATTTCAGGATACTCCGATAAAGCCAACAGGCGTCCAACGCCAATCAAAGCGAGGTGTTGATCTGCGTGTTCGGACACGACATTGCCATAATAGGTCTCAAGTCCATCCATACGCGCAGCCCGAATATGGTCCCGGCTTGTATCTGCCAATAAAACAATGAATCCGCATTCGCGAATGGCTTTTGCAGTTTCACTCGCCAGGCAATCCATTGGCAGGCAATGCTTATTAGACCAATGCCGGCAAGGGCAAAAATGACATCGTCATGCATGTGATTAAAAAACTCCGGCTGGATGGATATTACTTACCCCCTACCGGGCTTAGCTGTTATTTGATTGTTGATAAGGTTTGGGGCCGGCTGGTATTTTAACTGTTAAGTTTCAGAATTTCATAGTAGCGGAAGTTACATATTGTTTTACACCGCAAAACTGATCATGACCATTTGCTTTAAACCTTATTTAGGATACATTTTAATTCACCTAATAACTGATAGGTTGCAAGATGCTAGGAATCAAACCAATAGACGGCATAGAGTCATGCCGACCCGCTTTGGCGACGCATTTTACAGACTCGCCAACGGCTATGACGGTTTGAACAGGCGCTGAACTTTAGGAAGCATTAAGTTCTTTAGGCTTATAATGACTGGTTTGGTGTTCATAGTAAAAATGTTTGCCGAAATCTCAATAACTACGATGAAAAAGACCGCATTTGATGAATCTATGGCTCTTTTGAGTCAACAGTGCTAAATTCAGGGTAATTACCACACTCGCTAGTCACTCACTCAATTGGATTGGACAGAAAACAACGCCTCCTACTGTAGCCTGGATTTGGAAACCAATGAAAACGGTGAAATCTTCGCTATTGGCGCAATATTCAAAGATAAAACCTTTCAGCGCAAAGCGCCTTTTGATGTTAGAAAAGCGCTGGCTGAACTGGATGATTTCGCCGGTGATGCCGTCTATTTATTAGGTCACAATATCTTACGGCATGACCTCTCTATTTGCCGGGCTATTGCTCCTGATCTTAAATTTTTACACAAGCCGGTTGTAGATACCTTGTTTCTTTCACCACTGGCTTTTCCTGAAAATCCCTACCACCGGCTGGTCAAAGATTACAAACTGGTCCGGGACAGCTTAAATGATCCGTTAGCGGATGCGCGCTTGGCGATTTCACTTTTTCAGGATCAGTGGGCGGCGTTGCAGGAACAACAGCAACACTTTGGGATATTGTCTTTTTATCACTATGTGTTTTCCGGCGACAAGCAATTTTCAGGTTTGCAGGACGCTTTAATCGCTATGGGCGCTGAGCCGATTCAGGCTTCCAAGGCGTTCGATTGTTTTAAACAACTGACGCAAGGGCGCGTGTGCTCAACAGCTTTTAACAAGGTGGTTTTAAGTTATTTACCGGCTCCGCTAAAACGGCCGGCTCTGGCGTATTGTCTGGCTTGGCTGCGGGTAGCGGGCGGTAATTCGGTATTACCGCCCTGGGTCCGGCTGCAATTCCATGATGTCGCGCCGGTATTAAGTCAACTGCGGGATATTCCCTGCAATAAGCCGGAATGCAGCTATTGCGCCCAAACGCATGATCCGGTTAGCCAGCTGGAGCGCTATTTCGGTTTTTCGTCCTTCAGGCCGCAACCTGCAACTTTGCAGGGAGACAGCTTGCAGCAAGCGATAGTGCAAGCGGCTATGTGCGATAAACCGGTATTTGCGATATTGCCGACCGGCGGCGGCAAGTCCCTGTGTTTTCAGTTGCCTGCCCTAGTGCGCTATCAACGCCGCGGTGTTTTGACAATTGTTATCTCGCCCTTGCAGGCGTTGATGAAGGATCAGGTTGACAACTTGCGCAATAAAACCGGCGCGCCCAATACAGCCGCTTTATATGGCATGTTGACCGCTCCCGAAAGAGGTGCGGTATTGCAGGCGATACAGATGGGCGATATAGCGGTGCTTTATGTGTCGCCTGAACAACTGCGCAATATGACGTTTAGAAAAACCATCAGCCATCGGGAAATCGGCGCCTGGGTTTTTGACGAGGCGCATTGTTTATCCAAATGGGGCCATGATTTCAGGCCTGACTATCTCTATGCCGCACGCTTTATCAAGGAGTTTGCACGGGAGCAGGGAACATTGCTGCCACCGGTGCAGTGTTTTACCGCGACAGCCAAGCAGGATGTGAAAGACGAAATTATCGATTATTTCCGCGCCAACCTGGGCCAGGAGTTAACTGTCTTTGAAGGCGGCGTGGAAAGAAGCAACCTGAATTTTGAAGTGCAGACAGCCAACAAGGCTGAAAAGTATGCCAGCATCAATCGCCTGCTATCGGAACGGCTCGGCAATGAGGGCGGCAGTGCGATTATCTATTGTTCAACGAGAGCCAACACAGAGGAAGTCGCCGAGTATTTGCAGCAACAGGATTGGCAGGTCGAAGCCTTTCATGCGGGCAAGGATACGGCGGAAAAAAAGCATATTCAGGAAAATTTTATCAGCGGCACGACCCGCATCATCACCGCCACCAATGCGTTCGGCATGGGCATCGATAAAGACGACGTCAGATTGGTCATCCATGCCGACATACCGGGTTCACTGGAAAATTATTTACAGGAAGCAGGGCGTGCAGGCCGTGATCAACAAGAGGCAGATTGCATATTGCTGTTTGACGATCCCGATATTGAAACCCAGTTCAAAATGTCGGCGATATCGCAGCTTAACCAGCGGGATATTGCGCAAATCCTGAAAGGCTTAAAACACAGTAAAAAGGATAAGCAAGCCAATGTCATCATCACGACGGGTGAATTGTTGCGCGACGAAAATACCGATCTGACTTTTGACAGTGACGCGCCTAATGCCGCCACTAAAGTCATAACGGCAGTCGCCTGGCTGGAAAGATCCGGATTTATTCTGCGTAATGAGAACCGCACCCAGGTTTTTCAGGGGCGGCCCCTGGTTAAAGATATGGCCGAAGCGAAACAGAAAATCGCCAGACTCGGATTATCCAAACGTCAGCAAGCCCGCTGGCTGGCTATTCTGGAAACGTTGATGAATGCCAATAGCGACGAGGGTTTTAGCGCCGATAGCCTGGCAGAGCTGAGTGAATTTGCCGACACTGAAGAAGAGCGGGAACCCGGCAAAAAACAGGAGACCGCCAGTCAACGGGTCATTCGCAGTCTTTACGATATGGCGTCTGCAGGGCTCATTCAAAAGAGTTTACTATTAACCGCCTATGTCCGTTATAAAGTCGCCAATTCGTCAAGCGCACTATTAACAAAAATTTGCAGTATTGAACGCGCCATGCTCAGGATTTTGCAGGAAGAAGCCCACGACGCCGACACCGAGAATTGGCAGCTTTTATCGTTACGTCTGGTGAATCAACGCCTGCTTGATGCCGGGTACAGCGACAGCAACCCTGAGATATTGCGCGGCTTGCTGACCAGCCTTGCTGAAGACGGCCAGGGCTTGGCGGGCAAGAAAGGCAGCATTGCCGTGCGTTATCGAGGTATCGATCAATATGCGGTCAAGCTGAACAGGGATTGGCAAGCGCTGGTAGCGACCGCAGAACGCAGGCAGGCTATTGCTGCCATCGTATTGGCGAGCATTATCGAACGCATACCGGAAGGCACGCCGGGTTCTGCAGATTTACTGGTGGAATTCGCCGCCGAAGATTTGTTGGCCGGATTAAAAGCCGACCTTATCGCGTCTTCAGAAGTTAAAGACCCGTTGGCCGCCATCGAAAGAGCGCTGAATTTTCTGCACGAACAACGGGTGATTACGCTGCAAAAAGGCCTGGCGGTATTCCGCCAGGCGATGACGATTCAATTGCTGCCGGAAGCCAAAGGCCGCCGTTATAACAAAGGCGATTATGAACCCTTATCGCAGCATTACAGCGAGCGGGTATTCCAGATTCATGTGATTAATGAATATGCCCGACTGGCGCTGGATAAAATCAGCCATGCGCTGGGCTTTGTGATGGCCTATTTCTCGCAGGATAAAAGCGAATTTGTTAAACGCTATTTTGCTGATCGTCAGGAAATTCTGGAGCGCGCCACCAGTCAGCAATCTTTTCAACGCATCGTCGGCGATTTGCATAATCCTGAGCAAATCGCTCTGGTGGCAAGCGGCGAAGACGATAATTTACTGATTCTGGCGGGTCCCGGCTCAGGTAAAACCCGCGTCGTCGTGCATCGCTGCGCCTATTTGTTGCGCGTCAAGCGTATTTCGGCTCGTGCCATTCTGGTGCTGTGTTTTAATCGCAACGCCGTTACCGAATTAAGACGGCGGTTATTCGATTTGGCCGGTGACGATGCCAAAGGCGTTACCGTCCAAACCTATCATGGTTTGAGTTTGCGCTTGACCGGTCATGCCATGGACAACCAAAATCACAGCTCCGAAAACTTTGCCGAACTGATAAAAGAAGCCATCAGTTTATTAAAAGGTGAAAAAACCGTATTGGGGTTTGATGCCGATGAAACCCGGGACAGGCTACTGGCAGGCTACCGTTATATTCTGGTCGATGAATATCAGGATATTGATATAGAGCAATACCAGCTGATTTCCGCCATAGCGGGCCGCACTCTGGATGAGGACAATAAACTGACTATTCTGGCGGTCGGTGATGACGACCAGAATATTTACTCGTTTCGCGGAGCAAATATCAGCTTTATCCGGCAATTTAAAGAAGACTACCGGGCCCAGGAACATTATCTGGTCGAAAACTACCGCTCCAGCGCTCATATCATTGCAGCGGCCAATGCGCTGATTCAGCACAATAAAGACCGCATGAAAGTGGCGCAGCCAATTCGTATTAATCAGGGCAGAAAATCATTGCCTGCCGGGGGGCGCTGGCAGCAACTGGATACTCTGGCGCGTGGCCGCGTTCAGATTATACGCTGTGCATCGAGGCAGGCGCAGGCTCAAGCCGTTGTTGACGAATTGTTACGCTTGCGGCAACTCGATACCCAGCTGGATTGGTCGCAATGCGCCGTGCTGGCAACACAATGGCAACTCCTCAATCCTGTCAGAGCGTTGCTGGAAGAACACAGCGTTCCCGTTAGTCTGATGCTGCCCGCAGACAAACAGCCGCCGCCTTTTCGCATCAGGGAAAATGCCCAATTTTTAGCCGCCCTCAAGCAAAGCCGAAAAACCGTAAGCACGGCGAGTTTCTGGTTGAACTATTTGGCGGAAACTTATCCGGACGATAAGGAAAATCCTTGGGCTGAACAGCTTAAAGATATTCTGCTGGATTGGCAGAAAGAGACCAATGATGGCGAAGTTTCAACAGAACAAACCCTGGAGTTTCTCTATGAAACGCTCACAGAGCAACGTAAAGAGCGCCGCCTGGGACGCGGTGTGTTTTTAACAACCATCCACTCCGTCAAAGGCATGGAGTTTTCACATGTAGTGATACTGGATGGTGGCTGGACAAAGGATTCTTTGGAAGAACAGCGCCGCCTGCTTTATGTGGCGATGACACGCGCCAGGGAAACGCTCTGTTTAATGCAGCGAAAAGACGCAGTTAATCCCTTCCTGAATGAAATAACTGGCGACTTTACTTTACGCCGGGATGCAGTGATAAGTCAGGAAGCCGATCAACTGACAGTTTCCCGGCACTATGCCTTGCTCGGTTTAAATGATTTTCATCTTAGTTTTGCAGGACGATTTCCTGAAACAAACCCCATTCACCAGCACCTGGCTGCGCTCATCCCCGGCAGTTTACTGTCGATTGCCGCTATTAACGGCAAAGTTGTCTTGCAGCATGGGGAAGTAACCGTTGCCAAGTTGTCTCAAAAAGGCTATCAGGACTGGGTTGAAAAACTGGAACGCATCGAGACAGTCAGAGTCATTGCCATGATCAAGATTTGCCGTGATGACAGTGAAGAAAGCTATCGTTCAAGCTGCATGGTTGAACAATGGGAAATCCCTGTGGTGGAGTTGGTTTATAGATAATATGTTTAATGAGGTATTCAATATGTAAGAGACTGTGAAAGTTTTATCAAATACCGTTAAAATCGATTAAAAAGCAAAAACTTGCTATAAGTCATTGATTTTCAATTACCGAATTTTAAAATTCAAAATGGCTTTAGAATTTTTTTACAGTCTCGTATCCCACTTGGCTAGCGCATCTCCGCCGAGGCCCGCGGCGTGTCCGTAGCATCGGTCATGATACACAAACCGCGCAGGTTCCGTGCGCTTCCCTCGACCTGAAGCACCGCTCGTGCTCTTGAAGTGGGGGCGGAGATCGAGCAGCTTCCGCCCGGTGCAATGAGGGGGAAACAGCTCACGGTGCTGCTAAGCTCGTTGCCGTCGCGATCGAAGACCTGCCCCGACAGAGGTTTCACCCCATCTTTACCCACGTTAGAGATCCAGCAATAGAGGATACTTCCGTTCCCGACATCAAGCAACGGGCTCGCCATTCGGCCGGCCGTGGCCGAGGGCGACACAAGTATGAATAATGAGCCAGCGATCTTTGCGGCGAATGAAAGGTGGTGCATGAGGCCTCCTTATGAAGAATAGAAAATCCAATGGGCATAATCGAATCAATGGGGTCGGCCATTAGATTGATGATATGGGCTCCGCACTAACCTTTGAGCTATAAAATACACCGAGAATTTCTGGCGTAATGTGAGGAGTCCGAAATGAATGCTAGCGCAATAGGATTAGATAAAGCAAAACAAATTTTCCACCTGTTTGCCGAGCCGAACGGGTTTTGCAACCCTGTCCGCAAAGTTTCTGTTATTCTGCGTTAACTGCATTTTTTTCTTGAAATTGTTTAAAAACGTTAAGGATTGAGTTATAAATCCAGACCCTCTTAGAGTATTCATTGGCAAAAGGGGCGGTTTGGGTTTTATTTTATAAACAAGTCCTGTAACGGTGTCAGGTACACCCGTTATTTTTACGTAGGCAATAACAATATTTCACTTCGGAGACGGTTATGTTCAAGACAAAATTATGCACTGCAAAATTCTCTATATTATTTGGTATTATGCTAGCCAGCAGCGCTTGCTTTGCTGATTTAACTCCTGCTGATTTATTTATATGCCGCTCTGAAAACATTACCGTACTTTATTCGTCTAGCAGCTGGTCTGGTGATCCTATACTTAACATCTCTGTGGGTAAGCGAAATTATTCAGCATTTGGCGACGAAATAAAGTTGCAGAAAACCGTATTAGGTAATTTGATTAGCATGGTCAAAACCAGTGTTCCTGATTTATATACGGACACCATGACGCTATTACTGCCTGATGTATATGTCACTGATTTTGGTAACCAAACCAATTTTAAAACCAAATTTTTAATTACTCATGCGTCTGATTCCATTGGCGGCCCACAATTTATCCACGGTGTAATTCAAACTAATCGCGTGACTACATTAAATTGCTCCGCAACCACTGTTGCTTTTTAATAATAAAGCTTCCGTTGCAGGGTAGTTCAGCATGCTTTTATGGCCTGCATTTCGATGTTTCGATGTGGCATGATTTCCGAAATTGCTCACGGCTGTTTTATCTTTGGGTATCGAGCTAAACCCGATGGGTTTTGAATCAATGGGGTCTAGCAATGAGATCAGGTCCAGCGGAGCTTTGGGTTAGGTAATAAATGGAGACAATATCATGCCAGAAATAAGCAGGTTTCTTGGGATTGTAATTTAATGAACACAACCCACCTCACTTTCATGCCGAATATAATGAGTTTAGAGCATCGATCTCTATTAACAACTTGAGACTGATTGAAGGTAAATTGCCACCAAAGGTAATGAGCTTGGTTGTTGAATGGGCGCTAGAACATCAAGTTGAATTGCTGGAAAACTGGAATAGTATTAAGGAAACGGGAAATTACCACAAAATTGAACCATTGGTATAAAGAGGCAGTCAGCAATGTTAGCTATAAATGAAGCGAGTTATGTAGGTAATTACTGTATTAGCCTTGTATTTAATAACGGTAGGAAAGGCTTGGCAAATCTAAAAGAAACAATATTTAATGATAAAAGGCCGATCTTCTCTGCGTTAAAAAACGAATCCAACTTCAAAGACTTCAAGGTGGAACATAGCACCGTTGTTTGGTCTAACGAACTAGATTTGGCTTCTGAATATTTATTCTATGTTGCTTTCAAAGACGACCCGGATTTACAAGACCAGTTTAAGCAATGGGGTTATATTGCCTCCTGAGCATGACGGGTTTTGCAAACCCAGTCCTGTATAGTTCTTTTAGTACATCAAGCCAAGTTACGCGAATATAAATTTAGCATTTCAACTATATAGATCAAGGGCATTGGTGGTATTACCCTTAACCCTTGCAAGTATTTCCAGTCACCGATCCAGCTATTTCATGTATCTCGACTTGAAACGTGCCACAAGAGTGCCTGTTAAGTCACTTAGTTCAAGATGCTCTCCTTCTATTTTCCATTTTGCAGTCGACTCCAATGCCTGCATAAATGAGTTCTCCAGTTCCATGCCATTTTGGCAAGCCATACGTGTCGACGCCATACGCCCGAATCTCAGATTTTCTCCTTTCAGCTCATAACTGCCCATCAGACGGTTGCAACCTGCAAATCCTTGCACCCCGTTTCGCTGAGGCATCAGTGTCATGTAGGGTTCCTTGTCCCCCTCTTCCAAAACAACCGGCTCGTTGCCCAGCCGCACCAACTTCCAATAGGTGTTCTCCAGCTTGGCGGTTGAATAACCCGGGCCGCAAGTTTCACCGGGCCATATCTGGCCAAAATGCTCGACAATCAGGGTGGGTTGGGTTCCTTCACCCTCAATCTTAGGGCGAATAGCAATAGTACCTTCCAGATTCACGAGCAAAATCTCTCCCGGTTCCCTTATGAATTTGCTGTAAGCGGCTTCAAGCGAGGCATTGTCGCCAACTTGGGCAACAGGTAAACGCCAGCCAGTAAGACACTCCTGAAACAGCCCGGCGTCGGCCATATAGCTGTACATGCCACGCATCGATAACTTTGGTTCCAGTGGCTCAAAATGTTTGGAGCGAGTCAGATCATAATTCAGTTTTGATTGGATTTCCTTGCCATCAGCATCCAGTTTTCGCAAAGTGTCGGCATCCTTAATGGCGAACCTGTACGGCGCATCTTTACCGCCCATCAGGGTTAGAGTTTCATCGTCTATCCCCCACTTACCAATATCATAAAAGCTATCTCCCTCACCCTGCCCTTTGCCCAGATAAGTCAACCGTAAAAAGAATGCCTTATCGGGCCAGAGATTCAAGGTGTAACGGATAGCGGAACAGTTTGCACAAGGCAAAATGCCCGAATAGGACGACGGAGAATCCAGCGTTTGATTTGCTTCGCCGGACAACTGGTCTTTCGATCGAACTGAATCACGGCCCTGACAGGCAACTATGGAAAGCAGGAATAACGAAAGGAAAAAACCAGCGAGTGTTTTGATTAGCATGAGATTGAGCTCCTGGGGATTGAATCATTATTTATAATGTTAAACGCTTACTAATACAACTTTACTTTGCACCGGCTCAATATAGCTTCAGCCTTCGCTTATAAGCTATTGGCTTGACCCCCTGCTTTCAACCTTAGTGATTACTCCCATTGCCCCGGAATTCTCTACCAAGGAGATGATCTCAATGCTATTGATTTAAGAACACAAATTACTTCTGCCACTGCAAGAGGATTGGGCTTAGGGGAGAATTAAAATCGACGTAATTGATTGTGTGTTCATTTTGAAAAATCAGACTTTTCTAAAGTCGAATCGTTTTGCACATGATGACTAACACTAGCCTATAGTGCTAAAGTAATCACTCACAATTTCTGCATGGGTTTAATTGCTTGTATTTCAGTCATGCAAAATTTCCGCTACAACTAATTTATATAAGGATCAACCATGAGCCTCTTTAATACCATTCTTGAAAAACTGGGTATCCGTACTGCCGCCGCTGCTGAAGCACCAGCTGCAAGTCAGGCAGCTCCGGCTGCTGCAATTGCTGAAGTCGATGTCGTAGCAAAACTGGAAGGATTGGCCGCTGCCAGCGCAGAAAAGCTTAACTGGAAAGTTTCGATTGTCGATTTATTAAAATTACTTGGACTTGACAGCAGTTTAACTGCGCGTAAAGAACTTGCCACAGAATTGGGTTGTCCAGCCCAGGCAATGGGCGATTCAGCCCAAATGAATGTCTGGCTGCATAAAACTGTATTGCAAAAACTCGCACAGAACGGTGGTAATATCCCGCAAGAATTACTGAACTAAATAGTTACATTTATTTATTGCAATTTGAAACCTCACAGCAGCAAATTGCTAAAACTACGCATGCATTAGTACGCTGGTTTCTAACTTTGCTTTTCTGAAGGATTCCCCCTTCTATTATGCCTCTATGAGCATAGACAACTATCCAAGTTCTTACTCTTTCTTCCTTAAAGATGAAAGAGTAAGAACGCTTCCCCCATGTTGTATCTAATGCTCTCTTTTTCATGAGCCCGAGTGACATCCGAGCGGAAAGCCTCCCAGTTTATACTCACTTTCAATTCCAACATCGAATTACTTCCCGATCAGTTGATTGACCACATACTTCTACGACAAATAATCAAGATCGGTACTGGTTTTGCACTGGCTCTTTATGCAGATTATCTAGTTTTTTAACCATTTATATGTGCCTAAACTCATGGAGAACAGAGAATTATTTGAGTTAACTTCTATTTCATAAGGGCATTACCGGCTGTTATATTTATGTTATGAAATGTGTTTTTTTCTATAACTAAAGCTCAGTTACATTAAACATTTCAGGCGTATAAATTCCCTATCTTTTCAACCAATATTGCGATAAATTAGCTTTTAAGCCACTGAAGTTTTTTTGTAGTTTCTAAAAATATTTGGTGTCTGATGGTCATTTTCTTTTATGCAAATTTCACGAGGAGATACCCTATGAGCATTTTCACAGAAATACTCAAGTCTGCCATTGGCGCCGCAGGTGCTTCTGCAGAACAAGAAGAAAACCAAACCCAAAACTTAGTCAATGGAGCATTAGGAATGCTACAAAAAATGGGCGGCATAGACGGGCTGGTTAATAAACTGCAAAATTCAGGTTTGGGTGATCTTGCCGCGTCCTGGATTGGTACGGGAGAAAACAAGAACATAAACCCAGAGGCATTGGCTAACGTGTTGGGCAAAGACCAGATCGCTGCTCTGGCTCAACAGGCGGGCATCCCTGAATCTGAAGGCGCATCAGTGCTCTCGCAAGTTTTACCCGCTATGGTCGATAAACTCACGCCGGACGGCAAGGTACCCGAAACAAGCAGTTTCCCGACCTGGGGCAAAGTGCTTCTTGGTGGAGTGGGAGCCGCAGTTGCAGCGAAAGCGGCAGCGTCCTATTTTGGCAATAAGGATGAAGAGGAACAATCGCCCGATTCTCAACAAACAACCGCTAGCGCTGCTCCTGTCGATACAGGCATTGGTTCGGCCGCTTCGTCTGCTCGTACCTATACAGTAGTTAGCGGCGATACACTTTCCAAGATCGCCAAACAGTTCTATAACGATGGCAATCAATGGCCGCGTATTTTTGATGCAAATCGGGATATTTTAAGCAACCCGGACCGCATCAATCCGGGCCAACATTTAAGAATCCCTTAAAATCAGCCGCATTTGCAGCCGCTGAAGAATTGTCTTTTGCTACTTGCAATGTAACTGACAGATTAACTTGAGTATTTTTTTATCTCTTCAATCAGGTTTGGCGTGTAAACTTCATGTTATGGAAAAAAGGCAGACAAAGCGATAACGTTGAGGATCGCCGCGGTTCAAGTATCGGCGGTACTTCGATCAAGCTGAGCGGCGGTATGCTGGTGGTGGTAATGCTGATAGGCGTCCTATTGGGAGAAAACCCTCTGGAACTCTTGGCGATGCTATCGCAAGGCTACGTTGGGGACAGTTCGACAACGGCTGTTTCCCCTGCACAAACGCCTGGCAACGATGAATCCGCTCAATTTGTATCCGCCATATTGGCGGATACCGAAGATACCTGGGCCACGATTTTTCCTCGCATGGGCCTGCAATATCAGATGCCCAAGCTGGTTCTGTTCTCCGATCAGGTTTCCTCCGCATGCGGATATAATTCCGCAGCAACAGGGCCTTTCTATTGTCCTGGCGATAGAAAGGTTTACCTTGATCTGGGATTTTTCCGGGAACTGGATCGTTTGGGCGCCCCGGGCGATTTTGCTCAAGCGTACGTCATTAGCCACGAGGTTGGCCATCATGTGCAAAATCTCCTGGGGATATCCGGCAAAGTCCACGATTTGCAACTACGTAGCGGTGCCGCTCAAGCTAACGCTTTATCGGTCTTATTGGAATTACAAGCGGATTGTTTTGCGGGGGTATGGGCTCACTACGCAGATAAATATCGCAGTCTTTTGGAACCCGGAGATATCAATGAAGGCCTCAGAGCTGCCTCCGCAATAGGAGATGATCGCCTTTTGAAACGTGCGGGAAGAAGAATAAGCCCGGAATCATTTACCCACGGATCATCGGAGCAACGCACTTTTTGGCTTCGTAAAGGCATGGAAAGTGGAAATATAGAAACTTGCGATACTTTTTCTGCTGCTGCAAAAAAATAAGTGCCGGGAAAAATATCAGCAATATAATTATGAAACTCAGAAGTAACAGCAAATAAAATGTTTACTGTTATTTCCGAGTTTTTTCTAATCTTAATTTACCAATGAAACTTGCACATTATCATTAGTAGTTGTTCTCATTTTTAAGAGAAAAATGATTTTACGGTCGAGGTTAGGCTATTCCAGCCTTCTTCCAATTTTGCAGTTGCTTCATCCCATCCTGACTCCAACGAGTGTTTTATATCATCCCATTTATCATCAGCTGCTTCTGCTATTTCCGCAGCTTTAGCTTTTGCTTGCTCTAACTTGGGTTCCAAATCGGCAATCGCAGCTTTAACATCATCAATCGCTTCATTCGACTCATCTAAAGCTTTTTCTTTAAGCGCTTCGAGTTTTGCTTGTTGTTCGTTAATGGTGGCTTGCATTTTTGCTAATAGTTCTTCTTTGGTCATGGCGTTTATTCCTGGTTGGATAAAAAAACATATGATTCTGAATTCTAGAAATTATTATGGAGTGAAAGCCTAAGTTCTCCACTTGCAATATGGTCCTCTTCTTATGGAATTATTGCAATTACATTATTTGCCATTCTGTTGCTTTATTCTGTTGATTTTAATAAGAGATGAAAACACAAAAGGCTTCAACAGGGTCTTACAAATTAAAAAGACTACGGCGTTTTAGAAAAGTTCCTGAGTGACATAAACTGGAAAATATGGCATTAGTTCTACAACTATTTGAACGGCTCAAGTAAGAGTAATAATCGTTTTTCCGGCCAATTCTTTTAAAATTTGCAAGCCGCTTGCAATAATGATTTCCGGGTCAGGATGATTCAACTCTCGGGCAATCTGCTTTAAACAATCTTCAGCCAATAAGCTCTCTTGTTCCTGGATTATTTCCAGTAAACGGTAAGTGAGCGGCGTAATTTCGATAAAATTCACATCATCTTCAATGTTGCGGTAGACGATCAGAAATGTCGGTTGCTCAGGCGCTTTCAAAGGTAAAAAAGCGGGGGCTATTTTATGGACGGGATATTGATAAGCTAGCGGCCAAGCTAATGTTGATAAAGCGATATTCCGGTTAAGCAGATTATCCAGATCCTGATTAGTGGCAGCCACCTCCTCCTTGGCGATGGATAGTGCCATTTCCACCCATTCATAATGAGCCAGTTCCAGCATAAAGGGCAAATCCCCTGAGCCATTGCGTTCATTTTGCAAATAAGCCAGAAACTCTTCCGGAATTTCTGAAAAATGCGGCGATTGGCACGGGTGTTTTGCATAAAAATCCTGAGCCAGTGCATACCACTGCTGGTCATCAAGTATTTTTCTTAAAACCGGAAAATTGCCCGATAGAAAGCCTTCAATATTATTGAAAAACAACTCTCTATACATGGCCATGCGCTGCTCTTTAACATCGGCAGGCACCGGATTGTTTTCCGGATCTCTTATATACGCTGCAAATTCATTCTGTTTACTTCTAAAGTCAACACGCCTGTCAGGCTTAAGCATACTGTTTTTCATGCTGTGTTCCCCAGGCATTTTGCATCGTTCTGATGGCATTAACTTCTTTTAATAACTCAGGTATGGCGGGAATATTAAAGTCGCGTTCCAACAGGGTCGGAAACACGCCAAACAGCTCGTAGGCTTTGCCTAACAGCTTCCATACGGGGTCAATAATCTCGGCGCCGTGCGTATCGACCAGAAAATCTTCAGCTTCCACATAATGTCCAGCAATATGCGCGTAAGCAATGCGGTGTGCCGGCATAGCCTTTAAAAAAGCCTCGGCATCATAGTTGTGATTAACACTGTTGACGTAAATGTTATTAATATCAATTAAAACATCACAATCGGCTTCTTCAATAACGGCATTGAAGAACTCTATCTCGGCCATTTCCTGACCGGGGGCTGCGTAGTAGGACACGTTTTCGATAGCTATTTTTTGCTCCAGAATATCCTGCACGCGCCTGATACGTGCGGCGACATGCAAAACCGCTTCCGAGGTAAATGGAATAGGCATCAGATCATATAAATGCCCATCTTTACTGCAATAACTCAAGTGCTCGCTGTAAAACTTTATTTGATGTTCGGCCATGAATTGTTTGACATCGCGCACGAATTTTTCATCCAGCGGATCAGTGCTGCCTATTGACAAAGATAAACCATGACAAACAAAATCAAAACGTTCGGTCATTGCACGAAACTGTTTACCGTATTTGCCGCCAATGGTAATCCAGTTTTCGGGAGCGACTTCATAAAAATCGACCTCTTGCGGAGGTGCTTCAACAAGCTGACCTAAAAAAGGCCGCCGCAGACCCAAGCCGGCACCGTGAACAAGATGTTGAGTTGTGTCCATAAAAACAGCTGTAAGTGATTTGCCAGGAACTGGAAGGCATGATGTCATGCCCTCCATATTGAAATAGTTAAAACGGGCATAAGCAATGCCCAATTAACTCTTATTTTGCTGGAGCAGCAGGAGCCGCCGTCGCAGGCTTCTTGCCTTCGCCGCAAGCGCCTTCTTTACCCTTCATGGATTCGCCTTTCATCATTTCGCCGCAAGCGCCTTCTTTACCTTTCATCATAGCGCCACAAGCAGCTTCCATACCTGGCTTCATTTTACCGTCTTTCATCATGTCGCCGCATGAACCTTCGGTAGCTTTAGTTGCTGCTGCAGGAGCAGCAGAGGCAGCTGGTTTTTTACTACCTGCACAAGCACCTTCGGGAGCTTTCGGCTTGGCCATTCCACCCATGGCAGCGCCACATGCCATTTCTCCTGTTTTTTTGGCTGTATCGGCTTCAGCAACCTGCATATAACCGGCAGACAGTTCCGTCATCCCAAAAGGATTTGCTTCAGCATTGGCCGCGGTTGCAGCGAACGTTGAAATAAAAGCAGCACCCATAGCAGCGGCTAAAGGTGTTTTGTTAATTTTTCTCATTTTGACTCCCAAATATTATTATAAATATTCGATATATAAGACTATATCGAATAGAACTATCATACCAAAGACGAATGAATAAAGAATAAATATCCTTGTTATCCAGGAAAACTACACCCAAAAGACTGTGCAGGCTTTCAAGAGTTCCTGGAATCCCGTTAAAAGATGCCTGATAGATATTCAAATACTGTCAGAAACAAAGCTTTCACTTCCAAGGCCAAAGATTTTCTCCGTAAATTTTTGTGATTTTGCCGAACCATCAGTCTAATTGACTGTCATATTCGCGATAAACCAGATAAATAACAAGGAAATAATCATGTTTAAAAAGTGCAACTTCAGAAAGGCATAAGCTTGAAAGATTCCGAATCTGCTAGAAGAAAAAGCTGGTACAGAACAGTGCTGTATTAAGAAACAAGACTGCCGAATATGGCTTTGTTTTTGGCAAAAAAAAACAGATTTTTGTCCACCCATCGGGTTTAGCTGTTTCAGTAATCGAAGAAAAGATAACAAACAACAACCCTTGATTGAAGAAGGGAAGGACATAAAAAATGACTTCATTAAATAAAAATATAAAGGCTAGTGTTATAGCAGTATCAATCGCCATAGCCGCGATAGCATGTGCCCAGGCAAACCCGCAGTTTACCAATGATGGCTATTCTTTGGGGTCTATCCCGCCCCCAATCAGTATTCCTCCCGAGAGTGGCGGGCTAAGTTTGGCACCTCTGAATCCGCAATTCACTAATAATCAGCAAAATCAGACCTGTGAGGGTTATTCTTTGGGGTATGTCCCGGCCCCGATCAGTATTCCACCGGAGAATGGTGGGCTAAAATTGGCGCCGGTGAATCCGCAATTTATCAAGTATTTGGAAAACCGGAGTACCAATTTCCCACAAAGCCAGACCAGTGACGGCTATTCCTTGGGATATATTCCACCGCCGTTACAAATTCCCAAAGAAGTGGCGCCGATTGGCTTGAATACCGTGAAAGCGCTGGCATTGCCAACAACATTTGATTTACGCACCGTCAATGGGGTTACATCTATTAAAGATCAGGGCGCTTGTGGTTCCTGCTGGGCATTTGCTTCTTACGGCTCACTGGAATCCTTTCTCAAATACAAGGCTGCAACCAAAGAAACCAGGAATTTCTCAGAAGCTGACGTGAATCAGTATCATGGTTTTGACTCCAGAGAATGCGAGGGTGGCAATCATTTTATGTCAACTGCCTACCTTGCCAGGTGGAGCGGCCCCCTCAACGAAGTTGACGTTCCCTACCCTTATGCACTTGGGCCACAATCCGCACCTGGTGTCGCGATCCAAAAGCATATTCAGAATGTCTGGTTCATTCCAAACCGAAGCGCCCCTGGCCCAACCTACAACACCACAGTGAAAACCGCAGTCCAGACCTATGGTGCGGTGTTTGTTAGTTTCCAGTATGAGGCCAACTATTACAACCCGACAAACGCTGCCTATTACACTATCAAAACGGGTGGCAACCATGCCGTAACCATCGTCGGCTGGGACGACAATTTTTCCAAGACAAAATTCAAGTCCGGCCTTCAACCGCCAGGCAATGGCGCGTTTATCGTAAGAAACAGTTGGGGCAAGGGTTGGGGAGAGAGCGGCTACTTCTACCTGTCTTATTATGATAAATCCCTGATCTTGGGGACAGCATTCTATAATGCTCAAGCGACCACCAATTACAAGCGCGCTTACGAGTATGATCCGCTTGGTTGGGTCAATTCAGCCGGCTGGGGAACAACTTCGGCGAAATTCGCCAACGTGTTCCTGGCTTCCGCCAAGGCGGCAAATATAAAAGCGGTGAGTTTTTACACGCCGGTCCCGAATTCGAAGTATCAAATTTCCATTTACAAAAATGTCGTGGCTGGCAACCCTGTAAGTGGGACTATGGTTAAGACAATCAGCGGGACAGTAGCTAGGAGCGGCTACAACACGATCGCCTCCTACGCCGCAGGCACAGCACCACCCGCAGTCACAGGCGGCAAGCGTTTTTCCGTAGTCATAACGCTGACTACCCCTGGGTATAACTTTCCAATACCGCTGGAAGTGCCACTCGAAGGCTACAGCAGCGCCGCCAATGCCTATGCCGGACAGAGCTTTCTCTTCGCCTCGGACAACAATTGGTATGATCTTACACAGTATATCGGACTTGAAAGGGCAAACGTGAACATAAAGGCATTTGGCGGGTAGGTTAATTCAGCTAAATAATCAGAGGGATGAGAAAGAACGCGACATTCTGCGTGCTTACCTAACCCGGTTCCTTTACCGGTTTTCAGACCTAAAGGCATTGGCACAAAGGGTGTGAGGTGTATTCCGTTATAGCTGATTGGGACAGTTAATACCCTCTGAAAGCTTTATTTACTGACCAGATAGGTTAAGCGGCATGCCCCGACGGTTTCCGCTTAACCCAAACCAGAACTTTTTCTTCCTGACATTAATCCGGATGAATACGGCTTATTTTTGAGCCTTGCAGTCCTATTCCGGCCATCAAACCTTTCTGATCGAAGATATACGCATACACGCCATTTTGCAATGTCGTGGAAGTGAGTGATTTTGCGATTCCTTCATCGACAACGACAACACTTGGGCCGACGCCGATTTCCCAGCCTTCGCTACGATCCAGATAGTTCAACGAGGCATTGTCCATGAAAAATAAGGCATAACTGAATGATTGTACGCCAGCTTGCAAACCGTAAGATCCTGCGACGATATTGTAATAACCTGCTGTTCTGCCCTTTTTAAACAAGGCCCCGCCACTCCCGTATTGTGCACCAACCAGAAAGCCGGCTTTGACAATACCTGGAAAGACCAGTATGCCTTTGGCCCGCCTTGCCAATTGTCTGGCTTCCGGGTGAGTTGCGTAAAGATCCTGAAGTGCGGCATTCGAATCACGAGTAATGTCCGAAGCGGAACCCGAAAACTGCCCCCCCGTCGATTGGCAGCCGGTAAGAAGCAGCAGGCTTATCAGTAAAAGACCTAACCATTTATTTTTTAACATACGCTGTCCCCTGTTCTAAATTATTTGGATTTTGGTTCTTTCCGGTTCCAAACTGCGGCGGAAACCTAAAATGGTGGAAAGCTTGGTTATAATGCGCCCTTCAATGCCTTTTTTCCAGTTTCTAATTGAGCCGCCATAATATATTGCCCGCCCCTTTATTTAACGGAGAGTTGAAATGATAACACCGGCTATATTATTTTGTCAGGAGCCGTTTATTCATTAGTTGGCGCATCCGTCTGACCCATTGCAAGAGTGTTACATACGCCATCATGATGTATGGCACACTTTGCTTTGTTTTTTGCAACAATAAACGCACAAGAAAAATAATCTTCAAACCTGAACGGTAGATGATTGCTCTTATTCGATATAACCAGGGCCTCAGTGCCGCAAAATTCACTTCACGATCACGAACCTTGCCGCTCCGGCATAACCACCGCAGCAAGCCGCTGAAATACAGAACGAAAAGGCTAAGACCTGCAAAAAACCAGACGAATCGGCCTGTAGCGCCCAAAGCCTCGCCGGTATGTAAAGGCCATATCCAGCTAGCAAAAATTTCACCCTTCGAAAATTTGGCGGGATTGCGCACCTCTTTGATCTGACCGCTCCAGCGATCCACCCATACCGTTGTGAACGGATGTCTCTGATTAATCTCGCTACTTTGCCGCAAATTGATGCGATAGATTCCGGTATCACCTGTTGGCGTGGTAACTCGTCGAAGTTCGGCGCGCGGAAAGGGGCCTTGAGCAACAATTGACGCTGCCGCCAAACCGGTGGGATGATTATTGGGGACCGCTGTGCTGGTAATATTGCGGCCGGTTTGGCCATGCTCCATACCTGATGAACCTGCCAGGAATTCCAGCACTGAAGGATAGCTCAGGAGAAAGCCGGTGAATGCCAGCAATAACAGGGCTACTGCGCTGAACAGACCTAACAGGCGATGCACGTCAAAGGCCAGTTGCATCATGCCGGCACGGTGTCGAATCTTTAAGGCTTGCCCTAGTTCGCTTATTCCCGGCCACCACAAATAAAGTCCCGTACCGCAAGAAATTATCAACAATAAGCCCAAAAAACCCACAACGTTCCAGCCAAAACGATCCAGCCTAAGCTGGGTGTGCAGATCAAGCAGCCAGGTCGTTGCTGTTTTGCCCCAGAAACGGTTGGCAACAACTTCGCCTGTATAAGGATTTACCGACACCATGAGTGGCGCATAAAGCTCGAAGAAAGTCTCCGTGGGCTTATCGTACCAGGCGGTGATCATGCCATGAGGAGATCTGGGCATTTCCAGAGTCCATGAACCATAACGGTTTGGATGTGCAGCGTGTACCGAAACCATGATCCGATCCAGGGATTGATAGCTGCCTTGCGGCTGCTCGATAACCAGTTGCGGATTCAACAGTTCATCCAGTTCTTCGCGGTAAATGCCAAGACTGCCGGAAAGTCCCATCAGTGCGAAAAAAAATCCCGCGATTAATGCCAGGTAAAGATGAATCTTGAGCCAGGTTGCTCGCATGAGTAGTAGCCGCTGGGTGGGGAATTGCATGAAGTCGTTATGGGCATGAATAATTAAATATTATCCCATACAGCCACTGTATTGTCTTTTTGGTTAGGTACAAACGACTGTTAAATGTAACTCAGTGATTTATAGCCGCAACAAAATTTCCAAGCGATAATATTAGAAACATTCTCGCGCGAACCTCACCATACAGATAGAATAAGCAGTTTTTCAACATCTGCCGATCGAGATAGCCTTCATGAAATTAAATGTCTTTTTTATTGGTCTTTGTTTATTTGCATCATGCAACAGTTTTGCAGCAGAAAGAACCACTATCCGCATTGGCGTTCAGGCTTCCGGTACGCTCGAATGGGAACTGTCGGCTTTACAAGATGATCCGCAGGCGAAGTCAGCTGATTTTCAAGTGGAAATACAGCATGTTGCCAATGCGGAAGCAGGCAAAATCGCCCTGCAGTCTGGCGCTGTCGATATGATTGTTTCTGACTGGATATGGGTTTCCAGTCTTCGCTCAACTGGCGCTGACTTTACTTTTTACCCCTATTCAAATACCTCGGGCGCCCTGGTAGTTCCTGAAAAAAGCCCTATCCATTCCATAAAAGACCTGAAAGGTAAACGTCTTGGCATTGCCGGCGGCGAACTGGATAAAAACTGGTTATTGTTACAGGCATTGGCACAAAAAGAACAGCTTGATTTGAATGCGACTGTAGAAAAAATCTTTGGCGCGCCACCTTTAATCAATGAACAAATCAAGCAAAACCGGGTTGATGCCGTACTTAATTATTGGCATTTTGCTGCCAGGCTTGAAGCGCAGGGTTATCGACAAATCATCGACGGCAAAGGCATTTTAAAAGGTTTGGGTATAGCTGAAAACGTGCCTAACATTGGTTATGTATTCAAGCAAAGCTGGGCGGAAGGTCATAAACAAGCCATCAACAGCTTCTTTAAAGCCAGCAAACAGGCTAAAAACCGCTTGTGCACTTCTGATGCTGCCTGGCAAAAAGTCATTCCTTTGACTCAAACCGATGATGTATCCACCCAAGCCAAACTGCGGCAAGGTTATTGTGAAGGTGGTATTGAACAATGGGGTGAAAAGGAACAACAAGCGGCGGCTCGTATTTATACAATGCTCCGTACTTTAAGTAACAACCAGTTAACCGGTAAATCAGCTTATCTCCAACCCGGCACATTTTGGTCTATTCAATAGCAAAGATTTGTTTTGACACTACCCAGGATTTTTTTGCCCAGCTTGTCATTACTGGCTTTTTTAGCAGTGTGGCAGGGTTTGGCTATCTATTTGGATAGCAACACACTCCCGTCCCCGGAAATGGTGGCCAAAGTTTTTTGGCAAAGTTGCAGGTCGGGGCAACTTCCCTTTCACTTGGGCGTTACCTTGCTCAGACTGGTGGTCAGTTTCACTATCGCCATGTTTTTGGGTTGTGCCATTGGCATTATTCTTGGCCGCAATAAAAAAATGGATGCTTTTTTTGACAACTGGCTGGTTATTTTTTTAAATATTCCGGCTCTGGTTACCATTATCTTGTGCTATGTCTGGTTTGGTCTGGTCGAATCCGCTGCCATATTGGCCGTTGTGATTAACAAATTGCCCAATGTCATTGTTACCATCAGAGAAGGCACCCGAACACTTGACCAGGATTTATTGGACATGGCGCATTGCTTTCATTTTAGCAAGCGTAAAACCCTGGCTCATGTTATCTGGCCGCAACTGCACCCTTTTGTTATGGGGGCAACGCGTTCCGGTTTGGCATTAATCTGGAAAATTATTCTGGTGGTTGAGTTGTTAGGCCGTAGCAACGGAATGGGATATCAACTGCATTTGTTTTTTCAATTGTTTGATGTTGCCGGCATTCTGGCTTATACGGTTGCCTTTGTTTCCGTTATTCAACTGATAGAGCTGTTGATTTTGAAACCACTGGATAAAAAATCCCAACGGTGGCGGCGATGACTGATATTCAAATCAACATCAAAAGCAAGGCTTACCCTGCCATAGAACAAGCAGGGCGACATTTAGCTATTGCAGATCTTAAGCTATCGCTCAAATCCGGCGAATTTATTTGCCTGGTGGGTCCATCCGGCTGCGGTAAAACGACATTGTTGAATATTATTGCCGGTCTGGATAATGATTACGAAGGGGAAATCCTGGCTAGTCAGCAACATACACACCCCAAAATTGGCTACATTTTCCAGAATCCACGCTTGCTGCCGTGGAGAACAGTGCGAGAAAATATCGAATTAGTGCTGGATAGCAACCAATCTCCGGATATCATCGATCCATTGCTTAAAGTCATGCAATTAACCCAGTTTCAAAATGTTTACCCTGAGCGGCTGTCATTAGGCATGAGCCGAAGAGTTTCAATCATTCGTGCTTTTGCCGTTGATCCCGATGTATTACTCATGGATGAGCCCTTTGTATCGCTGGATGCCCCGACAGCACGACAGGCCAGGGAGTTGTTGCTAAAACTTTGGCAAGAACGTCCGCATACTGTGCTATTTGTCACCCATGATCTGCGTGAAGCAATAGCCCTGGCTGATCGACTTATCTTTTTATCAGCGGCTCCGATGACCGTTATCAGCGAAATCATTGTACCTATTCCTAGAAACGAACGTCATAATGAAAATACTATTGAAGCTTTCCGGCAACAACTGATAAACGAATATCCTAAATTAAACCAGCTGTTGTAAGCTTTGTTCTTATTGGATACAGGTAAGGAGTGGCTTTTATTAAACCAATAAAAAAGGCCGTAACTCGAAGAGTCCGGCCTTTTTTATCAAGTAAATCCAAGCTATCAAGCGATAGCTTTTACTTTTGAATTTAGTCTGCTTTTTCCGCGGGCGGCTTTATTTTTATGAATAATCCCTTTGTTTACTGCGGAATCGATAATAGGCACAACAACTTTAAATGCGGCTTGTGCTTTCTCTTTGTCGCCTTCATTAACCGCGGCAATAACTTTTTTTACAAATGTCCGTAGGTTGCTACGTTGTCCTGCGTTGCGAATACGGCTTTTTTCCGCTTGTTTCGCGCGCTTTTTAGCTTGTGCTGTATTAGCCATAGTATCTCGTGCTTGGGTGTGTAAGTTAAATAGCCCCGCATTATCTTTTTAAATGATAATATTGTCAACATAAACGTTTTACTAAAGGAGAAAGCTTGAGTAGCCTGCTGTTTAAATCGAAAGCGATTGTGAATCGTATGACTCTTATTCCCCGTGTTCTCGGATTTGTACAGGATATGTTAATTGCCGGCATTTTTGGTGCCGATATTGCTAACGATGCGTTTTTTGTAGCATTTAAAATTCCCAGCTTTTTACAACGCTTATTTGCAGAAGACGCGTTTGCCCATGATTTTGTGAAAGTTGCGACATTTGCCTGTTGCCCAGGGTAAAAACGAGATTAAAACCATGTGGGCCTGAAGAGATGGCAAACGGTTTTATCGTTTGCTCAGCACCGATAACTGCCGCATTTAACTGTTTCTCATGATAAAATGAAAATCTTTGTGTCATCAAAAGGATCATGCATTTAATTAGAGGTTTATCTCATTTGGAACCGTTCAAAAACGGTTGCGTATTGACTATAGGCAACTTTGATGGTTTGCATTTAGGTCATCGAACGGTGATAAAAAAACTGGATGAGCGTGGTAAAGATTTGGATTTGCCGGTGGTGATCATGATCTTTGAGCCTCAGCCGCTGGAATATTTTCTTGGTGATAATTGCCCCTCACGTTTGATGCGTTTGCGGGAAAAAGTAATTGAATTTGCTAAATTGCCGGTTGATAACTTACTGATAGTGCGATTTAATCGTTATTTCGCCAACTGTGATGCCGAGCAGTTTATTGATGATATTTTAATCAGGAAATTGAATGTTAAACATCTCGTGGTCGGCGATGATTTTCATTTTGGCAAGGCGAGGCGCGGTAATTTTGCCATGCTCAAGGAAAAAGGCAAGCTCCATGGCTTTAGTGTTGAAGATACCGGATCATACCAGGTAGCGGGACAGCGTATAAGCAGCACCCTGATCCGGGATGCGCTTGTTGAAGGTAATTTGGCGCAGGCCGAGAGCATGCTTGGGCATTGTTATTCGGTCTGCGGACGCGTGGCTCATGGCGATAAACGCGGCCGAACTATCGGTTATCCCACTGCCAATATAAGAATGTTTAGAAAAAATACGCCTATTAATGGCGTGTTTGCCGTTACCATGACGGGAATTGATGGTTTTGAATTCGAAGGAATTGCTAATGTAGGCACGCGCCCAACGGTTGATGGCAGTTCCAAGGTAATTCTTGAAACCCATTTATTCGATTTTGATAAGGAAATATACGGGCGATATGTGGAAGTGTTCTTCAAACAAAAAATCAGGGATGAAATACGTTTTCAATCACTGGAACAACTAAAAGCCCAGATCAAAAAGGATGTGGCCGAGACCAAAAAGATTTTTGCTGAGATTAAAAGACAATGACGATGGATTATAAAAAAACACTGAATTTACCCAATACCGCATTCCCCATGAAAGGTAATCTGGCGCAACGCGAGCCGGAACGGTTGAAAAAATGGCACGAAGCCGATTTGTATCACAAGATCAGACAAACCTTTGCCGGACGGCCGCAGTTTATTCTGCACGATGGACCTCCTTATGCCAATGGAGAGATCCATATTGGTCATGCGGTTAATAAAGTCTTGAAAGACATCATTGTTAAATCCAAAACCTTGAACGGTTATGACGCGCCTTATGTGCCCGGCTGGGATTGCCATGGCTTGCCGATTGAATTGATGGTGGAAAAGAAAATTGGCAAGCCCGGCGCTCAGGTTTCTCCTGCCGTATTTCGCAAAGCCTGCCGTGAATATGCCGGCAAACAGGTCAACATACAAAAAGAAGCGTTTATCCGGCTGGGGATTTTAGGCGATTGGGACAATCCCTACTTAACGATGGATTTTGCTTTTGAAGCGGACATCGTGCGTTCATTGGGAAAAATCGCCCAAAAAGGTCATATCACAACAGGCGCCAAGCCCGTACACTGGTGTACCGATTGCGGTTCGGCATTGGCAGAAGCCGAGGTTGAATATGAAGATAAACATTCGCCAGCGGTAGATGTACGTTTTCAGGTAGTTGATGAGGACGGCTTTATGGGCTTGTGTCATCATGCGCCTGAGCATGAAGGCCGGGGCGCTTTGTCTGTGGTGATTTGGACGACAACACCATGGACTTTACCTGCCAATCAGGGCGTCGCCTTGAATCCGGATTTGGAATATGCAGTCGTGCAATGCGAAACAGAACGCCTGGTCGTTGCTGAAGCATTGCTTAAAGATACCATGCTGCGTTATGAGATCAATAATTATCATGTTATAGGCTACTGCAAAGGTTCAGCCTGGGAACATCAGTTGTTGCAACATCCTTTCTATGACCGGCAAGTGCCCATTATTCTCGGTGACCACGTTACTACGGAAGCCGGAACCGGTGCAGTGCATACCGCGCCAGGTCATGGACAGGATGACTATGTCGTCGGCCTGAAGTACGGTTTGCCAGTTGATAATCCGGTCGGTGCTGATGGTGTATTCCTGCCAAATACCGAGTTCTTTGCCGGCGAGCATGTGTTTAATGCCAATGCTCATGTTCTGGAAGTACTGGAAGCCAAAGGCAAGCTGGTACATCAACATGCCATTCTGCACAGTTACCCGCATTGCTGGCGCCATAAAACGCCGATTATTTTTAGAGCGACACCGCAATGGTTTATCTCTATGAATCAAAACAAATTACGCGAACAGGCATTAAGTGAAGTCAAGCGCGTAGCCTGGATTCCTGACTGGGGACAAGCACGCATAGAAAGCATGCTGGAAGGACGCCCTGACTGGTGTATTTCGCGCCAACGTACCTGGGGCGTGCCGATAACGTTTTTTGTTCATAAAGAGACGCGTGAACTGCATCCACGTACCGGTGAGTTAATTGAAAAAGTTGCCAAACGGATTGAAGAAAAAGGTATAGAAGCGTGGTTTGAGCTGGAAAAAGAGGAATTACTCGGTACGGAAGCCGCAGACTACGAAAAAATGACCGATACCCTGGATGTCTGGTTCGATTCGGGCGTGACTCATGCCTGTGTTCTGGATAAACGCGTGCAGCTGACATTTCCGGCCGATTTGTATCTGGAAGGCTCTGACCAGCATCGCGGCTGGTTCCAATCCTCATTATTGGCCTCGGTTGCCATGAACAATGTGGCGCCTTACAAAGCCGTTTTGACCCATGGCTTTACCGTGGATGCAGAGGGCAAGAAAATGTCCAAGTCCAAAGGTAATGTCGTAGCCCCCCAGTCGGTGATGAAAGACCTGGGCGCGGATGTATTGCGTTTATGGGTGGCAGCTACCGATTATCGTGGTGAGATGTCGGTATCCAATGAAATTCTTAACCGTACATCCGATGGATACAGACGCTTGAGAAATACCGCACGCTTCCTGTTATCCAACCTGGATGACTTCAATCCTGCTCAGGATTTAGTCGATACCAGTGATTTGCTGGCATTGGATCGCTGGGTGATGGATAGAGCGTTCGCATTGCAGGAAGAAGTCAAAACCGCGTACGAAACCTATCAGTTCCAACATATCTATCAAAAAGTACACCATTTTTGCGTGATTGATCTGGGTGGATTTTACCTGGATATTATCAAAGATCGACAATATACCGCCAAAGCCGACGGCCTGGCGCGACGTTCCGCACAAACGGCCATGTATCATGTCATAGAAGCATTAACCCGCTGGCTGGCGCCAATTATCAGCTATACCGCCGATGAAATCTGGCAATATATGCCGGGTGAGCGTGGTGAATCGGTATTTCTGGAAACCTGGTATCAGGGACTGGTTAAGCTGGATAATAATTCCCCGATGAATCGCGAATTCTGGCAAAAAGTCATGACCGTAAGAACCGCCGTTAGTAAAGAACTGGAGAAAAGTCGCGGCAAAGGTGATATTGGTTCTTCGCTAAATGCCGAAGTGGAACTGTATTGTAAGCCTGAGTTTTTTGATGTCTTAAACCAGTTGGCGGATGAACTGCATTTTATTTTTATTACCTCCAATGCCTCGGTTATGGCGGAACAGTTTTGCCCGGATGATGCTATCCAGACTGAAGTTGAGGGTGTCAAATTAAAAGTGATCGTTTCCGAGCATAAAAAATGCGTACGCTGCTGGCATCAACGCTATGATGTGGGTGAACATGCAGAGCATCCCGAGCTGTGCAGCCGTTGTGTGGAAAACGTAGCGGGCACGGGCGAACATCGGCACTATGCGTGATTTTAATATGTTGAAATGGTTATGGTTGTCGTTGTTGGCAATAATTTTGGATCAGGCAAGCAAGCTGGCAATAGCCGGCTCTATGCATCTTTATCAATCCATACAGATTATGCCGTATTTTAATTTAACCTATGTCCATAATACCGGCGCGGCTTTCAGTTTCCTGAGTGATGCCGGAGGCTGGCAGCGCTGGTTTTTTGCTGGACTGGCACTACTGATAAGCGTAGTTATAGCCGTTTGGCTGGCGCGTCTGAAACAACATGAAACTTTGCTGGCTATTGCCTTAGCGCTGGTTTTGGGAGGCGCGATAGGCAACCTGATTGACCGGTTGGCATACGGCTATGTGATCGATTTTCTTGATGTTTATTACCAAACCTGGCACTGGCCGGCTTTTAATATTGCCGATTCCGCGATTACCCTGGGTGTTATTTTGATGCTTGTAGAGTCTTTTGGTTTGGTAAAATCGGAAGATGTCAAGTGAAGAGCGCGGCAGAGAGAATGTTAGCCTGCTTTAAATCACCCAGTCTTCAAGTTTTAACCCTATCACCCGCTCAAACTCACGCAGGTTGTGCGTAACCAGTGTGGCGTTTTGAGATAGTGCATGGCAGGCTATCCATAAGTCATTCGCGCCTATCGGAGTGCCTGCTTCTTTAAGCTGGATAAATTGGCTGGCGTAGTGCTCGCAGAGTTTGGATGAAATTTGATAGTCAACGGTAATTTGTTGTGTCAGCCGTTTTAATTGTTTTAATGTTTCCACTTTGCGCGTGCTTTTTTCAGCACCTTTAAGTAACTCAGCATAGCTAATAAATGACATGCAAAGCACAGCGTCCTTGTCTAGTTGATTAACACGTATTGCGATAGAAGGGGGTTTGTTTTTGATGAGGTAAATGAGAATATTGGTATCCAACATGTAGATCATAAAGTTTCTCTGTCCTGCATGGCGGGTTGCTCTTGATAATTTTGCTCAAGCGCGCTTACAAAGTCCTCATCGAAGCTTTTTAGCGTATCCAAAAGCGCTGCGCCACGGTCGATAGGTAAGGGATGAATCACTAGATCTCCATTAGCGTTGCGGCTGATTTCAACCTGAGTAGTATCCAGGCGAAACTCTTGGGGAATGCGAACTGCTTGGCTGTTGCCATTTTTGAAGATGCGTGTTATTAAAGATATCATGGGCTTCACTCGGCGTGTGTACGATAATGTGTGTATTTTATTGGGGCTATGATAGTCTTGCAAGCACTACACCTAACAATGCTTAAGTTTTTCTTGATTTTTATTCCAAAACCCGGTACCGATCGGTTTTTAATATTGCCGATTCCGCAATTACGCTGGGTATTCTGTTGATGCTTGTGGAATCATTCGGTTTGTGGAAACCGGAAAAAGCACAGCGAGGAATAGCGTATTCCTCCAGCCATACGGCGCATTAGGCTAAGCTAATGCGCCGTACTGATTGCATCTTATGAGTTGGAAACTGAAAAGAGACTGGGGAGGAATAAAACAGAGTAATTGGAAGTATTCACTGATGGAGGAAGCCCAGCATTCGCGATTGATGAGCTTCGTTTCGCAATCCATCCATAGTACCAAACATTACAAATCCAGCGGACTACGTACACCGCGTCCGCCTTTATTTAATACATGCGTATAAATCATCGTCGTACTGACATCTGAATGCCCAAGCAACTCCTGGACTGTACGAATATCGTAACCGGAATCAAGTAAATGCGTGGCAAAGGAATGGCGTAAGGTGTGCGGTGTAGCCAACTTTGCAATGCCGCTAGCCTGCACCGCCTTTTTCATCGCCCGCTGCAATAATTTTTCATCAATATGATGCCGACGCTCAACACCGCTGCGTGGATCGACTGAATAACTGCCAGAAGGGAAAATATATTGCCAAACCCAATCTGTCGCCGCGTTGGGATATTTGCGTTCCAGTGCATCCGGCAAATAAACCGACGCCTTGCCAAGCTTTGTATCGTTATCGAATAAGGTACGGCGCAAGTGTAAATGCGCTAGTAAAGAATCCTTTAATGACTCCGGCAGCATGGTTATCCTATCCTTGGCTCCCTTGCCGTCACGAATCAAAATCTCGCCGCGCTCAAAATCCACATCCTTGACCCTAAGGCGCACACACTCCATCAAGCGCATGCCCGTGCCATACAGAAGATTCGCCATCAGACCATAGCTTCCGCTCATCCGCGTCAATATGCTGCGCACCTCGGTACGCGTTAGTACGCAAGGTAACCGTTGCGGCCGCTTGGCGCGCACAACATTATCCAGCCATGGCAAATCAATCAACAGCACCTCCTTATATAAAAACAGCAAAGCAGACAACGCCTGATTCTGCGTTGATGCCGACACCTTCCCTTCCACCGCCAGATGCGATAAAAATGCCTCTACCTCCGCCGCGCCCATTTCAATGGGATGGCGTTTACCATTAAAAAGAATAAAACGCTTTATCCACTGCACATATTGTGTTTCGGTACGGATACTATAGTGCTTGACGCGAATACGGTCGCGGACTTGATCCAGGAGTTTTGGAGGTGTATTGTTACTTTGCATAAAAAGGTTGCTATCAAAATTGAAATAGTATAGCCTCCAATTCAATAGCTTGCTGGTATGGCGTTATACACCGGCAATTGAAAATTAATAGACACCTTAAAGGTGTCTACTTATAGTTATGCATAAAATGAAAAAAGTTCTTGCCATAACTGCGACGACAGTGACTGTCCTCACTTTGGTCTCTTTGTTTTTAGATATTCCAACGAAGCTCGTCGAAGTATATAGAAGTGCCCTAGGGTACGGTCCTGAAGTCCATATTGGAGCGCTCTTTATGGAGCAACCTGCACTTAGTGTGAGCTCATATACGGATGATGCCACGAAGGGATATATGAAATTCAAATGGGATGCAACCTACGTAGTATTTAATCCCAATGACAAAGGGGTGCCGATTTTAGATATTGAAAATATTACTCCTGAAATAAATGTGCCGAATTACAAAATTCAATTTCAGAAACGACCAGACAACGGAAGGTTTCTAGAGGTTTTTGATGGGTACGAAAAATGGAGAAAGCAGGAAGGAGGAATAACCGAACGTTTTCCATATACTGTGGCCGCAGGAAAACGAATTTACATCAAGGTTGGAGGAGAATATGTAATATTTGTTAATGAAAAAATTGCGCATTGTCGAACGAAAATAGATTGCTACAAAATGCTTGCCATCGCGCTGGGTGTGAATTTGAAAGAAGGTGATCCAGTACCTTGTGTGAAGAAGAAATTTGTTACAAAAGTCCGCCTTGTTGGGTATCGCGATCAAGAGTCAGATCAAGAGGCGCTGTTGCCTATCGAGGGGTGCAAGTTCAACGCGGAAAAAATGATTGAGTTCATGTTTAAAAATAAAGTAATGATAGAGAAAAACGATGCCGGAAATCCAGGTAACAACATGCATAACAAATAGCTCCAGCGGTCGCGCCAAAGGCGCGCGCCGCTGAGCACGGCGTTGGGCGTCAAACGTCGGCGCAAGTTGCGCAAGGAAATAGAGAGAGGTTGCTTATGCAATGGACATTTCGTCTTCGCTCGTTAGAAAGGCTAGTTGTGGTTCTAGGCGGCGTGCTCTCGCTATGCCTGGGCTATCTGCTTTTGATCAAAGGGCTCTCCGGTGAGGCGAGATTAATAGTTGAATTTGACAAGACAAAGGTTCAGCTAACTAACGCGCTTCCTGGGATATTTTTCGCACTATTCGGCAGCGCCATCTTAATAGTGGCATTGCGGCAGAATGTGACAGCGTCTTTGCAGGAAGGGCGAAATCCGTCTAGCGACCCTCCGCCATTTCCCGGCCTGCCTGGCGCTTTGGCCGAAGCACAAGCAGTCCAGGTGGCGCTCGGTGCAACGAACCCCTTAAATTTGGAGGCCAAAGATGTCGACAACATTATGCGCGGCCTTCGATCTGGCGAGTACCGCATTCTTCATTTAGCGGCTCACGGGGTTTGCGAGCCTGACGCCCAACACGGCGCTCCAGGGGACGCGCCGCAAGCGGCGCGTCCCTGAGCTAATGACGTTAGGCATCTTAGAAAAAGAGGAACAAGCATGTCGAATGGCCAAATCCTAGCAGACCACTACCAAAAGACATTCGAGCTTACGCTTACTACGTGGGAGAAACGGAATCAAACATTCCTGCTTCTACTGGCGGTAGTTGGTGTGGCCACCTTACTTACCTTCAAAGTGTCTCAGGCCGAACCGCTCCTCGTTGACCTTGTTGTGAAGCTACTTGATATAAAAGAGGAAGTTCGATATGACGAACTTCGACGTAGTTTTCCGTATGGGCTTATTCAAAGCATTCTGCTAATGGTCATCATGTACTTGACCCTCATCCTTTATCATCGAACTGCGACTATTCAACGGTTTTACAGGTATCTGGCTAAACTGGAAACAGAACTCAGGTCCGAACTTGCCCTTCCTGTCACCGCCGTGACTTTCACTCGGGAGAGTACTTTCTATTCGGAGCACAATCCGATCCTGGGTCGATTTGTAGCTATGTCTTATATTGCGCTACTGGGTTGTTTGCTGGTGACATTTCTGGGGTTCCGGATTTTCTCGGACTTCATGAGTGGAAACGTTGTCGTAGCCGTCGCGGATTTGCTTCTTGCCGTTCCTACTGCAATCTTTTTCTACGGCTATGCGAGGTCTTCCTGAGTGAAAACAATGCCCAACATGGCGCTCAACCGGAGCGCGGTGACAATGCGGTTTTGTTTTTTCAGCTTTCCGGGCCGCGCCCGGTTAGCTTTACGTTAGGTCGTTGAAACCATGAATTAAAATCACAGGAGCAAAATCATGAAACGAAATACAATATGTCGCACCAAATTTATAATCATGGCTTTTTTGGCTCTCATTTGGGCACCTATAGAAGCCAATGCCATCTCTATCTACTCGGATAAAGCTGCGTTCCTTACAGCAACTGGCGCATTAGACGCTACGGGTGCCTTTCCTGACCTCGGCGTAACCACGCCACAGCCTGTCACCTTAGGCTCGATCACATTTTCCGCACCTGCGCCAAGTTCTGTCGCAGTCGGAACATTCGGTCATGGCATCACCGACTGGACTACGCTTCTTCCAGGCAACGACCTAGCTATCAACGATGTAGAGAACCTCAATATTGTTGCTAGTGGATCCCTGTTTTCAATGGGTTTTGATTTTGTCGAACCAAGCCTAGGTGGATCCACGACGAATACGTGCTTTGTTGCAACTTGCACAGACTCAACCTTTACGATTGAAATAGTTGACGGTGGAACTGTTCTCGGATCAGTGCTTTTCAGCCCCGACAATGACGTGGCCGCGTTCTTCGGAATCCGGTCTGATGTTGCGTTTGACCAGCTTAGAATTAGGGAAACAACTGGCGGTATAGATGATGAGTATTGGGGACATATCTACATTGGAAATTCACCAAACCAGGTGCCCGAACCAAGTGTAATTTCCCTCTTGGGACTTCCCCTGCTATGGCTAGTCGCGTCACAAGGCAGGCGCAGGGTAACCGAGTCAGATCTTGCAATCACCGCATCGGGCCTAACATGTCGCTCAAAGGGACGTGCCGTGTCGTGGCGGTTTTGAAGTTTTCTAATTATCCAAGCTTTGGGGCTTCGGTCACCGTCCGTGAACGGCAAGCCCCTTAGCTTTCCGTTAGCCATCATATGGAACCTATAGTCGAAAAACGCCAAGCGCTAGACCGTGCAATTGAAATGATTTCACGCGGAAATATCGATGAGCTTCGCTATGTAGCCCTCGAACTTCGGCGATGCATTGAGGCCGTGGTTTACGAGAAGCTCTGGGTATATCGGGATCGATTTCCTGCTGAGGTCGCGCGAAGATGGCAGCCACCACAAGCATTCAAAGCGCTGCTTGTCATGGAGCCGAATGCTGAGCATACGAAAACCATCCGCATCGCTAAGCAGATTGAACCAGGCGTACCAAGTTCTGGCCCGTTTCACACTTTGGGAGTTGACCAGCGTTTTTCCTCCACATGGCTAAACAAAACCTATAACAAGCTTGGTTCGTATGTTCATGCGTCTTGGCCGTTTGCAAGGAACCCAGAAAAAAATTCGATAGAAACTGGGCGAGTGTTTCTGCAACAAGTTGCTGCGGATCTGGAGCCTTTTGTTCGTCAGAGCTTCACTAGCACTTGCGCCGTGGTAGTAGATTTTCAGTGTTCTGTGTGTGGCACAGCTATAAAAGCGAATGTGACTGGAGTTGAACAAGCGGGAGAGGTAACTTGCCTAAACCCAGACTGCGGGTGTCGATACTTCGCAACGGAGGAAGGGAAAGAGTTTATTTTCCAGCTTGACGCTTTGACTGCGACCTGCTCGGGTTGCTCGTTGGAAATTCACATCCCGACACAAAAACTAGCGCTCGGGTATCAGTTCTCATGTGGCGGCTGTAATCGACGGTACGAGGTAGTAGAACAGCAATGGCAATTTAGGGAATTAGAAAATGAAGGCTAACCAGGCAGTCAAGCGGGACTGCGCAAAAGGGCCGTAGGATGCGGTGACGATAGGAACCGCATCAATCGCGAACGATGCGGTTCGTTCCTCACCACATACTACAAAGCCGTTATTCAGGGTTGGCCTAACACAGCGGTCAAAGGGACGCGCCGCCCGTTGGAAGTTTTGAAAGTTTGCTTTTAAATCAGGTTCGTTGGCTTCGCTTGACTTCCTTAAGGCGGCGCGCTCCCTTACCTTTACGTTAGCAACCATACCATTTTTTATATTCAGCGACGGAGAAAAACCTATGGCCGCTATACTTTCCAAACCAGAGGCCATCGAAGCTATCAATCGTGAATCAGCATCTAGCCTTAATCTAAATAACAATAACACACACTTCTCTAATGTAAATTCAAGCAAATCCGTATGGTGGTTCGACATACCAGTCGTTAAGTTTACTTCTGGAAAGTACGACGCGCTCAATCTTCTTGTGGTTAGTGCCGACGCTAAAACGATGCATCATCTGCGCGTACCAACATCTTACGTCCGCGATAACCTTTGCCACTTTCACGTAAGAGAAGATAAGAACACAATTAGCCTTGAACTGTCGTCGCAGAACTCAAATAAATTTCAAGATGTTCGTCCGGGCAGCGGCAATATGCCATTTTCGCAGTTTGTTGTTAAAACGCTTGTATTTTAAAAGTTTTAGTTTCTTGTAAATTTGCTAACATGTCGGTCAAAAGGGACGCGCCGCCCGTCAGGGCCGTAGGGCCGTAGGTTGGGGTGAGCTTGCGAACCCCAACGCATCCGGCGGGTGGTGTTGGGGTTCCTGCCGTCACCCCAACCTACCGCGCTGCTTGCGCTTTACAGAATGCCTTGCGCCTGCATGGCGTCGGCTACTTTTACAAAGCCGGCCACATTGGCGCCGTCGACATAGCTGAAGCTACCGTCTTCGCGCTCGCCGTATTGCACACAGGCATGGTGAATGCCGCGCATGATTTCTTGCAGGCGTTGATCGACTTCTTCGCGAGTCCACGAAATACGCATCGCGTTTTGGCTCATTTCCAGACCGGAAGTGGCCACGCCACCGGCGTTGCTTGCCTTGCCAGGCGCATAGAGCACGTTGTGGGCCTCAAACATTTTAACCGCTTCAATGGTGGTCGGCATATTGGCGCCTTCCGCCACGCATTTCACGCCCTGCTTGATCAACATGGCCGCGTCCACCGCATCCAGTTCGTTTTGCGTCGCGCAAGGCAGCGCCACGTCCACAGGCACATTCCAGGGCTTGACGCCGGCGTGGAATTCGCTGCCGGTGCGTTCGGCGTAATCGCTGACGCGGCCATAGAGATGGTTTTTCACTTCCATCAGCTCGGCCAGTTTTTCAGCGGTAAAACCCTCATTGTCCACTATAGTGCCGCTGGAATCGGATACGGTGACGACCTTGGCGCCCAGTTCCATCGCCTTTTCCACCGCATACTGGGCCACATTGCCCGAGCCCGATACGCTGACGCGCAGACCTTCGAAGGAAAGACCCTTGCGCTTGAGCATTTCCTCGGCAAAATAAACTGTGCCATAACCGGTCGCTTCAGGCCGGATCAGGGAGCCGCCGAAGCTCAGTCCCTTGCCGGTAAATACGCAGTCGGCCCGGTTGCTGAGTTTTTTCATCATGCCGGTCAGAAACCCGACTTCACGTCCGCCGACGCCGATGTCTCCGGCAGGCACATCGGTATCGGCGCCGACGTGGCGGTACAGTTCGGTCATGAATGCCTGGCAGAAGCGCATCACTTCGCCGGGACTCTTGCCCTTGGGATCGAAGTCGGAGCCGCCCTTGCCGCCGCCCATCGGCAACGTGGTCAGCGCGTTTTTGAAAGTCTGCTCGAACGCGAGGAATTTCAGGATGGACAGGTTAACCGAAGGATGAAAGCGCAAACCGCCTTTATACGGGCCGATCGCCATGTTGTGTTGAACCCGGTAGCCGCGGTTGACTTGTACCTTGCCGTGATCATCCACCCAGGAGACGCGGAACATGATGACGCGCTCGGGTTCTACAAGCCGGTCCAGAAGACCGTTTTCGGCGTATTTGGGGTAGCGTGCAATGAAAGGCCACAGACTCTCCATTACCTCGGTCACGGCCTGCAAAAATTCGGGCTGTCCCGGGTTGAGTCGATCGACATGGGTCAAAAATTCATTGCAACTTTTATATTTCATTCATTATGCCTCTTACAGGTACACTTATATAAAAAAGTGCCTATTATCGCTCAAATTAGGAAACATTTCGAGTCGATATTATTTAGCTATGACAAGGCGAAAAGGACGAGGCCGTGCAATACGATTTGCTGCTCACCGCATTAGATGAACTGGAGCAGGCAAGGCCGGAAGACCCACCGCATAGGATGCTGCCGACGTCAGGAGGCGCAACATTCGAGATACAGACAATTGGCCAGGACTGAAAGGAGAAAAACGAAGCAAACCGTGGTTTTATTTCGAAATGCCGGGCACAAAAAACGTGCCCGACCTATATAGTGGCTGCACGGAAATCAGTTAATGATATATGTATCAATATGTTACAAT
>CAYVFT010000002.1:0-71571 GCA_964450225.1 uncultured Crenothrix sp. | reverse complement strand
GCCTTGGCGATGGCGACGATTCTCTGGTTATCGACTCTCTGGATGCGGGCTTCACCGGTTCGCTAATAGTCGATGCCGGTCTCGGCACTGACTCGGTAACGCTGAAAGGTATTTGGTCCCTGACTTCCGGCGACCTCACTGTTAATGCCGAGAAAATCGAGGTTGATTCCGCTGCCAGCATTACTGCGCAAAATATCAATCTAACCGCCTATAATACAGCGCCTAGAACTTTCGATATTTCCGGAATCGTTACGTCACTTTTGTCGAACTTGGGATTGACTTCTCCCGACGACCTGCTGACCTTCGATCCCTCTACGCTGAACTGGTCTACTCTGCTGAATGCAGTGGACCCCCAAAGTTATCTGGGCGCCCTCGCGAGAATCAATGTAGCTGGGGATCTTACGGCAACAATCGGCAATATCGTTATGGATGCGAAAGTTGAGAATGCTGCTGGACTTACTTTACTGGGTGATGCCAATGCCAGCGGCGGCAATCTTCTCGTTTTCCGGGACACAGAAGCCACGGTCAAAGTCGATGGGGCCAGCCTGAGCGCTGCTGCCGGGAAAATATCGCTTTCCGCAAAGAATACTGGCAACCGTGTTGCCACTGCCACGGATAAAAATAGCTTCGTAAACGTCGCCCGTGACCGGGCTATCGTGAATATCAATGATTCGATAATCTCCGGCGCTTCTCTCGATGTCTTCGCGGAAACTGATGTCCAGTATGGGATCATCGGCGCCAAAGCCATCAACCTTGTCGAAGGAGTGACCGAGGCTTCGATCACAGGAGCCACCACGACCGTAACAACTACCGATGTTGATGGCGTGAAACTTTCAGCGATCGAGAACAGCACCATTTCCGCCGAATCGTCAGGCAATGGCGGCATTGCGGCGGCGGTCAACTACATCGACAAGGACACCAATGTTTACATCGACGGCGCAGCCAGCATCACAGCCACAGGAGGCGGTGTAGTTAGCCTGATAGCCGAGAACAACGCAAACATTTCGGCAAAATCGCTTATTGCGCCACCGCCGGAAGATGGCTCGACCCAAACCGATCCTCCTCCTCCAACGCCAGACGCCCGCATCTTTGCGGTAAACATCGTACAGGGCGACGCTCAGGCTTATGTCAAGAATACCAATTTGGATGTCACGGGCAACGTTCTGTTGCATGCCGAAAACCATGCCATCATCAATGCAACCATCGATAGTGAAACGGACAGTACTGCTAGCACCCCAACACGCTCTTTTGATGCGGGCGTTGCATTCAACCTGGTGGGTTGGGATGTCAACGACATTCTGCTCAAGGCGGTTGACGACCTGCTTGATCCCGGCCTATTGGGAATTGATGTGGATACCAATAGCGCAGCGGGTATTCGTGCTTATATTCAGAATAGCACGATCAATGCCGATGGCAGTGTGATTCTGGAGGCGATGAATCTACTTGCCGTTACGGCCGATTTAAGCAACCGGATGACGGCGACTATCACCACTTCGGGAGGATCGACGACTACCGCCAAACGCGGGCGCGCCATGAACTCCGGCGCCATTATCTCGGCAAACTTATTGAAGACCGACACCGAAGCCTATATCGATGAAAGCGGTCTTGCGGTATCCGTTAACCCTGATGTAGTCGCCGGCAACGGACTATCTGTCAAAGCGCAGGACGTAGCGAAAATCAACGCGATCATCGTCCTTGCATCTGCTTTGGAATCGGAAACTGCAACCGTTCCGTCGGGCATCGCCGGTGCCGTGTCTCTGAATTATCTGGAAGGCGGTGCCTCCGCCCATGTCGATCATGCCGATTTAGAGGTCACAGGCGGTTCTATAATCATTCTGGCCGATGAGGCAGCAGAGCTGACGGCCTCAACCACCAGCGAATTGACCAGTCATGCGGCTCCAAGCGGTTCCAGTGGAACGCCCATAAATCCCCGCCGTTTCGGTACCCGGCCCTCGCTCGGGGCAAGCGGAGTCATCGGCGCAAACATCCTGCAAAGCGCCGCGACTGCGAAACTCCAAGACAGCACGGTTGAAACCCGGGATTTAGCAGCTGGCGACGTTTCTATCAAAGCCTTAAACAGGGCTACCCTGACAGCGACATCTGTGAGTTCTGCGGACGTCGTGCTGGAACCCGCGTCGACTTCGGGTTCCGGGTCGAGTGGCGGATCAGGTGGCACCGGAGGCACAGTCTCAGTGCAAAGCGGCGCTCTTACTCTTGCGCTTAATACGGTCGGGTTCGACGCTAAAAACGCCTTATTCCAGACCATTGATGCCTTGCTGGGAGCTCCTGTTGCCACTCCTGCCTTTGGGGCTGAAACGCACTCGGACGCCATTGCAGCAATCATCAATACGACTGTGACGGCCAAAGGACAAGTAAAAGTCGAAGCGGATTCGGCCGCGCAGATTAACGCGGATATGAGCAATGTCTCGAACGCCAGCATCACTACCGGCGCCCGGGGAGCGCGGGCACAGAGCCTCGAAGCCGTGGCGGCGCTCAACAAGGTCAGCAGCCGGGCAGAAGCCAGCATAACAGGGGCAGCGGTTGCGCCAGCCAATATAGAGGCGGATAAGGGCGTCCTGGTATCAGCAATAGATCAGTCCGGTATTGAGGCGACTTTGGTTCTTGATACTGATGCCGTAACCAACGTCATTCGGCAGAGTGGGCAAGTTCAGAACCCTCCACCGGCTCCGGCCAGGCCTGGAGCGATCGGTGTTGCCGGCGCCATTACTCTGAATGATGTCCACGGTGGCGCCATCGCGAAGGCAGATTATGCAACGCTGACCGCAAATGCAGGCGACGTGATGGTCAGTGCCGACGAAAACGCCCAGATTACGGCGATTACCGAGAGCGATCTGCTTGCGAGTACGACCTATACCCCTGCTCCTAATGGCGGGTCGCAAACGCGCCGGTTCGGCTCCCTTCAGTCGGTGGCGGTTAGTGGACTGGTTGGCACTAACGTGGTGCAAAGCGGGGCTACGGCGACGCTGGTTAATAGCACAGTCACGATGCAGGATAGCAGCGGGACCGCTGGCAACGTCAAAGTGGAAGCGGTCAACCGGGCCGGACTGACGGCGCAGACGATCAACTCGGCATCCGCTTCGGCGGAGACAGCGGTCAGACCATCGTCTCCAGGCATTCCTGAAACCTACGATATTGGCGCTACCCTGGCCTTCAACAGCATCGGCTGGGCGCCGCAAAATCTGCTGTTCAATGGTCTAGACGCCTTATTGGGCGATTCGCTATTGGCCGGGGCTTTCAGCGGCGAGAACCCTGCGAGCGCCATGGCGTCCATCGTCGATTCCCGGGTTACCGCCACGGGCCAGATTGCGGTCGACGCAGTCAACGAAGTCGAACTCCGGTCCGATATCACCAACACAACTATCGCTAGCACCACCGGTAAGACCGGCAGCCGCAACCTCAGCCTCGGTGCGGTGCTGGCGATGAACAAAGCCAGCGGTGTGGCTAACGCCCGTATCGAATACAGCCCCGGTTTTATCCACCTCACTGGAGCCGACATCCAGGCCGGCCGTGGAATCCTCGTCAACGCGCGTGACGGTTTTGCCGATCCGGTCCTGACCACCGCTTCGGGTTCGCAGACGATAACTACGGGCGACCGGGTTAAGCTGGCCGACGACTATGCTAACGGCGGTGAACCAGGTGCGGTTTACCGCTATATGGGGCTGAACGATACCTTGAATCTCGGCCAGGTCGACTATTCAGAAACCCCCGATTACACGACAGCTTCCGGCCAACAGACAATCGCCGTGGGGACAACGGTTAAAGTTGGCGACGGCTACGCCAGCGGTGGCGATCCTGGCGCTGTTTATCGCTCGAAAACCAACCAGGGGCCGCTGGAGCTGGGCACCCAGAACTATGCCGACGGCACGCTCTGGGAACTCGCCCCCTCGGTCTGGGAGCGGGAAGCCAATATTGCCTCCACCATCGTTCTGTCGACTGATTCCCGGCTTACAATCATCAACACCGGCCCACCACCCATTACGGTCCCTCCCCAACTCAGCGGCATCGGCAGCGCCGGAGCGGTTTCGCTCAACGATGTGCGGGGCGGCGCCAGTGCAACGGTCGTTCGCGGCACGCTGAATGCGAAAACCGGCGACATCAGCGTCCGGGCCGACGAGCAGGCTAGCCTGGTAGCCAGTACCGATACCGAGTTGCTCGCTAGCACCACCGTGGGCGGTAGAATCCGAAGCGGAAACTTCAGTGGCCTAGGCGTTAGTGGCGTCATCGGTACCAACCTGGTTCAAAGTGGCGCCACAGCATTGCTGAAAAACAGCACGGTGATTGCACAGACTGGTAACATCGCCGTTTCGGCAGACAACCGCGCACAGCTCAGCGCCGAAGTGGTTAACGCCTCCTCGTCTTCGGTCGAGAGCACGGTCAGGCGCACCACCGTGTCTACTGAAGCCTACGACCTCGGCGTCACCCTGGCTTTCAACAGTATCGGTTGGGGTTCGCAAAACCTTCTCTTTAATACCCTTGACGCCATTCTGGGCGATCCCTTGCTGGCCAACGCTTTCGGTAACGAAAACCCCTCAGACGCAAAGGCCAGTATTCTCGACAGCGTAGTAACCGCCACAACGGGACAAGTGAGCGTTCTCGCCACCAGTGAAGTGCAACTGAATTCCGATATTAGCAACACTTCCGTAGCCAGCGCCAGCGGCAAGATGGGTAGCCGCAGTCTCAGTCTCGGCGCCGTGTTGGCGATGAACAAAGTCAGCAGCAAGGCCAATGCGACGATTGATGATACTGATGTTTCCGTCGGCTTGGCGTCGATGGTAACCGCCGGGGCGGGTGTCAGTGTGACGGCAGATGATCGGGCGGTGATTGAGGGTAACGTGATTCTGGATACGGATTCAGTGACAATACGGCAAAAGCCGCGGTCAACCCCGCCTACCCCGCCGACAGCCACGGGCGCTATTGGTGTGGCGGGAGCAATCACCTACAACGACGTGAAGGGCGGAGCGGTAGCCCGTGTCGAAGATACTGCTGTAACGGCGACCACAGGTGACGTGGTGGTGACGGCCGACGAGCTCGCCCGAATCGGCGCCACGGCTGAGAGTGACCTGGTGGCCAGTACGACAATTTCTACGAAGTCGAACGACAGGGATTTTGCATCATCAACAATCCGATCAATCGGAGTCAGTGGTCTCATCGGAACCAACGTGGTGCAAAGCGGGGCGACAGCGAAGGTTCTGCGCAGTCAAATCAATACCTTGGACACGGCATCCGGGATGGGCGACGTCACTGTCGACGCCACTAATAGAGCAACGTTGAACGCGATCGTGGTAAATGCCGCGGATATGATGCTGGAGTTGGCCGGCAGGCCACCGGCGAACCCTCCGCCAAGTCCTGGAGCGACACCACCGCCGACAGCCATGGGTGCTGCGGTGACCCTGGCGTTCAACAGCCTCGGCTGGCGGCCGCAGAATATTTTGTTTAATGGCGTAGATGCGCTTCTGGGTGATCCCTTGTTGGCGCAAGTCTTCGATGGCGAGAATCCATCCGACGCCATTGCCACTCTGGTTGATTCCGTGGTGAAGGCCACCGGGGCAGTGAACGTCAGCGCGCTCGCCGATGCCACGGTAGTTTCGAACATCAGCAATACCACCATCAGTGATGTTGTAAGCAAGAAAGGTTCACGTGCGCTCAGCTTGGGGGCGGTGATTGCCACGAATAAAGCCAACAGCTCTGCTGAGGCGCTGATTGATTACAGCGACGGTTTTGTCCATCCGGCGACCGGACCCGACATCGATGCCGGCAAAGGCCTGACGGTTCTCGCACAGGATACGGCACGGATTGATTCCACAATTACCCTGGGTACCACGTCGGATCTCACCATTTTGGGTAGTGTAGGTTCGACGTCTGGGAGCACGACGGCTCCCTCATTCGGTTCTGTCGGCGTAGCCGGGGCAGTCTCGATGAACGACGTACGGGGCGGCGCCAATGCGAGCGTTGAAGATGCCAAGATCAAAGTCTCGACCGGTAACATCACCGTTCGGGCCGATGAAACGGCAGAACTGAAAGCAGAGACCACCAGCGAGCTCGTAGCCAGTTCATCTGTGATAACGAACAAATGGTATCGGCCGTTCGCCAGGACCGGCCCCAGTTCCACCTTGGGGGCGAGTGGGTTGATTGCGACTAACCTCGTTCAGAGCAAGGCGGATGCGGCCATCCTCCGCAGTGATCTAACCACCTTGGATACCGCCGCAGGCAAAGGGCTGGTTATGGTCGAGGCTGACAACTCCGCCGCCCTGACCGCAAAGATGGTCAACGGCGTTTCGGTATCCACGGACAGCGGAACCTTTAGCCAAGAGTCAAGGGATCCGGTCACTGGCGTCGAAACCGACGCGATTGGCGTCGCCCTCGCTTTCAATACGTTGGGGTGGAAATCACAGAATATCCTGTTCAATGCCATTGATGCCTTGCTGGGCGCACCTGTTTTGTCCGATACCGCATTCGGCAACAACATCGGCTCCGGCGCGACGGCGAAACTAGTGGATACCGTCGTTCACGCGAACGGTCAATTGGTCATCGACGCCACGTCCAACGCACAGATCGTTTCCACTGTCACCAATGACACGAAGTCGTCCGCCGATGCCGACGGAACCAGCCTGCAAGGGCGGCAAGGCCTTGCACTCGGCATCGTCCTGGCGATGAACAAGGTGAGCAGCAAAGCCGAAGCGTCCGTCGATTTTATGTCCGGTGCGTTGGCGAGTCACCTGATCGTTGCTAAAGGCGGGCTTGCTATTGGAGCTCATGACACGGCCGGGATCGATGCTACCATCACTCTCGGAACGGCGGTGATAACGGATATCACCGGGACCGGAGCGGACGGCACCACTCCTATGAAGGGAGTCAAGGGCATCGCCGGTGCGGTATCGATGAATGACGTGCGCGGCGGAGCAGCGGCGTCAATAGATGACAGCACGGTAGATGTCAATCATGGCGATATCGTTGTCACGGCCGAAGAAGCGGCTGAGCTGATTGCCAAGACGACGAGCGAGTTGTTCGCCAGTGTCGAGGCGCTTGGTCTGGTGCTTGCGGCTGGACCGTCTCTTGCCGTTAACGGGCTGATTGGCACTAATCTGGTTCAAAGTGCAGCGACCGCAACGATTCGTAACAGCGATCTGACTACTAGCCTGAACACGCCGACGGAGAAGGGCGATATCGAGGTTAGCGCCGCCAACACAGCCAGCCTAATCGCCAGGACCATCAACTCGGCGACCGCCAAGATCGACACCACTTCTACAGGAGGCAGCAACCCCGGCAGTGGGAATACCAGTACCCGAGCAGTCGGCGTCACTCTCGCCTTCAATACCATCGGTTGGGAATCCCAGAACGTTCTTTTCAATACCCTGGATGCTCTGTTGGGTGATTCCCTTTTGGCCGGTGCCTTCAATGGGGAAAATCCGTCCAATGCAACAGCCAAGCTAGTGGACACTGTGGTTGATTCCTCCGGCAAGCTATCCGTAGAGGCCCTGTCGGACGCGACCTTAACGTCTGATATTAGGAATACGACCACAGCCACCACCAGCGCCACCGGTACCCAGTTGCAGGGCGGTCAAACTCTGGCCCTGGGCGGCGTAGTCGCCATGAACAAAGTCAGCAGCGCCGCCGAAGCACAGATTGACTTTACGTCCGGCCTTTTGGCGGATCACCTGATCACCGCCACCGGCGGCGTGACCGTGAGCGCCACCGACAGTGCCAGCATCAATGCCACTATTACCTTGAGCAGCACGTCCGACAGCAGCAAATACGGTACCGGCGGTACTAATGGCGCCCCTCCGACTGGCGTGCGCGCCATCGGCGGCGCCGTGTCCCTGAACGATGCCCGTGGCGGCGCCAGCGCCGGCATTGACTTTGCGAAAGTTAGCGGCGCCAGTGTCCTGGTCATGGCTGACGAAACGGCCGTGCTGACTGCGACCACCACCAGCGAAATTGCTGCCAACAACGAAGCCACCGGCTTGGGCATGAGCACCGGCGCAACTTTGGCGGTAAGCGCCATCATCGCCACCAACCTGGTGCAAAGCGATACTGAAGCCAGCGTGCTGAACGGCGCCATTACTACTACCGGCGACGTCACGATCCTTGCGACCCAAAAAGCGAAACTCACGGCTACCACAGTTAACGCCGCGGACGCCACCTCCGACCTGCTCGGCACCACCGCCAATAACAACAATCAGCCCGCCGGTACCTCCGGCGTCGGCGTGACCCTGGCCTTCAACACCATCGGGTGGGCCTCGCAGAATATCCTGTTCAACACCCTTGATGCCTTGCTAGGCGCGCCGGTCCTGTCCGACGCCGCCTTCGGCGGCAACATTGGCTCCGGCGCCACCGCGCTGCTGAAAGACACTGTCGTGGCTGCCGGCGGACAAGTTGAGGTCAATGCCATAGCAGACGCCACGCTGAGTTCTGACATCAGCAACACTACCACCGCTAGCAGCACAGGCACCGGCATTGGCCTCAGGGGCAGCCAAACCTTGGCCCTGGGTTTTGTCGTCGCTATGAACAAAGTCAGTAGCGCCGCAGAGGCTCGCATCGACTTTACCAACGGCAACCCCTCTGTATCTTTGGTTACAGCTGATCAAGGCGTGAGCGTTGTCGCAAAAGATACCGCAAATATCACTTCAACCATCACGGTAGGCAGCAGCTCTGATAGCAACAACACTGACACCGGCGGCGGTAGCGGTACCCCTACGGGAACACGCGCCATCGGCGGAGCAGTCACTTTGAATGACGTGCGTGGAGGTGCAAGTGCGGCCATTGGCTACGCTACGGTCAAAGCGAAGAACGGTGATGTGCAAGTAAAGGCAAACGAAGCTGCCCAGTTGACTTCTACTACTGTGAGTGAAGTCGAAGCTAAGGCTTCGGTGATCGGCACAGGCGCCAGCGGGCCTTCGCTCGTTGTCAGTGGCGTCATTGCCACCAACCTTGTACAGAGCAAAGCTGACGCCAGCATCCATAACAGCAGTGTGCTGACTCAGGATGTCATGGCGGGCAATCTGGTCGTCAAAGCCAAGAACACTGCGATCATTTCGGCGAGCGTCGTTAATTCGGCGGAATCGTCGTCTCAAGACATCTCCACCGGTACTTCGGGAACCGGCGCTAAAAATGATGCTTTCGGCGTTACTCTGGCCTTCAATACCATTGGCTGGCAGTCGCAGAACATCCTGTTTAATACGATCGACGCTCTTATTGGTGATCCGTTGATCGCGAATGCATTTGGCGGCAACATCGGTTCCGGTGCGACGGCATCAGTGCTGGACACTTTGCTCGACGCCAGCGGCAATGTTTCGGTGGGAGCAATTGCTGATGCCAGTATCACTTCATCTGTGAAAAACACCAGCGAAACCAGTTCGTTTGGCCTAAAGGGCCGTAAAGGTACTGCTCTCGGGGCAGTTGTTGCGATGAACAAGGTCAGCAGTGCAGCTGATGCGTCTGTCGGTTTTACAGGCACTGGCTTTGCCGCCCATCTCGTCCAGGCGGATAAGGGTGTCGACGTGACTGCGCGCGACATGGCCGACATAGGCTCTTCGCTTGAGCTGGAATCAGTTACTGAAACAAACAGCATCAACAATACCACCCAGGTAAAATCTTCGGCGGTTGCCGGAGCAGTGTCGCTAAACGACGTGCGAGGTGGAGCTGGTGCATCGATCGTAAATGCTACGGTTACTTCTGACGGTGGCGTCAATGTGCTCGCTTTCGAGGATGCGACGATAGGTTCGGTTATCGACGTGGAAGCCAAGACTTCCGGCGTACAGTTCGGCAATGCGTCTTCACTCGCTGTTGGCGGTATCATCTCTACCAACCTGGTACTGAACGGGGCTACCGCCGGCATCGCTGGCAGCAGCGTCGATGTGGGCGGAGCAGTTGCAGTAAACGCTGAAAACACCGCTCAAATTACCGCGACGCTGATTAACAAGGTTACCGCCGATGAAACCGTGCCGGTCACTGAAGCAAACGACATCGCCATTACCCTGGCTTTCAACACCATTGGCTGGAAATCCCAGAACGCTCTGTTCAATACGATCGACACGCTATTGGGCGATCCGCTGCTGTCCAACAAATTCCAGGGACAAGTCGGTTCAGCGGCGAAGGCCAGCATTGAAGACAGCATCGTCCATACCGGCGAAGCGCTTGCGGTCACAGCACTGAATGAACTGGATATCGTTTCTAGCATTACCAATACCACCGATTCCAAGGCCTTGGATCTCGGAACTTCGTCTTCCGCTACTACTGCCAAGACTCTGAGCCTGGGACTCGTGGCTTCCCTAAACAGGGTCAGCGGAGAAGCGCAAGCTTATATCGCCAATAAAGATGGTTTCGTTCACGCGGCGGCTCCCGGGGCGGACATCGAAACCGCCGGTGGCTTGACAGTATCGGCCATAGACCACGCCGGTGTTGATGCCACTTTGACATTGTCAGCCTCGGCGGTTGGAGTCAGCTTGTCACCCGGTCAGAAACCGCGCGCCTCCGGTATTTCCGGAGCGGCAGCAATGAACGACGTCCGCGGCGGCGCGGCAGCCCATGTAGACAACGCGATAGTCTCCGTCAGCGGCGGCAATATGCTGGTTAGCGCGCTTGAAGAAGCGCAAATCCTGGCTGATCTGGACAGCGAGGCCGAAGCGGTTGCCGCATCGTTCGGAGGTGGCGCCGCTACCGCGGTGAACGCCATCATTGCTACTAACCTGATCCTGAGCAACACCGAGGCCTACATAATAGACAGCAGCGTGTCAAACACGACAACCGGTGGTGACGTCAGCGTCACTGCTGAGAGCCTCATGTCCATCACATCCAAAATTGACAGCTATACAGGTTCCAACGGTACTTCAGTCGGCGTCACTCTGGCTTTCAACACCATCGGCTGGAAGTCCCAAAACTTCCTGTTCAACACGATCGATGTCTTTGGGGCAATTTTGGGTACGCAAGATCCGTCGCTGATTAATGCTTATATCGAGAATTCCGGTGTCTCCACCAAAGGCGACATACTTGTTTCTACCCTGTCCGACAGCCTGATCAATGCACACATAGATACTTCGGCCCTTTCGATTAATCCGTCTTTAGGCGCTGGTTCTGGCTCTTCATCGAGCTCTACAGTCAGCGTCGGTGCCGTGATCGCCATGAATAAGATCGCGACTGACTCAGCAGCTTATATTGATGGTGCCACCGGTGCGCCAAAAACCGTCACCGCTGGGAAGGGTATTGAGATTACTGCGACCGATACCTCGTATATTGACGCAATTTCCACTGCGTCATCGGTTTCTGTTGCCGCGTCTGCCGGTTCCAATTCTCTCGACATTTCGCTTGGCATCAGCGCTACCCGGAATGAAATCGACCATGATATGAAGGCATATGCCAAGAAATTAACGCTGACGGCCCAAGACGGCGACATCAGCGTCAAAGCCGATCAGCAGGCGGAGATCGTTTCAACGGTCGCCGCTTCGTCAGTTTCGGTTGCAGCTAGCGCTAACCAGGGCAAATCCTTTAGCGGCGGCGGGGCGCTCGCATTCAATTCTATTTTCGGTAAAACGAATGCCTCGATTGAGGATAGTACCGTCTTTGCACACGGTACGGGCAAAGGTAACGTCAGCGTAACTGCGTCCGAAGTCTCCATCATCACGGCCGAGGTTCGCGCCAGTTCGGTTAGCGTGGCTGCCGGTCTGCAGAATTCACTCGGCTTGTCTATCGGCATATCCGTCGCTCAAAACCAGATTGGAGATAGGGACGGCAATAAACCCAATGAAGTGCTGGCGTTTATAAGCAATTCCGTGGTGACTGCCGACGGCACAGTGAGCCTTAGCGCCACCAGCGACAACTATGTTGATGCGACCATTAGAGCGACGTCAGTCGCCGTCGCGCTGTCAACCCAAGGGGCCACCAGTCTTAGCGGCGCAGGGCTTTATGTCGAGAACGAAATATCAACGAAAATCCAGGCCTACATTGACGGTGGCGCCAGCGTTAAGAAGGTGACCGCCAAAGGCCAGGATGCCGATGGTGGCGCGATTTCCATCGAGGCTTACGACAAGTCGCGCATCCATGCCGATGCCCAAGCTGTTTCCGTGGCTGGTGCGCTGGCTGGAGGTACTGCTGCAACCATTTCCATCGGCGCCTCCATCGCCCGTAACTATATCAATAACACTGTCGACGCTTTTATCAAGAGTGCCGACGTTAAAACCAACATCGGGGCGATCACTGTCCTGGCGGATACCCTGGAGGATACCGGCGATTTCGCCAGCGATTACAACAACACGGGCAGCGCCGCTCTGGCTGTGGGCGACGTCGTTAAGGCAACCGGCGGGGTACTGTTCATGTTTCTGGGCGAGGCCTACCGTTACACGACGGCCTCCACTACCGCGCCGCTCGTTATTTCCGGTGTCGCAGTGGGCCGGATTGTCAAGACCGCGGGTTCATCCAGCAAGCTGTACAAGGCCAAAAATGACATCAACCGCGACGTGGACTTGGGTACCGAAAATTTCCTCGACACAAATGTGTGGGAGGAAGTGACTAGCGGCTCGCCCGATATCGCGTTGGGAGCCGACCTCAAGGCCGGCGACATCGTCAAAGTGGCCGGCGACTATACTCACAATGCCGAGGCCAATAAGTTTTATCGCGCCAAAGTGGCTATGACCGGTGTGGATCTCAGTTCTATCGATTACGCGACCGACACTGCAAATTGGGAATTGGTTACTAGCGACCTGGCAGCAGAGGACTATTCCGATGCAAGCCGCTGGCGGCAACAGGCTTCCATATCCGCGCAATCGACTGCCGTTTCCGTGAGCGCTTCGTTCTCAGCGCAGACCGCAGTGGCATTGGCCGGAGCGGGCGCGTCGGCTACCAATGTCATTCTTTCCAGAGGCAATGCTTTTATCCAGGACAGCACAATCGATAGCGCCGGGAAAGTCGATCTGGATGCGGGCAACACTGCGTCCATAGATGCCACAGTGCTTGCTGTTTCGGTGGCGTTGGCCGTGGGCGGACAGAGCGCGGTTGGTGCTTCCATCGGCGTTGCATTGGCCGAGAACTACATCGGCTGGGAACCAAATACGGTTGGCGCGCCGACCCTTAAGGCTGCGGAAACACAGGCTTACATCAAGGATTCCAGTGTCACCAGCGCGAGCGATCTCACTCTCGACGCCAATTCCAACCAGCGCATCGACGCTTTCGTATTTGCGGGTTCGGTATCGATTTCGGCGGGACTGGGTGGTGTCGGCGTGGGCCTTAGCGGAGCGGGAGTGAGCGCGGAAAACCGGATCGCCACCGATGTCAAGGCTTACATTGATGGCGATGGTCTCACCGGCATCAAGGCGAATAACGTGCTATTGACTGCGGTCGATAACTCCGCTATTGAAGTAAACGCGGCCGGCGCTTCGCTGGCAGGAGCCTATGGAAGCAGTGCAGGAGTCGCCCTGTCCATTGGTGTTTCGCTGGCCCGTAATTATATCTCCAATGAAATCGAGGCTTCTATCAAGAATGCCGACAACGTTGTTACAGCCAGAACCGGCGACATTACCCTGAAAGCGGAAGAAAATGCCACCATCGATGCACTATCCGTGGCGGCATCGTTGGCGCTTTCAGGAAGTCCTTCACTTGCAGTGTCGCTTAGCGGCGCGGGCGCAGAATCTACCAATGTCATCCTGACCAAGACCAATGCCTATGTGGAGGATGGCAAGCTCGTAACGCTGGGTGCGGGTACCGGCGACGGGACCGGCAACGTTGAACTGATCGCCTCTGACATTTCATCCATCCACGCAACGGTAGCGGCCGCATCGGCCGCAGTGGGCGTAGGCGGAAGTTTGGGAGGAGCTGGTTCTATCGGCGTTTCGATAGCACGCAACCTGATCGGCTGGGATCTGGACTCAAACAATCAGCCCACCAATCCCAAGCGGGCTCAGGCTCAGGCTTACGTCAAGAATTCCAGTATCTCCGCTACGGGCGACCTGATACAAACGGCGGAGTCCAACGAGAGCATTGAATCTCTGGTATTGGGCTTGTCAGTCGCCATCGCCGGAGGCGGCAACGGCCTTGCCCTTACAGGCGCCGGTTCCAGCGCCGTAAACAAAATCGCGATTGATGTGAAAGCCTATATCGACGGCGATGGCGACAGCGGCATTCATGCCGACCGGGTCGAGCTGACTGCCAGTGATAAGTCCCACATTCGGTCCGATGTCGCCGCAGCTTCATTGGGCATTGCCGGCAGCGGCGGGATAAGTGGCGCTCTTTCGGTTGGTGTGTCTCTGGCCAAGAATCATATTAGCAATAATGTCGAGGCCATTATCAAAGACGCCGAAGTGGAATCAACCACAGGTGACATTATCTTAAATGCTTCTGTCCTTGAAGATCCGAGTGATTTTGGCTTTGAATATACTAATTCAGGCTCTCAGGCATTAAGAACAGGGGATAAGGTACAAGCGGGTGGAAATAAAGTTTATCGTTTCCTTGGGGAACAATATCAATATACTTCCAATTTTGGCAGCGCCACCCTCAAGACAAATGACATCGTTAAATTGGCGGATGATTTCAGCGGCAAAGGCATTGCGGGCGCATTTTACAAAGCCAAATCCGGTCTCGATAATCAAACTGTTGATCTTGGCAAAGCTGATTATTCCGATACGGCAAAATGGCAACTCATTTCTCAAAATCTGTCCACGGAAGATTACGGTGACACGCAACGCTGGTTAGCAGAAACATCCATTTCCAGCCTTTCCGTTGCCGCATCCCTTTCGGCCGCTATAGGGGGCGCCGTTGGAGTGGCATTGAGCGGGGCAGGAGCAGAATCTACCAATATTATTCTCACCAAGACTAACGCCTATGTTCAAGACAGTAAATTAACAAGTGCTGCCGACGTCGTTCTTGATGCCCAAAGTACGGCTACTGTCAGCGCAGTCGTAGTAGGAGCTTCTGCGGCCGTTGGTGTAGGGGTTTCCGGCGGTGGTATCGGAGCGTCCATTGGAGCAGCAGTGGCTCGTAACTTGATGGGTGCGGATCTTGATGCTTCGGGGAATATCATCCAAAACGATACCACGACTAACACCATCCAGGCTTATGTCCAAGGCTCCAGCATTGATGCTGCCGGTAACCTCGATCAAACGGCGACCTCTCATAGTCGCATTGATGCCCTGGTTGTGGCGGCTTCTGTGGCTGTGGGTGCGTCAGGCGGAATTGGTTTAGGGGCTAGCGGCGCTGGGGCTAGCGTGGAAAATCGTATCGGTACGAAGGTTAAAGCCTATATTGACGGCGATGGTAGTACGGGTATTGTTGCCGATCAGATTACCTTGAGCGCTACCGATGATTCCAAGATCAAATCCACCGCTATCGGGGCATCCGTCGCTGTGGGCGCCGGTGGCTTAGTAGGAGGAGCACTCTCAATCGGGGTCGCCTTAGCGAAAAATACTATCACTTCAGAAACTGAAGCTTCTATCAAGAATGCTGACTTAGTTCAAGCCCGCAGCGGTAATGTGGAGGTATCCGCCTTATCTGCGCCGGTAACGCCGCTAATTAACAATATTCAGACAGTTAACTTTACTGCTTCCCAAAAAACAGCAGCAAAAGCATTGGTCGATGCAGCTTTAGTTAAAGCCGGTAGTAGCAGTCAGGCTATTTTGCAAGCTAATCAGGCCAAAGCTGCTATTGACAGTTCGACAACGTTAAAAGACATATTAAATAAGGCAATCGACGTTTCCAATAAAGAAGCTGATACAAACCGCGATGTGGGCGAAATGGCGGCAGCTAAAGCCTTGTTAGTCGTTTTATTGAAAAATCAGGGAATTAGCCTATCCCTGGACTTAAGTGATACTTCCCTCACTGCCTTAAAAGATGGTAATCAATGGTTGTTCAGGGATGCTACCCGAAAAGCTTATGTTTTAGACTTAAGCGACACTGCTTCTACAATCTCCATTTCGGAATTGAATATTGATGCCTTGGCCGTGGCTGCTTCCATAAGTGTGGGTGCCGGTGTAACGGGAGGAGTCGCTGTAAGCGCCTCCGGAGCGGATGCGAGTAATATCATCCTCAGTAAAACCAATGCCTTTATCGAAAATAGCAATGTAACAAAAGTTGAAAATGTTCTGATTACCGCCCGTTCCTCGGCTTCGATAGCCTCTACTATTGTTTCCATATCAGGAGCAGTCGGAATTGGCGGCGTTGTAGGAGGTGCGGCTTCCATTGGTGTCGCTATAGCCGAGAATATCATCGGCAATGCCGCCAGTTATGCCGATGACACTATTCCCACGGCGGAAATTAAGGCTTATGTGCATAATTCCAGTCTGAATGCAGCCGGGGACGTGATTGTAACCGCTTTAGCCGATCAAAGCATTGGCGCGGTTGTAGTTGCCGGAGCAGTGGCGATTGCAGGTAGTGGCGGCGTGAGTTTATCCGGTGCGGGTGCCGGCACTCAAGTCGATAACAAAATTTCCACCCGGATTCATGCCTATATCGATGGAGACGGAGATAACGGCATTCAGGCGGATCACATCAATATTACCGCTGAAGATTTATCCACCATTAAATCCGTTGCAGTCGCCAGTTCCATTGCTGTGACTGTAGGTTTGATCGGCGCCAGTGTATCAGTGGCTGCTACGGTCGCCAACAATGAGATCGCCAATGATATTAGCGCTTCTGTCAAGAACGCAGGCAATGTCCAGGCACGATTAGGTGATGCCGGCATTGCCGGTGTTTCTGTTATTGCCAAAGAACAAGCATCCATCGAAGCCGTGGCGGTGGCAGCCTCTGTTGGAGTCTCTATTAGTCTAGGTGGTACATTGAGTGGAGCGGGAACCAATGCCACCAACACCCTGGCGACTAAAGTCAATGCTTCCGTGGAAGATTCCGGTAAAATTATTTCAGCCGGTAAAATTGACATCAAAGCTGATAGTTTGGCCAGTCTTTCTTCCCAAATCGTCACTGTATCCCTCGCCGGAGGCATTGTTGCAGCGGCGGGCGCTGTCACGATAAGCAAGAATACCCTCGAAGACACCGTAACAGTGAAGGTAGTCAACTCCACGGTAACCGCCAGCAGCGGGGATATTTCCGTAACAGCCACCGCAACTCCATCCCTTGATACGGTAGCTGTCACCGTAGGCGTGACAATAGGCATTGGGGCGACTGCTGTGGTAGTGACAGCAGAGGAAAACATTAAAACTAATGTTAACGCCTATATTGATTCCTCTAATCTCACGGCTAGCCAGGGAAACCTGTTAGTTAAAGCGAAAGCAACATCTGATGCTACTCCAAATGTGGTCGGTGTGGCTGTAGGCGCTATAGCTGTAAATGTTATTAACTACACCTCAACTATTTCAGGCTCAACCAATGCTTATATCAAGGGAGCAACGAGCACCGTTTCAGCTAATCAAATTGATATCAAGGCAGAGGATACCAATACTTCCACGCCGGATATTAGCCAGGTTAATGTCGGCGGCCTGACTATCGGCGTAATTAACGCTACACCATCCATCAGCCGTAAAACCAAGGCTTATGTAGACAAACAAGCCACCTTGAATGCACCAGGGGAAGCGATTCTCTTACAAGCCATCTCTGCTTCCACTATTACTGCCACGGTTGATTCAGTTTCTGTAGGCTTGATGACTGTCAGCGCGATGAATCTGGGGGGAACCATCAGCTCTGAAACAGAGGCATACATTGAAGAAAAGGCTTCTGTAAGTGCGGCTACCCTTACCCTCGATGCACAATCCACCAATACTGTCACCAGTGACCTTTTCTATGTTGGAGTGGGCGCCATTGCTGTCGGGGTAGGCAACAGTAATGCCACCATTAGTGCAAATACCCGCGCCTTTATTGGCGTTAAAGATGCTCCGATCCTTACGGTTGACCCAAACCTTAAGGTTAATGTTACCGGTGATGTGAGCGTAACTGCGGTCTCTCATGACACGGCAATTGCAAAGATCAGAGGGGGCAGTGGCAGCCTGCTGGCTGGCGGGCAAAGTATGAAACCGACAGCCACTATTAGTGGCAATGTAGAGGCTTATGTCGGCCAGAAAGGACGAGTATTAGCCGGTAATCTCAACATCTCCACGGAAGGAACAATCCGCACGGCAACGGCGGATGTTGTTAGCGGCAGCGTGGGGCTTCTCGGTACGGGTTCCAGTGTAGGTGCAAACGCCACAATTAACGGTCATGTTTACGCTTATATTGCCGATAATGCCAACGTAAATACTGCAAGCGGCACCACCACCCTGGATGCTAATGCCACCTTGACAGCAACAGCCACGGCTAAAGGCGGCGATGGTTCTGTTGGTATTTCTGTTTCCTTGTATGATGCAGTCGCTACCATCGGTAATGGTAGTGATAAAGGCGCGGTTAAAGCATGGATAGGTAATGGAGCAGACGTTACGGCCGGTGATCTGAATGTTCAGGCATCTTCAGAGAATAGAACCACTACAACTCTCGAATCCGCAACTATCGGCATCGTTGCCGGTGGTGCCGGGATTAAAAGCACTTCCACCATTAATGTCAGCACTGATGCTTATATTGATGGGGCAACCATTGATGTTAGCGGCAACCTGAGCATTGACTCCCAATCATCCGGGTTAGCTAAGGCCGATATCCGCAGCGGTGCCGGATCCGTGGTCGTTGCCGCCGCATCTGCTACAGCCAAGGCTGAATTACTCGGAAATACCCGTGCTTATATTGGTGATAACGCCCATATTGACGGCGCGGACCAAATTGATATCAATGCGAGGATCATTGGCGCTGCCGCCAATGCCAATGCGTTAGTCGGTTCAGGAGCAGCCATTTCTGTCGGTGTATCCAAAACAGAAGCTAACAGTCGTCCTGTAACGAAAGCCTATATCGGTACTAATGTTCTCATCGGTCAAGTCACACCCGTCGGCAACATCTCAATTAATGCCGAGGGACGTGGAGAAGCCGATGCGAACGCCCAGGCATATGGAGGAGGCGTGGTTCAAGTCGGGGCTTCCGTCGCCGAAGCTGATTATGACCCTACTGTTAATGCTTATGTCGGCAGCAGAACTGTTATTGATGCGACAGGTAATGTCACTGTTAATGCTTTCCTTGATAATAAGCCTGTCGGCAGTATTCCCAGTGAAGAAATTACCGCGGTCAATACCACCAATGATACGATTAACCTAACTTTCCCGGTCAATGACGGGGATGTAGTGCGCTATATGGTGAGTGACGGCGTCACCCAAATTGGCGGAGGCTTAACGGCTAATCGTGAATATAACGTCCTCGTTGATCAAGCTAATGCCTCGATAAAGTTGGGTAACAAGTTTGATGCGGCTAAAACGATTGATGCCAATACCGACATCATCACCTTTGATACTCCCCATCATTTCCAAAACGGTGATGCGGTAATTTATACCCCCGCTGCGGCAGATATCACATCCGCCATGGTAACCACCGTCGATTTAGACCCCGGTACCGGCGTCAACAATGTATCTCAGATAAGCCTGACGAATCACCCGTTTACAAATGGACAGAAAGTCACTGAAGTCAATAGTAATACAACTTACTATGTGATCAAGATCAATAATTTTACTTTCCGTTTGAGCACTGCGCCGGGTGGTCAGGCGGCCCTGCTCTCAGTGGGTTCACAAGGGTTAAAATTACGAGGAGAGTCGATTTTTGATGACAGTATTGACGCCAGTCAAAGTGTGGTTCCAGGGCAAACCTTGTATGTGCGCCTTATTAAAATTGGAACAGACAGTAATAACCAACCTGTTTATGACGACTTCAAGATCAGGCTTGCCAAGACTCCGCTACAGGCAGGTAAAACGGATGACCAGTTACTGTCTACGATTGCAGTCAACACCACTACGGACAAGTTGACGATGTCGGCGGGCCAGTTCGTTCTAAACCAGGCGGTTACCTTTGTCGCGCAAGACGTGAAAACGTTCAACGCGGAATATGTGGATGTTACACCATCCGCTACTTATGAAGTCAAGACAGCAGACGGACAGTCATATGATCCAAAAATATTTATCAGCAATGATGTAACGCGTAATCAGACTCCCAGCAGCCCGGATTACCTGGATGTCATTCATTACGATACCAATAAAATATTTATAACTGCCCACGGATACCAGACCGGCGATAAAGTCGTTTACAGAAACAATGGTGCTACTGCCGATAATATTGCTGGACTGACCGATAAGCAGGGCTATGTTGTCATCAAGCGTTCCGATAACGAGCTGCAACTAACCAGTACCTACGTCAAGATTACAGCGGGCATGGTGACGGATGTGGATATCGATCCGGGTACGGGAGTTAACAATGTTTCCGAGATAACTTTAGCGAATCATGGACTGACAGCAGGCAAAGAGCTTACCATTCTGGATGGCACCACGAAGTATTATGTGGTTAATGTGACGGCCAATACTTTTCGCTTGAGTGCAACGTCCGGCGGCACTGCAATCAAACTTAACTCTTTACCACTGGAGTTGTACGACGGCATCAGGTCTTTGGATATTTCCGCTGCCGGCGCACAGAGTTCCTACTCCCTGGAAAAAGGCATCCAGGGCCTGGACAATGGCGATACCTATTATGTTGCCAATGTAAGTGGTACAGAATTCCAGCTTAAGGATAAAAACGGCAACGTCGTTGACCTAAAGGCGGGCACTGGTTCAAATACGGTCAGGCTGGGCAATCTTGGTCTGGACCTCAAACAAGGAACCGGTGTACATACCTTGCATATCGATTTGCAAACCAGCTACACCGATACAACAACTACAGCCAAGGAACATTACTTTGCTGGCGCCGGTGGCGCATCTCTCAGCAGTATTTCGCCTCCCCCAGGTGATGGAATTTCTGGAGTTTCCGCGGTTGGTGGTTCAGGCGCTTTATTATTTGACTACAGCGGTCCTACCGCAACCATCACTTCCACACCCACTGTTACCGCCTATATCAGCGCCAGTGACTTAACCGCGCAAGGAACCGTAAGTATTAGAGCCGATGCTAACACCGATCTAGTCTCCAACGCGTCTTTGGGAGGTGGTGCGCTCATTAAAGTCAGTTTGGCGAGAGCAAGTACCAATACAAGTAATGCCAACACTACCGCCTATGTGGGTAGCAATGCCCATATCACGGCTGGCAATGACTTTATTATGAGCGCCGATTCCGGTCATTATGTGGAATCCAAAGCCAGGGCGGTCGGTGGCGGTTTTATTGCCGCCAAGGACGCTGAAACCAGCGCCAAGCTGGCATACAACAACCTTGCTTACATTGGTGAGGGCGCTTCTGTTACAGCTTTGGACGCTGTTGGTATTTATGCCAACTCCAAAGCAAACGGAAGAACGGATGTCTATACCGAATCCTGGGGCGTAGGCGCCGGCGCCGATTCCGATAACACCCACGATACCAATGATGCGGGCATACATATTACCGGTACAACTCAAACCAAAGTCGGTGAAGGCGTTACCGTTACCGGCGAGTCCGTTGATATTAACGCAAGAGTTGACCTGCTCAGTGGCGATTCGGATGCCTATGCCAAAGCCATTAATCCCATTCTTCTGGGGGTTGCTGTCGCCTATGCCGATGCCGTGGTTAAACTCAATTCCGATGTCAAGAATTTAATCGGTGTTGATCTCGACGGTACGGACAGCGCTGCGCGTACAACTATCACAGGCTATCGGGGCGTGGATATTACCACCGGCACTGCTGACTTGGTTCCCGATGGTTCGGCGGGTGTTTTAGCTGTAGCGTTGATTCCTCCTCAAGATGCGGATGAATACGAAGAAGCCAACTCTAACGAAGTTATTGATGTAGAAAAAGACACCCTGGTTGTCGTAGGCGCAAGAGATGAAAGCCGGGCGGGTCCCACCATTATCAACTCCAGCATGGTAGCTACTGTTGGCAATGCTTCTCAAATCACCCTGCTCAACCACGGTCTGCAAAACGATGAGCAAATCGAATTAGGCAGTACCCGATATTTTGTCATCAAGGTTGATAATGATCATTTCCGTTTAAGTCAAAGTAAAGGCGGCCCGGCAGTTCAACTGACTAACACATTATCACCGGGGGATTTACTTGGATTTGTATTAAATGGCTTGGCCTTAAGTGATTCATCGTTAATCGCTACTGGTAAAACCGCACTCCAAAAAGGCGCTACGCTCACTGACTATGATCGTAAAACAACTCCGGCTTTAGCCCTTTATGTCAATGTTAGCAGTGATGAAGATAATACCAACAACATCAACTGGGACGCTGATGTTATTGTCCTGGGTGGCAGACAGGGACAACCCGAACTCGTCATCGATGAGCATGGAGATATCAAGAAACTTAATAATGTTTCGGTCTGGAATAACGCATCAGATGTTGGTAATAACAATTTGCGATTAGGTGTCAATGGCAACGTAAATACCGGTGGCGATTATTACGTCAAGGTCGAAAATGATGGTTATGCGGATATCTTCTTCGGGGCAGAAACTTCAATCCTGAATGAGTCTCTAGGAACAGCGAAATCCCGCTTTCCGTTATTTGTGTTCCGCGATAATCTGGAAAGCGTCAAGATTATTGACCATTCGAACAATGATATGCACATCGTGGGTGTGGATGTAATTAGCCGGGTCAACACTAATCCGCTGGTACAGATTACAACTGCTCAAGCTAATACCAGTTTTGATACCAACTTTGGGTTCGATTTACGTCACAGTATCTCACCGGATTTGATTACCGTTGATATTCAAAAACTGGATCAAGCGAAAGATATAATTCTGGATGGCAGCGTAATCAATCCCACGGGCTGGACCCGGATTCTCAATCAAAATGGAGATATTCTTTCCGGTTCAACCAGCGCCAAAATTGAAACCAATATTCTGGATATTGAAGCTACGGCGGGCCATATTGGCGGCAACAATACCAATAGTACCCCCGGTGGCAGTACTTCCCAACGGGTTAACGTTGATCTCATCAAGAGCACCATTATCCCCGAATTACCAGGCGATCCTACAGGAACTCGTCAAGTTGCCATCAATGCCCTGGCTGGCGGTGATGCATACCTGAGTCTGCAAACGCTTGACCGTATCGATCACGCGCCTGAAGCGCTTACCATCACCATTGATTCCATTAAGGCCGGAAATAATATCAATGTATTGCTGGAAGACAGCATGCATCAACTGGGCGGAACCGATGCCGGTAATATTCTGGTTTATGTGCAAAAAAATAACTACAGAGAAAATTACAGCAAGCATTTTGACATCCCGAAAAATGAAGGAACAGCCCTAAACAAAGACCGTGCAGCTTATGTTTCAGCAACAGGCAGCACTTTAGTCGATAGTTTCTATGAATTTGAACTGAAAAAAGCGATTCAACCGCGCGGTAATCAGGAAAATTATCGTTTTACCGGGGTTAACGCTTTCCCGATCAATGTTAACCGGGATACGGTCAATCCCTCAACCGCCGGCTTGGTAGCCGGTGGCAATATTGTCGTCAATGCAGACACCGAAGACGACCTGGAACCTGCTTTTGTCGATATTGAGGCAATTACCGACATTCTGGGCAATGGCCATATCGACATGGATACCGACAGCAATGTCAAAGTGACCGAGTTCGCTGGCGACATGCGTGTGGGCTCGATCGTGTCACAGTTCGAGGATGTCATACTGACCGCTCCCGGCTCCATCGTCGATGCGGCCAATACCAGCGACGGCAGCCCTCCCTTCCCTGGTGACAGCGGCGCCGATGTGAGTGGGCGTAATATCACCATGACCGCTATAGCCGGTGGCATCGGCGCCGACAATAACTTCCTGGAGATCAACTCCTCCCTTCGTGAGAATGGCGTCCTCGAGGCCACGGCCATCCAAAACGTCCGAATTACAGAGACCTCCGGGGACCTGCGACTGAACCTGGTTGACACGGCCCAGGGTGACGTCTCACTGGTGACTCTGGCGGGCTCGATCATTGACGCCAGGCTCGGCGCCGGTACGGTAACCGACGTGGCTGTGGTCCTGGCTAACTCGATCGATATGCAGGCAATCGGCGGCAGCGTCGGTGAGGCCAGCGGGGGCGGCGGTGACATCGAGATCGATTCGTCTCGCCAGAGCACCGGCGATGTCGGCCTGGAGGCAACGAACGACATCTTCGTCACCGAAGTGGCGGGTACCCTGAGACTCGTGCAAGCCCGCACTCCGGAGCTTGCGGCGACTCCCCAAGGGGCAGGCGGAAATATCCACCTGACGGTGCGTGAAAGCACGAATGCGGCCTCTCTATCCGAGAACCTGAAGTTACTTGCGACTGGGTCGGTCTGGTTCGTTGAGAACTCGAAACGTCTGATCGGCCAGGGATCACTCACCCCGGTCGACGATGCCTATCTCGCCAAGGGCGGCGCGATCGAGTCTGCGGGCTGGATCATGCTCCGGATTGGTGACGATCTCATTGATCACACGACCACGACGATTATCGCCGGCAAACAGGTCGATATCTTCCTGGATGATCTGAACAACGGGACAGCGGACTCGGCCACTCCGATGGGTGACCCCGGCTACGGAGCCAACACCACACTGGTGGGCACGCTCACCCCTGGCAGCGCTTATGTCACAAGCATTTACGGGTTCATCGACGTCGATCGCATCACCCTCGACCAGACCACGCTTGGCGGCTATACCCGCATCTATGGCAGCAACCTGAAGACAGTTGCAGGCGGAACCGCGGCACTGGATGACGGCGAGGACATCATCACCGTCAACAAGCTGCAGACGATGACGTGGGGCACTCTCACGCTCGACGGCCAGGCCGGCTCAGATCACTACATCATCAACACCACCGGCAGCCAGAACGAGAACCGTAACTACATTATCAATGTACTGGATACCGGGGCCAGCGACGATGGCGTCGATGTGTTGTCGATCTATGGCTACGACTCGGCACAGAGCGGCACCGACCCGAACAATCAAGATTTGCCGTATGCAGCGGATGACATCTTCCTGCTGCGTGGATTGACGGCCATTGCGGGACAGAACGGCAATGAGACGGCCAATCGTGCTGCCTTCGTCGGACTGCTGCACGGCACGGTCGCTCAGGCACAGACGGGCAACTCCACGGCGGTAGAGCGCATCAACTACGATGCGGCGATCAACGGCCGGCTCGAAGTCTTCGGCCTGGGCGGCAATGACAGCTTCGCCACCGACGATAACAGCACTGTGACGACCCTCGACGGTGGCGTCGGCGATGACAACTTCCAGATCGGCCAGCTCTATGGCACCAGGCGCAACACGGACGCGAACCTGGACGCAAACGACGTGTTCGCCACCGTCGCGACAACGCGCGGATGGCTGTCTAATGGCATCAGCTCGGCTCTGGTCGCCGAGGGTGGCTCTGGCAATGACGTGTTTAACGTCTACTCCAATCAGGCGGTTCTGCGGCTCGAGGGCAATGACGGCAACGATCAGTTCATCGTGCGTGCCTTTGCGCTGGCCGATACGCTTGGCGGCACCGAAGGCGCGACCAAGAACTACCAGGACGGTAGTGAGACAAAGATCGCCACTTTCCACGACGGCATCTGGTGGCGGACTTACAATGCAAACGATCCATCGCAGAACGTGGCTTTGCCCGCGCTGACCAGCGGTTTCTCCACGGCGGCGGAGACCAACATCCGCACCGGCGCTGGCCAGAATCAGGTACAGTACAACATCAACGCACCGGTTTCGATTGACGGTGGTTCCGGTTTCGACAAGGTGGTGGTGCTCGGCACCGAGTTCGCCGATCACATTGTGATCACCGACATCGCTATCTACGGAGCAGGATTGGCTGTAACCTATGAAAACGTCGAGGTACTTGAGATCGACGGCCTCGAAGGCAATGACAGCTTCGACGTGCTGTCGACGCCTCCTGGCATCGTTACACGAGTGATCGGCGGACTCGGCAGCGATACAATCAACGTAGGCGGCGATGTTATCGGCACGGTGTTCGCACAGGACGTCGAAGGCACCAGCGGCGCGATCAACCATCTCGTGACATCAACAGATATTCGCTACAACGGTATGGTTATCGACGGTATTGACCTAAGCGTGGCGCGTCCGACTCAAGGTGTGGTGATCATCACCGAGAGCGACGGTTTCACGGCCGTTACCGAGGATGCGGGTTACGATACCTACACAGTGGCACTGCAACATGCGTCTACCGAGGATGTCTACGTCACGATCTCGGCCGGTACTTCGCCACTGGAAGAGCAAGCCAATGGAGCTGATTCGATCTGGGTCTCCGAGAACGCAGCCGACTTCTACCGCCACTTTACCGATAACTATGTGACCCCTGGCCCGTTGGCGACATCGTTGCCCAAGCGGGCCATCGTGCTTCACTTCGCGCCGGGCGAAACCACGGCCAAGACAGTTTATGTCTATGCGCCGACCGATGGCTTCGCCGAGGGCGACCGCGGTGTCGTCATCAGCCACAGCGTGATCAGTGCCGATATAGCCTTCGACAATGCCCTCGTGCGCAACGTCGAAGTCCAGGTGCACGATATTGACCAACCGGCGATCAACCTGATTGCGATTAACCCTTCGACCGGCACGGCAGACAATCAGTCGATCGTGCTCGAAGGCGATGCAGCGACGCGCATCACCGATCAGTACAAGGTGCATTTGGCGATTCCTCCGGCTGCCGGTCAAACCGTGACGATCGACATCACCGTTGGCGATTCGCGCGTCGTGCTGTCGAGCGCGAGCAGCCGCTTTACCGAGATAACCGCGCGGACGGCCACTAGCCCCGGTGTTTACCGGATCACCTTCGGTCTTTTGCCCAACGGACAGTTCGATGCCAGCGATGTAGTCATCACCATGGCGGCAGCCGACGACTACGCCGCACAGGACATCCACACGACAGTGCTGTCGCATGCGGTCAACGCGGCGCTGACCACCGACAACCGCTATGACGACGCGGCGACCGGCGCGACGCCGCAAAGCCTGTACATCAAGGTGTACGACGACGATTCGGCCGGCGTAGTGGTGATTCCGAGCAGCGGTTCGACTCTGGTCAATGCCAGCGATCCTAGCCAGACCGATTCCTATGACCTGCGTTTGACAACCGCACCGACCGCCGACGTGAAAATTTCGATTCTAACCGATGGCCAAACCAATATCGTATACGACAGCAGGGTGCAACTGGCAGTGATCGGCACGGCTCAACACGGGCTGTACACCGGCACTATTGACTGGAACGCCGCGACGCGTACGCTAACCCGTAGCGACGGTTCGAGCTGGCTGGACGACGGCTTCTTCGAAGGCCAATTGCTGCGTTTCAACGGCGCGACTAGTGGCGACGTCTACAAAATTCAGAGTATCCATGGCACCACAAGCAGCAAGCTCGATCAGCTTACGCTGACGGCTACGCATACGCCGAGCTTGGCTAACGGAATAATGACGGTTACTCAATGGGCGCCGCAGGTGACCTTTACCACGGGCAACTGGAATACTCCGGTGACGGTGAAAGTTGCGGCCGATCCGGACTACGTGCCGGCACCAGGCAGCGAAAATGCCAAGACTTTTGCGAAGCGACCCCACCTGCTGGGCGGTTTGCAGGGACCGCTGCAAGTCGAAGGCGGTACCACTACTGCTGACCGCTCGCTGCAAAAGGCACTACTGCTTCTGGGCGAGACCAATGGGCAATTCTTCGCCATTCCACCGCAGCCGTCCGAGGCGACACAAATCGACGTGCTTAACGTGTACTCGGATTCGAGCGTCGAGAACCAGGTCGGCACAATGACGTCGACGACTATTACTGGCCTGAACATGTCTACCGGCCTGGATTTCACTGAACAGGGCTTCAGTACGACCGACTTCGGCGAATCACTCGTTATCCCTGGCGGCATCTCTTTCGGTACGATTTCGATCGACAGTAACGGAAACTTCGTCACCGATGGCGGTTTTAGCACGATTGAGGTTGTCAACCTTATGCTCGGCGAGGGTAACGACAAACTGACGGTCAGCGGCACGCTGCAGCCGGGCAAGGATATTTCGACCGGTATCTCTGCATTGCACGGCGGCATCACAGCCATACATGGCGGCGGCAATTCGCTGTTGCAGGTCAGTGCGCCGTTCACAGTTGCGCGTATTATAGATTCCGGCAGCAATACCCAGATCACTCGCAATGACGGCTTGGCCTGGTCTGACTATGGTTTCGCGATTGGCCAGACCATCCTTTATGATGGAATCTCTTCAGGCGTCATTACGGCTTTGAATGTCAATGTGATGACGGTGAGCGGCACAACGGTAGCTTTGGCGGACGGTAAGGCGCATCTGCTTGGCGTGCTGGATCCCAAGGGCCATGCTCGCAACCGTGTGCCCGACCCTTATGTTGCTGTACAGCCTGTCGACAACGACATGACGCGTGTCGGCGGCGACTCCATCATTGTCACCGGCGGTGGCGGATCCGCATCTCCATTGGTAGTCTATGGCGACACCTCCCAGGATGGTGTATGGTACCAGGGCGACCCGTCCCGCATGTCGGCACACGATTTCGGGACTAAGCCCTGGGGTACTCTGATCGGTAACGGCACGGCTGACTTTATTTTCGCTCAGGCAGGTTTGTTCCACTGGTTCGGCAACGACGTGATCGATGCGCGGCAGCTGATCGGTGCCAATGCTGACGGCACTTTGAAGGCCATTGGCATCAATGCTTACGGCGGAGCCGGCGACGACACTATCTACGGCAGTCAGACCGGCGATCGTCTCGCCGGCGGTACTGGTGACGATATTATCGAGGGCCAACGCGGTGCCGACCTGATCTATGGCGATTCCGGAATCAACGTCGATCTGATCACGCGCAATCTCACGGTTCCGACCATCCAATCGACTGTGGCGGCTGGTACCTTCGACGTGCTCGATCACCTGCTCGCAGGCAAGGATACACTCTCCGGCGAAGGCGCGGGCAGTTTATCGAGTACCGAAGTTGCTGATGTTGCCGACGTGATTTTCGGTGATCATGGTGTGGTCACACAGGATGTGGCCGGCGCGCGTATCACCTTCACGGCGGGCCAACTGAATACACCACCAACGCTCGACCCGCGGCTGCAGACGATCCAAAGTGTTGGCCGGATCATGGATCTCGTTACGATGCAACCCGCCAATGGCAATGACGATACGATCAGCGGCAATGCCGGGCGTGACCGCATCTTTGGCGGCGACGGCATCGATACCATCAGCGGCGGCGCCGATAGCGACGTGATCTTAGGCGACCACGGCCATATGGGTTACATGTCGGCGGATTACTTTGGCGTCACCGAGATTACACCCACAGATATTAATCTGAGCACGCTCGACGTGGTCGAGAGCATTTTCACAGCGGCCGCCTTAGGCAAGGGCGACACCATCACTGACGACGCTTCCGACGACATCATTTTTGGCGGCCAGGGCAACGACACCATCGATGCCGGCAAAGGCCAGAACATCGTCTTCGGTGACCATGGCAAGATTCTGGGTGTTGACCCCGTCAGCGTCCTTACTTCAGTGAACCGGCCGATCGGCGACCCCAACCCGCTTAAGACCGACGACGACTACCAAGTGCAGGTGCTGGGTCTCGTGACGTCAATCGATGTCGGCGACATCAACGGCTCGACCAACAGCAGGGCCAATGGCGACGACACGATCACCACCGGCATCGGCCGTGATATGATCTTCGGCGGCGGCGGTAACGATGTGATCAACGCATTCGTAAGCAGCGGCGGCACGGCCGTGCTTGACGGCAACAACATTGTCTTCGGGGATCACGGCTCGGTGGATTACTTGGCAGAGGAACAGTCAAATCCAACCACACAGACGCTACGCACCGACGACATCGACCTCATATGGTCGATCTTCACCGGCATGGGCGGCACCGACACGATAACGGTCGGCAACGCCAACGACATAGTGCTGGGCGGTTTCGACAACGATCGTATATATGGCAATGAAGGCGAGAATATTGTGTTCGGCGACAATGGCGAGATCAAGGCTGCTGCCAGTGATGCTCACCCATTTAGTTGGTCGGTTCATGAGTTAACTGTCGGCGAAATTTCAAGCATCGCCTTTACCGATGGCGGCAACGATACCATCAGTACTTTGTCAGGACGCGACATAATCATGGGAGGTTACGGTAACGATACGATTACAGCCAGTGATTTAAGCAATCCCAATGTAGATGACGATAATATCGTCTTCGGCGATGACGGCCTGATCGATTACGTACGTGCCGAACGCACACCGAACGTGCCCGGTGCGGATTTTAATCCGGCCGACATCGATCTGATCGAAAGCCTGTCCATGCTGGTTGGCGGCGGCGCCGATATAATTGATACCGGCGACGGCGAGGACATCATCCTTGGCGGGCGTTTTGGCGATACTATCAGGGCTCGCGAAGGCCAGAATCTCGTCATTGGCGACAGCGGAAGAATCATTGCAGCCACTGCCGATCGGAGTGGAACAATCGAGACTAATCCCAATATTATCGGATCTGCGCCGCAGTTCGCCGGTCAACCTATTACCGTGGGCCGGATCGAATCTAGCCAACCCGATGATGGCGGCAATGACAGAATCACCACCTTAAGCGGACGTGACATCGTTATGGGCGGCATGGCTGCTGATATTATCGACACCGGTGCCGGCATGGATATCGTGCTGGGCGACAACGGCTTTGTCGATTATGTTTTGAAGGAGCGTGTTGCGTTGACCTCGTTTGGGGATATCGATCCGCTGGACATTGACATCATCAGCACTAATGCGCCCAACAATGGCGGTAGCGACACAATTGTTGCCGGTGCCGACAACGACATGGTGCTGGGCGGTACGGCTGCTGACACAATCAGCGGCAATGAAGGCAACGACCTGATCTTTGGCGACCACGGTAAGATCGAGGCGAAGGACAAGTTCGGTCGCGAGCAGAAAATCGACGCATCGCTGCTGCCGCTCAACCTGGCACTTGACGCGTCCCTGATGCTGACGCCCGACGTGCGGCCGGTGCACCCCTTCACCTGGACCTCCATCGACACGCAGAACGCGGACGACGGTGGCTCGGATCTCGTTCGCGGCAACGACGGCGACGACATCCTGATTGGCGGGCAGGCCGGCGATAGCATTCTGGGTGGTGCGGGCGACGACGACATCATTGGTGGCCACGTCGGAAACCTCTTCGCTGGCGACGGCGGCATTAACAACACCTTTGGCGGCCAGGACGGCGACGACCTGATCGACGCCGGCAGCGGCAACGACGTAGTGGCCGGCGACAACGCCGACATCCTGCGCACGGGCGGCATCTATAACCTGCGCATGCGCGTGCTCACCGGCGAGGTCATTTATGACGGCGACGGGAATGCACTGGTCACGGCGACCGCTCAGGTCGACCCGACCGCTGCGGTGCAGCGTTTCGTGCGCCTATACGACCACAACGATACGGCCGATGCGACTGCGTACGGCAGTGACTCCATCGCGGGTGGCGCCGGCAGCGACGTCATCTTCGGCCAGATGGGCAATGACGACATCCAGGGCGATGGTTCAGTGATCGACATCGAGGGCCGGGTGACGGTGAATGCGCGGGTGACCCGTGTGTCGGTAGAAGACCTGGCCGGTGCAGGCACGGATGGCGACGACTACATTGAAGGCAACGGCGGCAACGATCTGATCTTCGGTAACCTGGGCCAGGACGACCTGATCGGCGACAACTCCGACCAGTTCAGCCTGATCGCGCCTGCCATGCGTCCCGCCGGTTCCGATACGATCTTCGGTGGTGCCGGCACGCGTCTGGTACGGAACGACATCGGCGCCGAGCCGGACGACTGCGACGTGACCGTGGACGGCCAGTCGCGCGATGCTGATGTTATTCTGGGGGATAACGGCAATATCTACCGACTGGTTGGAACTAACGGACAACCCGGCACGCCGGTCGCTTTTCTCAGCTTTAACTACGACGATTCGGCGGCCGGCCACAAGATCATCCCGCGTGCCTTCGTGCTGCTGGACTACACACAAGGCGTGCGCGGCGCGAACGATCGCGGCACTGACGACCTGTTGCATGGCGAGGCGGGCAACGACACGATCCACGGCATGACGGGCAACGATGTTGCGTTCGGCGAAGGCCAGGGCGACGACATCTACGGCGGCATCGGCTACGACCGCCTATACGGCGGCACAGGAACCGATGGCATCCTGGGTGACGATGGCAAGATCCGGACAAGCCGCAACGGCCTGATCGAGTCTCTGAACAATGTGTTCGAGGTTAGCGAGCAGACCTTGCTCACGATCCCGGGCCCGTTCGTCGGTGCAGTGGTCAACATCACGGGCGAGATCCAGAAGACCGTCGACCTCGCGGCGTTCGAACTGGGCAGCGCCGATGTGATCTACGGCGGTCTGGGCTGCGACTTCCTGCACGGTGGTGCGGGTGACGATGCAATCTCCGGCGCCGAGGCCGAGCGCGAGTTCTACACCGAGGCTCCGCAGACGCAAGCGGCACTGGGCTACGACCCCGCAAACCCGCTTGGTTATGACCCGCTAACGCGCAAGCTGGCGGAATACAATGCCGAAGAGCCGCGCACGAAGATCGAAAACTTCCTGCTCAATTTCGATACCTACCGCATCGACGAGAGCACGGGCGCTCTCATCCAGGTGGCAGGTGAGTCGATCAAGAGCCACGACGGCAGCGATCGGATCTTTGGCGATACCGGTAATGACTGGCTGGTCGGCGGCACCGGTGCCGACCGCATGTTCGGCGGCCGAGGCGACGACTACCTTAATGCCGACGACAACATGGACACCAACGGCGGCCTGAACGACGGCCCCGACGCTACACTGTTCGCCGATGCCGACTTCGCCTATGGCGGCGCCGATCTTGACGTCTTGATGGCCAACACCGGCGGCGATCGTCTGTTCGACTGGACGGGCGAATTCAACAGCTTCATCGTCCCGTTCAGCCCCTTCGGTGCGCCGACCGTGAATCGGCTGTTGAGCCCGCATGTCAAGGCATTCATCCAAGCGCTGGGCACCGGAGAAGGAGCCGATCCAACGATCTTCGAGCCGAATGGCGAGCTCGGCCTGGTCGACCAGGATGATCCGGACTGGAACGACCAGCACGGTGGACCGCGAGACCCGCAACCGGGCAACATTGGCGGCGTCCATCGTGACACGCAGGGTGCTCCTGAAGATATGGATAGCCCGCCAGACTGCGGCTGCGACTTCAACATCCCGGTCATCGCCGGAGTGTCGATCGTTAAGGCCGTGAACGGCGAGGATGCCAATGTCGGCTCGGGCCCGCTCGTGGCCGTCGGCAGCACAGTGACCTGGACCTACCAGGTGCGCAATACAGGCGATCTGACTCTGACGAACGTTCGGCTCGTGGACGATGCCGGTACGTCTGCCAATACGGCGGACGATTTCGAGCCCGTAGCAGTCACGGTGGTGGTGGGCGACACGGCATTCAATGTCGGCGACGTCGATCGCGACAACCAGCTCGATACCAACGAGATCTGGCTCTACACTGCGACAGGCAAGGCTAAGGCCGGCGCCTATGTCAACCTAGCTCAAGTCACGGCTCTTGATCTGGCTGGTGTGCAGCATAGCGACATCGACCCGGCGCACTACTACGGGTATGGGTCCGTGACCGCGTCAATACGCATCGAGAATGCGATCAATGCCTCCGATCCGACCCGACCCACGGTCGCGGAAGATGCCGATGCAGCGCCCGGACCGACTCTACAGGTCGACACGCCGATCACCTGGACCTACCTGGTCTTCAACGACGGTGCCGACGCGATCCGCATCAACTCGATCCGCGACAACGGCGGCACCGCGGGATCGTCGACGGCGGCTGACGACTTCACTCCGGCGCCCGTACTCAACGCCGGCTTCAATGTTGGCGATACCGATCTGGATAACCTGCTCGACCCCGGCGAAGTCTGGCGATTCACCTCGGCCGGAACGGGCACTTACTTGGCCGGGGTCGGCGCGCACAAGAACGTGGTGACGGTCAAAGGCACGATTAACGGCACGTCCCTGACCGTGCAGGACGATGATCCGGTCAACTACTTCGGGTCGCGCACTTCGTCGGTCGTGGACGTGAAGCTCGAGAAGGCCGTCAATGCTGCCAACCCGAATGCACCGACGGCCTACGAGGACGCCGACTTCGCGACTGGCCCGGTCGTGCCGGTGGGCAGCACTGTAGTCTGGACTTATCAACTGTTCAACACGGGCAACGTGGCTACGTCGGTGCAGTCACTGCGCGATGATGCCGGCACGCCGGGCAACCTGGGCGACGACTTTACGCCGGCCGCCGTGCTCAGCGCAGGCTTCAACGTCGGCGACATTGACCGCGACAACCTGCTCGACGTCAGTGAAGTGTGGCTCTACCGTGCCACCGGCACCGCCGGCGCGGGCCAGTATACCAACCAGGCGACGGTCACGGTGATCGACCAGATCAGCCGCGCTACCGCCACTTCGACCGATGTCGCCAATCACTTCGGCAGCGCGGCCGGCGTCCAGGTCGTCAAGGCGGTCAACGCCGTCAATCCGGCCGCGCCGACCACGGCGGAGGATGCCAACAATCCGGCGGCGCCCGTCAACGTAGCGGCCGGTTCGACGGTAGTCTTCAGCTACGCCGTCACGACGACCACAAATGACTCGCTGCGCAACGTGAGCCTGATCGATGATGCAGGCACCATCGGCTTCACCGGAGACGACTTCGTGCCGTCGGCTGTGCTGGCCTTGGGCACGAGCAACAACGTCGGCGACGTAAACCACAATAACCTGCTCGACAAGGGCGAGACCTGGCTCTACAGCGCCACGCTTTTGATCGCCGACGGCGCGTACACCAACTACGCCACCGTCAGCGCGGTCAACAACCGGACCGGCGTCGCGGTGCGCGATGACGACCCGGCGAATGTGTTCGGTGCCCTGACCCGGATCGATGTCGAGAAGGCCATCAATGCCATCGATCCCGCCAACCCGACAGCGGCCGAAGATGCCGACGATCCGAACCGGCCGATGGTCCTGAACCTCGGCACGGCGTTAACGTTCACGTACCTGGTGTCCAACGGCGGCAACGGGCCGCTGACGCTCGACTCATTGCGCGACGATGCCGGCACCCCGGTCAACTCGAGCGATGACTTCACGCCGACTGCGGTACTGGCCACGGGCACTGCCTTCAACGTCGGCGACGCGAACCGCAACAACCTGCTCGACGTGGGTGAGGTATGGCGATTCACGTCGGCCGGCACCTCGATCGGCAACGCGGTGGCGCAACTCGGCCTGCACACCAACACGGTGGAGGTGCTCGGAACGGACACGCGAATCGCTCGCACATCAAGTGATGCTGACGCGGCCAGCTACCTCGGTCAGGTCGGCACGATCCGCATCGAGAATGCGATCAATGCGGCCAACCCTGCTCAGCCGACGGCCGCCGAGGATGCGGATGCCGCGCCCGGCCCGACCCTGCAGGTCGGTGCGCCGATCACCTGGACCTACCAGGTCTTCAACGACGGCACCGATGCGATCCGTATTACGTCGATCTCTGACGATGCCGGCACGCCGCTCGATGCTACGGACGATTTCACGCCTGCGGCCGTGCTCAGCGCAGGATTCAACTTTGGCGATATCGACCACGACAACCTGCTCGACGTCGGCGAAGTCTGGCGCTACACCTCCGCAGGTACCTCGGCTGGCGGCTACCTGGTCCTTTCCGGGGCCAACCGCAATCTCGCCAAGGTCAGCGGCACGGTGGTTACCACCAATGCGGTGGTTCAGGACGATGATGCGGCCAACTACTTCGGTTCGCAGACCGCTGCGGTGGTCGGCGTGCGGCTGGAGAAAGCCGTCAATGCGCTGAATCCGAATGCACCGACGGCCTATGAGGACGCCGACACGGTGACCGGCCCAATCCTGACGGTCGGCAGCACGGTGGTGTGGACCTACCAGTTGTTCAACACTGGCAACGTGGCTGTCGCGGTACAATCGCTGCGTGACGATGCGGGCACGGCGGCCAATGCGGCCGATGACTTCACGCCGGCTGCGGTGCTGGCCACAGGCATGTCGTTCAACATCGGCGACATCGATCACGACAACCTGCTCGACACCAACGAGGTGTGGCTATATCGCGCTAGCGGCACCGTCGCGGCCGGTCAGTACACCAACACGGGCAGCGTGTCGGTGCGCGACCCGGTCACCTCGTCCGTCGCCACGTCGAGCGACCTGGCCAACTACTACGGCTCGCAAAGCGGGCTGCAGGTGGTCAAGGCCGTCAATGCCGTCAAGCCGCTCGCGCCGACCACGGCCGAGGATGCCAACAATCCGGCGACGCCGGTCATCCTGCCGGCCGGCACGTTGGCGGTATTCACCTATGCCGTGAGCAATACCGGGGCCGACACGCTTGGCACCGTGACCCTGGTCGACGACAACGGTACAGTTGGCAACACGGCCGACGACTTCGTGCCGGCGCCGGTGACTATCACGGCTGGCGGCAAGGTCTACAACACCGGCGACAACAACAAGAACGGCCTGCTCGACAAGACCGAGATCTGGCTATATAGCGCCACGAGGACCGTGGGCGAGGGGACGTACACCAACTACGCTACGGTCAGCGCGGTCAATACGCGGACCAATACCGTCGTGATGGACGACGATCCCGCAAACCTCTTCGGCACCGTCGCCCGGATTGACGTCGAGAAGGCGATCAACGCCGTCGACCCGCGCCGGCCGACGATCGCAGAAGATGCCGACAACCCGTTAGCGCCAGTGGTGATGAACGTAGGCACGGCCGTGACCTTCACGTACCTGCTGTCCAATAGCGGCAACGGTCCACTGACGGTGACCTCGCTGATCGACGACAACGGCACGCCGGGCCTGGCCACGGACGACTTCACGCCGGTGGCGGTGCTCAGCGCCGGCTTTAACGTCGGCGACGCGAACCGCAACAACCTGCTGGACGTCGGCGAGGTGTGGAGCTACACCTCGGTGGGCAGCGCGGCCTTCGGCTCATCGGCCGAACTCGGCCTGCACACCAACGTCGTCAAGGCTACCGGGACCGATACCCGCACTGCGCGTGTCGTCACCGACACCGATGCAGCCAGCTACCTGGGCCAGACCGGCGGCATCCGGATCGAGAAGGCGATCAATGCGCAGCAGCCGACGGCGCCGACGCGCTTCGAGGATGCCGACTTCCCGACCGGGCCGATCCTGCAGATCGGCACACCGGTGGTCTGGACCTACCTCGTGTACAACCAGGCCGGCGTCCCGCTCAACATCGTTAACCTGCGCGATTCCGACGGCTTCATGCCGACTTACGTCAGCGGTGACGTGGGTCCCAACGGCGGTGTTGCTGACGGCATCCTCGGTGTCGAAGAAGTCTGGCTGTTCACCTCGGCCGGCGTGACCGGTGCGCCGACGACGGCGTTGGCAGGCCAGCACGCGAACACCGTGACTGTCAAGGCATTCAATGACGACACGGGCCTGAGCTATATCGACGATGATCAGGCCAACTACTTCGGTACATCGGCGGGCATCAGCATCGTTAAGTCAATCAATGCGGTCGATCCAAATCATCCGACGGTACAAGAGGACGCGAACGACCCGCTCCGCCCGGTGACGCTGCAGAATGGGTCGGTTCCGACCTTTACATTCCAGGTGACCAACCTCGGCGCCAATGCGTTGAAAGACATCACGATCGTCGACGACGCAGTCACCAATGTGATTGGTGACGATTTCAAGCCCGTCCCGGTAATGAAGGCCCAATGGAACGTGGGCGACAAGAATACGGACGGCCTGCTCAACCCCGGCGAGACTTGGCTGTACACCTCGGCCGGTGTCTACACCACCGTGCTGCAGCAGGGCGCCTACATCAACGTCGCCCAGGTCACCGGTACCGACGTCGTGACGGGCACCAAGGTGCGCGACGACGATCCGGCGAACTTCGTGGTCACCTTGCCGGCGCACACCGACGGTCGAATGACCGGCGGCGGCAGCATCTTCACGGCCGACGATACGCGGGTCACGCACGGCTTTGAACTGCACTGCGACATGACGATCGGGCCCAACAATCTCGAGGTCAACTGGGACAAAAATAACTTCCACCTCGAGCAGGTCACCTCCATGGCCTGCTACGACGATTTAACGCTGAATCCGCTGCCGCGGTCCGCGCCTTTCGACACGCTGGTCGGTCAGGGTATCGGCTCGTTCAACGGAGTGTCGGGGTATCATGTGTCGTTCATGTTCACCGACAACGGCGAGGGGGGAACTTCCGATTTCGCCCAGATCGAGATCAGAGATCCGCAAGGCCGGCTGGTGTTGTGCGTGGCGGGCAATCTCCACAACGGCAACCAGCAGGCCCATCCGGAGAACAAGGATCCGAAATTGTTGCAAGCTGCAGCAGCCCCGGCCACAGCAGAAGCCAATGGAGAGCTATTAAATTCGTCCGACCTGGTTTCTATTGTGGCCGAAGCCAAACAGCAGTGGGCGGGTGTCGGTTTGACATCACAGCAACTCGACCTACTGGAGGCGATACGGGTGGATGTGGTGGATCTGCCTGGACTGAACCTGGGCGAGATTAGTGATGGTCGTATTTTAGTTGACACCGATGCAGCGGGTTATGGCTGGTTCGTCGATCCCACACCGGCATTGAGCGAGGAATATCTGGGTATGCCGGACGGCAGTTTGCTGGCCACGGCGCAAAGCGATGCGAATGGGCGCATGGATCTGTTGACTGTGATTAGTCATGAAATAGGTCACGTTCTGGGGTATACGCATACGGAAGCAGCCAACGGTCAAGCAGAATTGATGGATGCCACGCTGGCGGCTGGCGTACGTGAATTGCCAACGTCTACAACAGAGGTCAGTTTTTTCGATGCCGATTCAGGGTCGTTTCTCAAGTCTGATCAGCAGAGTGCGATGACCGTCACGAATGAGCAGGATGAATTTCTGGTTGTCATGGACCAGGACTTAAACAAGCCGCGTCATGAGTTGTACCTACTGTCGCTTGCCGATGATAAACGGCTTACTTCAGCTGCACCTGTAACTGAGGCAGGTGAAATCGAAGGTCTGGTAACCTGGTTGAAGAAAATGGCTGCACGTAGCTGGAGAAAATAATCATCAGGTGATTTCCGGTAAAGAATATACCGGTATTGTTCAATAATTTATATTCCAGAAAGGCTCACCCAAAGTGTGAGTGCATTGAAGTCCGTTTAGGCATCGACTGTTTGACAAGCACACAGTTTGGCACGAACGGACTACAGCGCAAACTTCAATTGATGTTTTTAGGTGAATATAACCTTAAGAATGGAAATTAAAACAAACGATCAATAATATTCTGTGCAAGGTAATTTTCCTGTTCAATATTCTATTGCTAATGAAAATTTAATTTTCTATACTCAAGCTCTGCCAAGGAAGGGAAGAGCGTTTTAATCAGGGGGTTAAACCGATGTTCTCGGTTAAGTAGTCAAAAATACATGGAGAAGCGTCTTATGAGTTCAATAAATAATAATCAAATGAGGAAATGATTCAATGAGCACACAGTTATTAATATATGAAAGAGCCGTGCCACTATCCAGCCAGCGACATAAAGGTTGGTCCGTCAAGACTGGTGCTGATTATGCCTTTGCCCGGCAAGTGAATTCGGTGCCGCTGGTAGCGGTGGAGTTTCCTCACGCGGCAGCAGAATATAGTATTGTGTTTGCAGGAAAAGATGAGACGATGATGCCTATTGCCATTCTGGGTATGCGCGATAATGAGAACCTTTATTTGAACGAAACGAACGGCTGGAAGGCAAAATATATTCCTGCCTTTATCCGGCGCTATCCATTTGTTTTTTCGAGTAATTCGGACGAATCGACATTTACGCTGTGCATAGACGAGGAATTTGCCGGGTGCAATCAGGATGGTCGAGGGGAGCATTTATTCGATGCTGATGGTGAACGTACTCAATATCTGGAAAATGTATTGCGCTTTGTTAATGACTACCAGGGACAGTTTCGTCGTACCCAAATGTTTTGTAAAAAATTACAAGAGCTGGATTTGTTGGAGCCGATGCAAGCCCAGTTTACTTTGAACTCCGGACAGCAATTACGATTAGCCGGATTTATGGCAGTCAACCGTGATCGTTTGAAAAATTTGCCTGATGACCAGATTGTTGCACTCTTTAAAACTGATGAGTTGGAATTGCTTTATCTGCATTTACAATCAATGAAAAATTTTAATTCGATGGTAGAAAAAACTGCCGCTCATGATGCAGATAAAAAACCCGACGAAGAAACTATGGCAGTTGATGAAAGTGATCTGCCTCCAAAAGAGGGATTGCACTAGATTTTTTGGTCAATTCACTAATTGTTAGTTTATTCCCACGTTCCGGCATTCATTTTTATACACAAGTCCAAACCATGAGCTCACCTCCATTTGAAAAAAGGGGGGGCGGATTGTCGTACTTTGCATGAAAGCTGTGTATAACGATACGCTCCGGCGTGGGAATGTCACTGATGGCGCTCTAGCGTCACACAACGCCGTAGTGTTGTTAGATGGACCCTCCAATACCGGAGTGTGGGAACTATGCAACTGTTTCACAGTAAAACGGGTCATCTTGAGGATAAGTCTTTTATGTTATTCCGGCTGAAGTTGCTGGCCGTTTTCAACATTTCAGTTTGTAATCGTTATTAAATCATAAGCATGGATACACAAAAACAAGCATACAGGGCTGAGCTCCGCAACGAGGAGCGCATTCCTGTTGAATCCGGCTGCACGGTCATTATTCAATGCGATTCCCACGAAATTATTGGTACTATTGAGAATAAGTCTGACGGAGGGTTAGGAGTACTCGTTGCTGAGGCTTCCAGACCCTATTTGGAAAAATACAATGTCCTTGCAATGACCTATAGCATGCCTTTTGGTTTGGTTAGTCAACGGGCTCAAGTCTGTTGGATTAAACCCAAGCAAGGAGGGGGATTACTATCGGGTGTATCATTTCTTGAGAACGATACGGGATTTCAGACCCATTACCAAAAGTTATGGAAGCAGTTTAACGACGCAAATTCACTTGAAACAGCAGCTCGTTTCTGGTTGAGCCTGCAATGTGCAATGCTTAGCGGCGTGACTCGGGGTATTGTAGTTCTTGGTAAACCTGATAGCGGTTCTTTTGTACCTATTTCTTTTTGGCCAGAGGGGCAGCGAGGATCTTTGGGATTAACCGAGGCAGCCGAGCTTGCTTTACATGAAAGGCGAGGGGTATTAAGAAATCAGGGTCAACAAGATCCCGGATTAAAAATACCTGTCTGTTATATCGGTTTTCCTTTGCTGGTTGGTGAGCAACTTTACGGTGTGGTTGCGTTTGAAATTGTTGCCCGTGCAGAGCATTTAATGCGAGCTAGTATGAGACAACTGCAATGGGGAATATCCTGGCTGGAACTGTTTGTCCGTCGTGAAGAAGGCAAGAAATATACGCCCGAAAATCAGCAGTTAGTTACTGTTCTTGAGTTGATCACCTCCAGTCTGGAGCATGAAAAATTCCAGGCTTCCGTTACCGCAGTGGCGACCGAATTGGCCACATTGCTGAAATGCGATAGGGTTAGTATCGGTTTTCTTAAGGGTAAATATATCCAGGTGACTGCACTATCGCACAGTGTCGATTTCGCCAAAAAATCCAACTTGATTCAAAGCATAGGCTTGTCCATGGATGAAGCCATGGAGCAAAAGGCTTCCGTAGTTTATCCACCGTTGGAAGAAAAGAGCGTACAAATTGTCAGGTGCCACGAAAAGCTTATGCGTGAACAGGGAAGTGGCAGTGTGTGTACGATTCCGTTCTGTAGTAATGGCAATGTGTTTGGAGCCATCACCCTGGAGCGTCCACCCGGACAATCGTTTGAGCGTCAAACAGTGGAATTATGTGAGACTATCGCTACGTTGATTGGACCAATTCTGGAAACCAAAAGAAAGGAAGATTTATGGTTAGGCCAAAAAGCGTGGCTTTCTATTAAGAACTTTTTTGCATGCTTGTTAGGGCCTGCGCATGGAGGACTAAAACTGGCTGCTTTATTGGTATTGGGTGCATTGCTGTTTTGTCTGTTTGCCACAGGCGATTACCGTATTGCCGCAGATACTAAACTGGAAGGGTCCATTCAGAGGGTCATTGCTACACCTTTCGATAGTTATATCAGCGAAGCGCATGTTCGACCGGGCGACATAGTCAAGAAGGGCACGTTATTAGCTAAACTGGATGACACAGATCTGATACTTGAAAGGACCAAATGGGAAAGCCAGAAAGAACAATACCTTAAAGAGTACCGGGATGCTTTGGGTCAGGCTGAACGCAGTAAAATCAGTGTTCTGAATGCTCAACTCGGACAGGCGCAAGCTCAGTTGGATATAACGGATGCACAACTGGCAAGAATTCAAATAAAAGCACCGTTTGACGGCGTCATTGTATCGGGTGATTTAAGTCAATCACTGGGAGCGCCATCGCAACGAGGTGACGTATTGTTTGAAATTGCACCGCTCGAAGATTATCGGGTTGTTTTGGAAGTTGATGAGCGAGATATTTCCGATATTAAAGTTGCTCAAAAAGGTGAGTTGGTTTTAACAGGTCTCTCAGATACAGTAATTCCTTTTAGTGTAAATAAAATTACGCCGGTATCAGAAACAAAGGAAGGGCGGAATTATTTTCGTGTTGAAGCGGAACTGGAAAAAAAATTGGACTTTTTGCGACCCGGCATGGAAGGCGTAGGCAAAATACGAATAGGGGAGCGAAAATTAATCTGGATTTGGAGTAAAAATCTGCTTGATTGGCTGCGTTTATCCTTATGGACCTGGTGGCCAGAAGGCTTATAACGGAGAATCGCCATGTCTGAATCGATGTTTAGTTCTTCCTGGTATCGAATCGCCAGTTTGCAGCCGAGGTTAAAAGGACATATTCAAATTCATCGCCATCACTACCGTGGCCAACTCTGGTATATCCTGCAGGATTATTCCAGCAGTCTGAATCATCGATTTTCTCCTCAGGCTCATTACATTATTTCATTAATGAATGGGTCTCGTAATTTCCAAGAGATTTGGGAATTGGCGCTTGAGCATTTAGGCGATGATGCGCCCACACAGGATGAATTGGTCAAGTTGTTGGGCCAATTGCACGGTAGTGATTTATTGATATGTGATGTACCGCCAGATACTCTGGATCTTTTTCAACGGTATGAGCGTAAACAACGGGGTAAATGGTTGCAACGACTATGGAGCCCATTGTCTATAAGGTTTCCGTTGTGGGATCCTGACGCTTTTCTGGACCGATGGCTTTTTTTGGTTCGCCCTTTGTTTGGCTGGCTTGGCATACTGGTATGGGTGCTTGTTGTAAGCACGGCATTGATACTGGCAGCTTCCCATTGGGTTGACCTATCCAGGGACGCATCGGATCGGGTCTGGGCTCCCGGCAATCTGCTGCTGCTGTTCTTTGTCTATCCACTGGTAAAACTTCTGCATGAATTTGGACATGCTTTTTCCACCAAGGTGTGGGGTGGTGAAGTCCATGAAATGGGCATGATGCTATTGGTTTTTATGCCTATTCCCTATGTTGATGCCTCCAGTGCCTGGGGTTTTCGGGATAAAAAAAAGCGAGCCATTGTCGGGGCAGCGGGGATGGCTGTGGAGATGTTTCTTGCAGCGATAGCGTTGTTTATATGGCTTAATGTGGAGCAAGGTATTGTCAGGGCGATTGCATACAATGTCATGTTAATTGGTGGCGCATCGACGATTTTCTTTAATGGTAATCCTCTCTTGCGCTTTGATGGATATTATATTTTTGCGGATTTGATCGAAATCCCCAATTTAGCCAGTCGTGCCAATAATTACCTTGGCTACCTGTTTCAACATTATGTATTTGGTGTAAAGACGGTCAATTCTCCAGTTACCGCTAAAGGTGAACGGAGCTGGTTTTTGATTTATGGAATAGCTTCATTCTGTTATCGAATGCTGATTACTTTTTCCATAACCTTTTTTGTCGCTAGCCAGTTTTTTCTGATTGGTGTTATCCTCGCTCTATGGGCGGTTGGAACCATGATTTTGGTGCCGGCCACCAAGTGTTTCCGGTTTGTTTTCAGCAATCCAATGATTCAGCAAAGCAGGGTCAGGACGATTGCCACTAGTGTGACTTTAGCGCTTATTATATTGGGCTTTCTGCTGCTATTTCCCATGCCTTTAAATACCTATGCTGAAGGCGTTGTCTGGCTGCCAGAACAGGCTAAAGTGCGCGCCAAGACGGAAGGTTTTGTAACTAAAATCCTGGCCGGCTCCAATACTGTTGTGGTACGTGACCAAATTTTGATTGAGCTGGACGATCCAATATTAAAATTGAAAAAAAATATCCTTGATAATCAGCTTGATGAATTAGAGGCAAAACTTAAAGAATCCTGGATGGAAGACAGGGTTAAAGCACAGATCATTGAAGAACAGATGAGGTCGGTAACAGCTGAATTGGCAGAAGTGACCGAGCGAATAGATAATCTGACGTTAAAAAGTCAGGGCAAAGGCGTTTTTATCGTGCCGCATGCCGAAGACTTGAAAGATCGATTTTTGCATAAAGGGGATTTAGTGGGTTATGTGGTCAATTACCCTATAACGACCATTCGTACGGTAGTCACCCAAGATAATATCGGCCTGGTCAAGGAGCGAACCCGGAATGTACAGGTGCGCCTGGCAGACAATATAAAACATCTATATCCGGCCAAAATATTACGGGAGATACCGGCGGCATCCGATGTGTTGCCCAGCCCGGCTTTGGGAATAACGGGGGGCGGGACGATTCCGGTTAATCCGGCCGATGAAAAAGGTGAAAAAGCCTTTGAGCCCGTTTTTCATATTGAATTGGCGTTTCCGCCAGGTACCGATGTTAGAAACATCGGTGAACGTGTTTATATCCGCTTTAATCATGGCCGGGAATCTCTGGCTATGCAATGGTATAGATTGGCGCGGCAGTTATTTTTGAGAACATTTAGTGTTTAATTAAAGCTCTCTTGTTGTATAAGGTTACTTCTCATGGCAAGCAGTTCTGTTTTAAAACCCGGCATCTTACAGGGTCTGTACCCGGAGAAAAATAGCCCCCCTGCAGGTTTTCTTGACCAATCATTGTCATGGGCAATTAACCTCGCTAAGCTGACGTTTAAACATAATCAAAAGTCACTTGATGCTTTTGCCGTAGCGGTCAATCAATCATGCGAACGACTTGAAAAACTGAATGATGACGAACTCGAAAAACACATTAAACACATCAAATCAAGGCTACATTTAAGAGGCTTTGAGGATGAGGCGGTGATTGAAGCCTTCGCTTTAATTCGGGAAATCGCCGGAAGAAAACTGTTTATGCGGCATTTTGATGTTCAGCTCATAGGCGGTTTGGTTATGTTGAAAGGTATGATTGCGGAAATGAATACCGGTGAAGGGAAAACACTGACGGCGACATTACCCGCCTGTACGGCTGCAATGGCGGGCGTTCCGGTGCATATCGTCACGGTCAATGATTATCTGGTGAAGCGTGATGCTGAATTGATGGAGCCAATTTATCAAACTCTCGGCTTAAGCGTTGGCACCATAACGGAAGGTATGGATTTTCCTGCTCGCCAGGCCGCCTATGCCTGTGATATCACTTATTGTAGTAACAAACAACTGACTTTTGATTATTTGAAGGATCGTATGGTCTTGGGGCGTAAAGGCAGCCGCTTGCTGCTTCAGTTGAACCGCTTATATGCCCAGCCGGAAGCCAAAACGTCCCGCTTGCTGTTGCGAGGTTTATGTTTTGCAATAGTTGATGAAGCGGACAGTGTACTTATTGACGAGTCCAGGACACCCTTGATACTTTCCCGGGAAAAACAGTCACTCGAACAGCTTCTGGTTTATCAGCAGGCCCTGCAGATTGCGGGACAATTAACATCAGGCCATGATTTTTTTATCAATCATCGTAACCGCACAATAGAATTATCTGAGTCAGGATTGCTTCGCGTTAAGCAGATGGTTGAGCCATTAACAGGTATTTGGTCGGCTACCAAACGAAGCCGCGAATTGGTATTACAGGCATTATCAGCACAGCATTTGTTTTTGAAAGATATCCATTATCTGGTGAAAGACGGCAAGGTAGTGATTATCGACGAGTTTACTGGGCGGGTTATGCCCGACCGCTCCTGGGAAAAAGGCTTGCATCAAATGATAGAAACCAAGGAAGAATGCGCAATGAGTGATCAGAAAGAAACCATTGCACGTATCAGTTACCAGACTTTTTTTCGACGTTATTTGCATTTGGCCGGTATGACAGGAACTGCCAAGGAAGTAAGAAAAGAGTTGTTTTCAGTTTACCGGATTCCCGTTATCAGGATTCCTCCAAACAAACCGATTCAAAGTAAGCAGTTACCGACGATTTACTACGCATCTGCTGAAAAAAAATGGGAAGGTATCGCGCAACGAATTAGTGATATTCATCAACAGGGACGACCTGTGTTGGTCGGAACCCGTTCGGTAGAAGCATCGGAACACTTGGGACGGCTATTGTCTATGAAAGGCTTGCCGCATCGTGTCTTGAACGCCCGGCAAGATGCTGATGAAGCAAGCATCATTCAAAATGCTGGAACCAGGGGCTGCATCACAGTAGCCACCAATATGGCAGGTAGGGGAACCGACATCAAGCTCGCACCGGGTATTAATGAATTGGGCGGCCTGCACGTAATTGTAACCGAGTGTCACGAAGCTAGGCGAATAGACCGGCAATTATTTGGACGTTGTGGTCGGCAAGGTGATGCGGGCAGTTATGAAATGTTGTTGTCTTTAGAGGACGAAATCCTGAAAAAATATGGCTTTTCCTGGTTGATCGCCGCAGTGAAGAAAATGGCGAAAAGCAATGCGCCAGGTTATCAATTAATGGCCTATGCTCTGTTTCAAAGAACACAAACACGGGCCGAACGACATCATGACGCTATTCGTGCCGGATTACTAAAAATGGATATAAACTTACAAAATCTTTTAGCGTTTTCTGGCAAATCAGAGTAAGGATACAACTGTGGAAAAAACAATTAATAAATTTATGAGAATTTCTAATAATTCAAAAAGCTCCTTCTCCCTGCCACAGGGGAGAAAGAGCGCCAATTTGTGTAGATACCTTTGCCCGAAGAGAGCGCGGGTTTTTAGAGATTTCCTTATGCTTCTTGGCATTCTGACGATGGTCGTGTCACCTGCCGCGGCAGAGGAGGGTAATGCACTGGATTGCGTTATTGAGCCTCATGACGTGGTCGAGATTAGTAGTCCAGTGCAAGGTGTTCTGGAAGTGGTGAATGTTGAGCGAGGAGATATTGTCAAAAAAGGCCAGGTGATTGCTAAATTGAAATCAGGCATTGAAGAAGCAAGTGTTCGATTAACGAAGGCGCGTGCCGATATGGAAGGCGATATTCATGCCCGAAAAGCCGAGTTTGAAATGAAAAAGCGCTCGGCCGAACAATTGGAAACCTTATTTAACAAAAAGCTTGCTTCGCTTCATGAATATGATGATGCAAAAACATTGAGTGTGATAGCTGAATATGAACATAAAAAAGCTATTGAATTACAACACTTGTCTCAATTGGAACTGGCACATGCCCAGCAAGTGCTTGATCAGCGTTATCTAAAAAGTACCATAGATGGCGTTGTGGTCGAACGCATGAAATCACCAGGTGAATACGTGGAGGATCAACCGGTCGTAAAAATCGCACAAATTGATCCACTGAACGTCGAAGTGATCGCCCCAATACAATTGTTAGGCAGTATCCATGTGGGAATGCAAGCGAAAGTTAAAGCGGAACAGCCAGTCGATGAGGTTTATCATGCGAAGGTCGTTGTCGTTGATTCAGTCATTCATGCGTCGAGCGGTACCTTTGGCATCAGGTTGAACTTGCCCAATCCCGGTCATAAAATTTCAGCGGGACTTCGATGCAAGGTAAATTTCATTAACGACGAAAAATTGCCATCACCAAAAACCTGATCTTCAATCATTGTTACCCTTTACGATTTGACACCAATAAACGGTTAATCTGCACAAGGTCATTTTGAGTCAATTCGCTGGATGCTTGTTTTAACTTGATACTGTTAATCAAATAATCATAACGGCTACGATAAAAATCTCTTTTGGTCCGGTATAATTTTTTTTGCTCGGCCAGCACATCGACCATGGTTCGGGTGCCAATATCAAAACCGACTTCTGTCGCTTCCAAAGCGCTTTCTGCCGATGTTACTGCGGTTTTTAGCGCTTCTACACGGCTAATATTGGTTACTACGCCGTTATATGCATCTTTAACTTGGCGTTTCACGGCGCGTTTTACGGCAATTAAATTCTCTTTAGCAGCTTCGTATTGGTAGCTTGCCTGACGGGTCCTTGAGTTTACAGCGCCTCCTTCATACAGAGGAATATTCAATTGCACGCCTACACTTTGGGTGTCGCCCCGGAATCCGGAGGTACTGTTCACATCAGAATCACTATAAAGTGCAACCATATCCAGCTGCGGCAAATGTCCTGCGCGTTGCACATCGATCGATTTACGCGAAAATTCCGCTTTATTGAGTGCCGAAATGATATTGAAGTTATTGGTTTCAGCTGTAGTACTCCAGTCCGCAATGTTTGCGGGCTCAGGTTTAAGTAATGGGAGCGTTGCGCCCAGAGAGTTTAGCTGTACCTCATTGTCACCGATGATTTCGCGCAAGGCCTCTTTTTTATTTTCGAGGTCGTGAACGGCTTCTATCTCATTAGCTATGGCATCATCGAAACCTGCCTGCGCCTCGTATACATCGGTTATTGAATTCAGGCCAACTTCATATCGTTGTTTCGCCTGATCAAGTTGCCGAGCAATAGATTCCTTTTCTGCCAGGATAAGCTCCAAGGTATCCTGAGCGGATAGCACATTGAAATAGGCTTCAGTCGTTCTAACCATCAGTTTTTGTAACACCGCCTGATAATCAGCTTCAGCCTGGGCAATTTGATTGTCGGATTGGCTTAACTGAATCCAGTAGTCCCAGTGAAACAAGGGCTGGGTTAATTTAATATTAAAAACGAAGCTCCAGTAACTCTGATTAGGACCTCGATAATCTGGACTACGCGAATCGACATGATATTTTTGATTACGTAACCAATCCGAGCTGCTTAAACCATTCGCTGAAAGATTTGGCAGGAGCCGGGCAATACTTTGTGGTCTGGATTCACCGGTTGCTAATTGATTGGCTTGAGCTTCTTTTAAAACCGGATCATTCTGCAATGCCAGCTCAAAAGTTTCAGATAAATCCTGAGCTTGTAAAGGTGAAATGCCTGTTAAAGCAATAAAAATCATGCCGGACAGGTTATTAATTACTAGTTTTCTCATAATAATCTGATAAACACCATATAGATTAGGCTTCATTATTTGTTGTAATTAATAATCAAACGCTTCATTTTACTCCGAAATTTTTGGGGATCATAAAAAGCAATGATTTATTGGCGTATGATATTGCCTTGAACTGAAATGTTGAAGAGCAGATGGATTACCGTTATAGTAAATCAAATTGTTTTTTAATCCAGAATCCCAAAACCAGTGAAGCTAATTTATATCTTGATTGGGTGAGGATTGAAAAATTGTATGGACTACACAGATGCCATGTCGTAAAAATTTAGGCCAGTAACACGGTTTTTTTGTACGTGTTGACCACCGGCAAGCGGTGCAAGTAATTTTATTCAGAGATTTATTTACAGTGCAAGGCGAAGCCCAGAACTATTACCAAAACTAAAAGTGTGCCCATGAGAGAAATCACCATGAATTTTAAAGACATTTTTACTATTTGAACCTGATAAGCAGGGCAGCAAGCCTTGTATCCGTTGGTTGCGGATTACTTTTACGATGTGCTTGAACATCTTGCCCTCGGCCTGACGGCGGAAGAAATCCTGGAGGATTTTGACTATCAGACCATAAAGGATATTCAACCTCGTAAGCTATACAGCTGATTGCGAACGGCATCAACTCATCGTCAACACAAGATGCTGCTATTTGACGAATGTTTTCCATGGAAAACTCGGCCTTCTTGCCAAAATTTAAGAATTACCCCATGTCCGATCTTGCTCTGCTTCCTATCATCGTTTTCCAGGTTTATTCGCCCACTGTCAATCAGGTAAAAAATGTTAAATAAATGTTATACAGCCATTATTTTAATGGCTTTTTTCTGGGGGTCGCAGGTTTATGCGGACGGGCATAAAGTGGCGATTGCCAGCGCGCATCCATTGGCAACGGCTGCGGGATTTGAAATTCTGGATAAAGGCGGCAATGTGTTTGATGCGGCCGTTGCGGTTAGCGCGGCTTTGGCGGTTGTTGAGCCATCCGGCTCAGGATTGGGCGGTGGCGGTTACTGGTTGCTACACAGGGAAAAAGACGGTTTTGAGACCCTTATTGATGGCCGAGAGAAAGCGCCCATGGCGGCTCACAAGGATATGTATCTGGATAAAGAAGGGAAGGTAATTGCAAAATTATCCCTCGATGGCGCTTTAGCCGCTGCAATTCCTGGAATGCCTGCGGGATTGGTGCATCTAGCAGAAAAATATGGGAAGTTGCCGCTTGCCGTAAGTTTGGCGCCGGCAATCCGGTATGCACAGACAGGTTATGCGATTGGCGAGCGTTACCTGAAGTTACTGAAATTCAGATCCGGGTTGATCAATAAATACCCGGCGACAGCCGGGATATTTCTCAATGACGGCAAGCTGCCCAAACTCTATTCAATACTCAGGCAACCCGATTTGGCCAAGACATTGACACACCTGGCTGAATCAGGTCGGGACGGATTTTATAGTGGAGACATAGCCCATAAACTGGTGAAGGGTGTCAAAAAAGCAGGCGGCATCTGGACAGAAGAAGATCTTGAGTCTTATCAGGTTGTCGAGCGGGAACCGGTTAGAGGCCAATACAACGGTATAAAAATCACCAGCGCGGCGCCGTCATCATCCGGCGGCATTGTTTTGATTGAAGCATTGAATGTTTTATCGGGTTACGATTTGCAAAAAGCGGATGAGATTACCCGTAAACATCTGGTAACTGAAGCAATGCGCCGCGCTTATCACGATCGTACTTTATATCTGGGTGATGCAGATTTTATTGACATCCCCGTTAAACGCTTGTTGAGTGAAGATTACGCAGCGGGATTGCGCAGCAGTATCCGGACTGATAAAGCCTTGCCCAGCAACATGCTGTCAGGTGAAATAGAGCAACAACCGGAAGGCACCAATACTACCCATTTCTCAATTATTGATGATGAAGGCAACCGGGTTGCCGCAACTCTCAGCATTAATTTTCCGTTTGGTTCAGGTTTTGTTGCTCCAGGAACAGGTGTGCTATTGAATGATGAAATGGATGATTTTGCCAGTCTTCCGGGTACTATGAATGGTTACGGACTGATTGGCGGCGTTGCCAATGCCATTGCTCCCGGAAAACGTATGCTGTCCAGCATGACGCCTACTTTTCTTGAAAACGATAGCAGTGTTGCTGTACTGGGCACACCGGGCGGCAGTCGTATTATTTCTATGGTGTTGTTGGCAGCACTGGATTTCGCCAAAGGCAATGGCCCTAATTCATGGGTGCAAGTGCCGCGTTTCCATCATCAATTTATGCCCGATGTGATCGAATATGAAAAAGGCGCAATGACCGATTCCGAGCTTAAGGGACTTGCCGAGATGGGGCATCAACTGAAACAAGCGCGCTACCCCTATGGCGATATGCAGGCTGTGTTGTTAAATAAAAGGGTAAAGACATTGGAAGCAGCCAGTGACAGACGAGGTGAGGGCAGGGCGGTTGTTGGGCGTTAATGAAGTAGAAATATGGCACGGCAAGATAACCGGCGAGAACACGCATTATCAAGCTTACTGGGGTGTTCTGGACGAAGCCGAGCAAACTCAGGCAGGAAAATTTAAAAATGCATTGTTACACCAACGCTATGTAGAAATACATGGACGATTAAGGAACCTGTTGGCTCAAGTGCTTAATCAGTCGCCGGAAAAGATAAGGATAAAAAAAGCCGAACATGGTAAACCCTATCTGGCTGATTATCCCGAGTTGGCATTCAATTTATCTCACTCAGCAGACAGGTGGATGATTGCCATGGGTTGGAATTGTCGGCTGGGGGTTGATGTTGAGATTTGTGGGCAAAGAAGTAATTTATCTGGATTGGTTAATAAAAGTTTTTCTAAAGAAGAAGCCACTTACTGGATTCAGTTACCGGAAACCCAAAAAAACCAGGCGTTTTACCGCACCTGGACAAAGAAAGAAGCCTTTGTAAAAGCCACAGGTTATGGCATTGCTTTAGGATTAAATCAGTGTGTCATTAACCCTGAAAATCCGGCAGAATTTTTAAGGATTCCTGCAAAATGTGGGACGCCTTCGGCATGGCATGTTTTGGACTTTGAGTTGGAGGAGGGAGTTTGCAGCGCCTTGGTAGCGGATAAAAAATTCTCCGTTATTAATCAGATTGTTTCGTCTCCATGCACCTCGCTATGATAAAATTAAATTGAGGTTCCCTTAGTGGAGCGATAGTTATCTCGAAAATGAGAGAAAAATTGAACCTACGTGTTTCTATTCTTGCCGTCGAGTTATCCAGGTTCAGTGGCAAACTCTTACCCTTTCTGTTTTCAAGTATTTTTGTAGTGGTTGAGTTTTGCGGCATGCTAGTCTGTTTTGTGCATCAGTGATTTATGCGCTTGATTTTTCCACTTGGAAAAGATCGGCTGTGCGCCAGTGCTTTCCTGGTGTACGAGTCGTGTTCATAACCAGCGCTGCCGAAGCTCCTGAGGGTGGGGTGTTGTTAGTCTGGGGTATGAAGCCAGTGAATGGCGAGTTAGCCAAAGATGTGAAGATATTGCGGGTGGAGGATGGTTTTTTGCGATCTGTTGGCTTGGGTTGCGATCTGATCCGGCCCATGTCTTGGGTGGTGGATAGTCGAGGCATATATTATGACGCAACCCGACCTTCTGATCTTGAGCATTTGCTGGCTGATACAGCGTTCGATCCAGCTATGATACGACGCGCCACTTTGCTACGGAAACGTATCGTTGCCGAGGGGGTCACCAAGTACAACGTCGGTATTTCTGTCTGGCAACGTCCATATGGCGTGGGAAAAGTTATTCTGGTACCCGGCCAGGTCGAGAGCGATGCTTCGCTGCTCTATGGTGCACCGAAGATTCGTTCGAATGTCGGGTTATTGCAGGCTGTTCGTCAGGCTAATCCGGATGCTTATATCGTTTACAAACCTCATCCTGATGTGATGGCAAGATTGAGAGCCAAAGGGGCAGGGGAGGATAAGGCACGGTACTGGTGTGATGAGCTGGTGACGGATACTGTCATGGGGGATTTGCTCATGGCCGTGGATGAAGTTCATGTGCTGACCTCATTGGCCGGATTTGAGGCATTGTTGCGTGGCAAATCTGTGACATGTTATGGTCAACCTTTTTATTCAGGCTGGGGACTCACGTTAGATGTTGCTCCTAATTTACGGAGGACCAGACGGTTATTGCTTGACGAACTGGTGGCAGGGGTGCTGATTGAGTATCCCATTTACCTGAGCCGTTATAGTGATGCGTTGATTACACCAGAGCAGGCGCTGGATGAACTTCTGGCCTGGCGGGTCAAGTCGGGGGGAGCTGAACCCTGGTGGCGGGAAATCTTCAGAATGGTATTGCGCCGTGTCGTGGGGGTTCGATGAGTCGGCGCTCCTTTTTATTTTTACAAGGGGTTTGCTCGCCTTTTTTTGCGCGTTTGGCGGATCGACTTAAAGCTGATGGCCACCGGGTCTTCAAGGTTAATTTTAATGCGGGAGATTGGCTGTATTGGGGCGGAAGAAGTGCCTGGAATTATCGTGGGCATGTTTCCGGGGTACTGGATTTTCTTGATGACAAGTACCGTAAATTTGGAATTACAGACCAGATTTTGTTTGGCGACCGTCGTCCGGTTCACCGTCCAGCAGTGAACCACGGAGAAGTGTGTGGGGTTCGTACCCATGTTTTTGAGGAAGGCTACTTTCGCCCCTATTGGGTGACTTTGGAACGGGAAGGTGTTAACGGACACTCATTGCTGCCTCGTGATCCGGACTGGTTCTGGGATGTTGGTGCACGTTTGCCAGATTATGGGGATGGACAGCCTTTCCAATCGTCTTTTGAAATTCGCGCGGCTCATGATGTAGCCTATCACATGGCGGGTTTCTGGAACCCGCTGTTCTTCCCGCACTATCATACCCATGCGTCAGTGAATGCGTGCGTTGAGTATTTCGGTTATGCTTGCCGGTTACCTATGCTGCGTTTTCACAAGCCGCGAGACAACGATTTGATAAATAAGTTGATTCGAACTTCTACTCATTTTTTTATTTTACCGCTTCAGTTGGGAAGTGATGCCCAGATTCGCGATCATTCCCGCTTTGATGATATGGTTGGGGTGATGGAGTTTGTATTAGAGTCTTTTGCGCGACATGCACCGGTGGAGGCCAAGCTTGTGATCAAGAATCATCCGCTTGATATAGGGTTGATGAATTATCCGAAATTTATTCGTGAGTTAGCGGATCGCTTTGCTTTGGCAGGTCGCGTGGATTATATGGAGACAGGGGACTTGGGCGTCTTGCTAAGGAGCGCGCGGGGGACGGTTACGGTTAACAGTACGGTGGGAGGACTTTCGTTAGGGCTGAACTGTCCTACCATTGCCTTGAGCGATCCGATCTACAATTTGCCCGGTCTGACTTTCCAGGGCAGTCTTGACGATTTCTGGCGAGAGCGCCCTTCTCCAGATGCGGAGTTGTTTCGGCGTTTTCGTAATACGGTAATTCATACCACACAGGTTAATGGGGGTTTTTATTGTCGCAAGGGGATAGAATTGGCAGTGCAGAACAGTCTTCGCATGCTGGAACCGGAATACTCGCCGCTGGAGAAGTTGCTATGACAAAATCAGCGTCTTCCCGCACAGTGTTAATTACAGGTGCAACTGGCGGCATCGGGGCCGCTCTGACTGAAGTGTATGCCGAGCCGGGTAATGTCCTGATTCTCCAGGGTCGCAATGCAGATCGCCTGGCGGAGCTGGCGACTATGTGCGAGGCACGGGGCTCAAGGGTAGTGACTCGCGTGCTGGACGTGCGTAACCGTTATGAACTCTCGGTATGGCTGCAAGAGATATGTCAACAGGAGAAACTGGATCTGGTGATTGTGAATGCAGGTGTAAATACGAACATAGGTCCGGAGGGTGCGGGTGAACGCTGGGAGGATATTCAAGCATTGATTGAGATCAATGTGCTGGCGGCGATGGCAACAGTTGATGCTGTTCTCCCTTCAATGCGTGCACGTGGAGATGGTCAGATTGCGTTGATAAGTTCACTGGCCGCCTATTTTGGATTGCCGGTCACCCCTAGCTATTGCGCCAGCAAAGCGGCATTAAAGGCATATGGTGAGGCGCTGCGAGGCTGGCTAAATCCGAAGGGCATCCGTGTCAATGTAGTGATGCCTGGCTATGTTGAGTCACAAATGTGCCGTGATATGCCTGGGCCGAAGCCTTTTTTGTGGTCTGCGGAAAAGGCGGCCCGATCTATAAAGCGTGGCCTGGAACGTGATCAGCCGCGGATCAGTTTCCCGTTTCCGCTGAATCTAGGGACTTGGTTTTTATCCGTGCTACATCCCGGTATTTCGGAGCGGATTCTACGTCTGATGAACTATGGTGGATAGCGTTTTCTGGTCTTCAGTCTGGTTGCCTTTGGCAGTGGGTGCGGTTTGCTCGCTGTTGGCAGAAATGCTGTTGTTACCGCAGCCGCAATGGGTTTGGAAGCGCGGCTGGAGTGCAGGTGCGATCCATTTTGGTCTTTGGTTGGTGTTGTTTGCTGCGGAGCTTTTGCTGTGGCGCCGTCCTGTATTTGCCGCGATCAATGTACTGGCGCTGGAACTGCTTATCATCGTGGTAAGCCGTATCAAATATGACACCTTGCGAGAACCTTTCATCGTTCAAGACTTCGACTATTTTATTGATGTCATTCGTCATCCCTGGCTCTACATCCCGTTTCTTGGATTTGCCCGAGCGTTGTTGGCAGCCATAGCCTTCGGATTGTCGATCTGGGCAGCGTTAATTTTCGAATCTTCCTCGCTACACGCTGTATCTGCGGGCGCGTTTATTGTTGGTACAGGATTGCTGGCCTTAATTGGTGCGCTGCTTTTGTGGTTAGGAGGATTTGTACAGCCAAGCCTTACATGGAATCCGGGGGATGATCTGGTTCGACTCGGATTGGCGACAAGCCTTTGGCATTACGGCGTAATGGAGCGCCGAAGCCGCAACGAGCCTCTGCCTGATTCACTTTTCATGTCGTCAGCCCAAGCAGTTGATCGCCCGCTACCACCGTTGGTAGTGGTGCAAAGTGAGTCCTTCTTCGACCCGCGTCGCAAGTATGCGGGTATTCGCAAAGAGGTACTGCAACAGTTTGATGATCTGCGCGCTGAAGCGATGTCTCATGGAAGTCTCGAGGTACCTGCGTGGGGTGCGAATACTGTTCGTACTGAGTTTGCTTTTTTGTCGGGACTAGCGACAAACGCACTTGGTGTACATAGGTTTAATCCTTATCGCAGTTTCGCCAAGCGGGGGGTACCGACGTTGGCGAGTTTTCTGAAAAAAATGGGCTACCGTACTGTTTGCGTGCACCCGTATCCGGCAAGTTTTTATTCGCGTGATGTGGTGTTTCCAGAGCTTGGTTTTGATGAGTTTATTGACATTGCCGGTTTCCAGGGAGCGCCACGCTGCGGATTGTATATTGGCGATGAAGCCGTTGCAGAACTGGTGTGTAACCTGCTTGATGGAGATGCCAACGTACCCTTGTTCGTGTTTGTTATTACGATGGAAAATCATGGACCGCTGGATTTGGAGCGCATTCCGAAGGATGAGGTAGCATGCTTTCACGACTCTGCTCCGCCATTTGGATGTGAGGATCTCACTACCTATCTGAGCCATGTCGCCAATGCCGATCGGATGATAGGCCGATTGCGTGCACGCTTGAACCTGTTCCCCGAGGCCTGGCTATGCATGTTCGGTGATCATGTGCCAATTATGCCCGAAGTGTACCGACAGCTCGGCGCGCCCGACGGTACAACCGACTATGTGCTATGGCGCTCCGGGCAACCAGTCGGTACTGGTACAGCGGTAGATAATAAGGTCGAAGAGCTTGGCGGTGAACTGCTGCGCCGGATGGGCTATCTATAGATTCATTATTGTATTTTAATGTTTGGCTGAATCATTCGGGTTTGCGGGCGATCAACATAACGTTACAGGAGAGGCCTGTCTTCGGCAGTGGAAACCAGCGAGCGGCGAGGCGTGCAAGCAGATAACTTGATGCAAGGTTGAGATGCCATGCCCAGCGATGCCCGAAGTATCGTTCTTGTGGCGAGGTTGTTGTGTGTACAAACGAAAATCGATGCATCCAGTAAACGAAGGTTTCGTGTGGAGAGTAGGGAAGTACGGAAATCTCGACTGGGGTGAGTCCTAGGCTGCTGACAAGTGCCTCGAATGCAGGTATGTTCCACCATGTCAGATGGTGGGGTGGCGCATTTATCAGGAAGTTTGGAATCTCGGTAAGTGGTGAGGGGTGAAGTGGCGCGCCGAGAATCAGAATTCCGCCAGGTCGAAGGAGAGCAGTGAGTTGTTCGGCAAAAGCGCGTGGATTGGGGACATGTTCGATCACCTGGAACGCGGTAACCACATCATAGCGGCCTCGAGCGGATTTCAAATGCTGCTCGACTGTTTCTCGGAGCACCTTATCGGAGGCGTCCGGTCCGGCGTAGGGGTCGAGTCCGCAGTAGCGGGCATGCTGTACAAATTCGCTGAAATCTCCATTGCCACAGCCGACATCAAGTACACGTGCATCGTCGGGAACATGCGCAGCAGCGCACTGGAATTCAGATCCTATAGAGCGATGCGGGCGCATCAATTTGTAAACGTTATGTAGCGAATAAAAACGCTGGTAAAACAATTCATCCCCGGCGATGAGGGGTTCGAAGAAGTACAGGCCCGTGTCCGATTCGTATAACTTGATAGTGCGGATAGCGGGAAAAAGGTGTGCTACATAGCCAGCGCCTGCTGCCTTCCAGAGCTCATTCAGCAGTTCCAGCGAAAAGCTCTGAACGTGACGCTTCGCCGGCCGTCCAGTGATGGGGCAGGGTGGCAATGCTGCAACTGTATCCGATTTATTGATGTGTGGTATATCATTGGTATCTGTCATTATTACTCTCTAAAGTAGTCCAAGAGATGCGGTTAGCTATTTGAATGCAATTTTGCCCATGAATCCGGTAATTCACGTGTCCCCAATGCAAGTTTTTTGAACGCCAGGCGGTAACAACAAGAGTCCAATGGAACAAGTCGATTAACGGTCTGAGCAAGGCGCAAACTATTTGGCCAAGACAACAAGGCAGATCGTCGTGTAATCCCAGCCGGCCAGCGGCTTGCTGCTGTAGCGCAACAGTTGTTAAATTTAGGCAGATTAGAGCGACCAGCACAAACGATGTGTCTGTAGCCTTGTCAGCAAGGTTTGCAAGTATAATACCCCAGGCTAGCAGTCGAATAGAAAGGATACCCAAGGCCAAGGCCCAGAGGCCAGGCCGATAGATATGTATTATCTGGTACTGGCGCCGGCCGAAGTTCCATGCTGAAGCGATATTTTTATGTGGCGGTGTTGGTACTCGCAACAGTTTACGGGTTAGCACGCGCAGGCCGAGCGCAGCAGCTTGAGCGCCAATCGTGCAGTCATCCGAAAGCACTCGGGATAATAGTAGCGGAAGGTTCAAAGTTGCCAGCGCCGAAGGGGAGAGCGCTAATGAACCGCCCCAGGTTAGATTCGCGCAGCGCAAAGAGGGAAGCATGGCGATGCCACGGTCAATGGAGGCAATCAGATGCTGTGCAGGAGCAAGACGCGTAGTGCGGTGCCAGCGATAGCCGGTTACCACATCGGCCTTGCCAGCCAATAACGGAGAAACCAACACCGATAACCACCATGGAGGTGGTTCGATGTCGCCATCCATAAGAATGATCGCGTCGTCGTGTTCATCTAGTTGGTGTATTGCTGCAATCTGGTTCCAGCACTTTTGAGCGCACTTGTTTGCGAGTCCGGCTATTGCCAAGTCCACAGAAAATTTAGCGTTGCCCATTGCTTTTTGCGCGCAAAGATATGCCGGGTCCTGCTTGCTTTCCACCGTGATGATCAGTCTATGCGGTTGCAGACTTTGAGCATTAAGGTTTGCTATTAGTTGGGGAAGATATGGGCAAGCACCCGAGATTGGGAGAATCAGGGTGACACGTCCCTTATGGCCACTTTTGGGCAAGTGTAAGCCATACACAAAAGAAGAGGCAGCAACGACTCCGATTGAGGATAACAGGATCAATACTACGCTCGCCAGTAGAAATAAATTCACTGGAAGCGACTCCAGATAAACAGGTTAATTCGAAGTGCAGGCGATGTGCCATAGGCTTCAAGTTGCACGAAGAGCATCCGCCAGGGTTTTTACCGTGCTATCGATTTGTTCTTCGGTATGCTGACAGGAAATGAAGAAGCGCAGCCGGGCTGATTTTTCAGGCACGGCCGGGTAGAGGATCGGCTGTACATTGATGCCTTGCTCAAATAACGCTGCGGACAAACGTGCCGCCCTGATCGAACTGCCGGTAATCGCGGGAATGACAGCCAAACCGGTACTGGTGCCGGTGTCGATGCCAGCGGCCTTGGTCAGTTCGAGAAACAACCGGCCCCGAGCCTGCAATGTGGCGACTCGTTCGGGCTCACGCTTCAGGCATTGCAGCGCGGCGAGAGAGGCGGCGGCAACGGGTGGCGACATGCCGACGCTGTAGAGAAAGCCTGGGGCGAGAAACTTGAGATGTTCCACCAAAGCCGTTTCTCCGGCGATATAGCCGCCGCAGCCTGCCAGGGTCTTGCTCAGAGTGCCCATCCAGATATCCACGTCGCTCCCCAAGAGTCCGAAGTGTTCACGAATACCTAAACCGGTCTTGCCCATGACCCCGAAGGAGTGGGCTTCATCGACCATCAGGAATGTCTTGTGTTTGTGCTTGATCTCGATAAAACGGGGCAGGTCCGGGTAGTCGCCATCCATGCTATAGATGCCTTCGAGTATCACCAGAACCCGCTCAAAGTGATGGCGCTGCTCGGTGAGAATGGCATCCAAAGCGGCCCAATCGTTGTGCGGAAAAGGCAGGCGCCGGGCACCGGACAACTGGATTCCTTGCAAGGCGCTGTTGTGGATCAATTCGTCGTGGATGACGAGATCCCGGGGTCCGAACAGGTGGCCGATGACGGTGACGTTGGTGGCATGGCCGCTGACAAAGACAATCGCATCGTCGGTACCGTAGGTGGCAGCAATGGCTTGTTCGAGTTCGCGATGAATTGGACGCTCGCCGGAAACCGCGCGGCTGGCCGAGACCGATGTACCGTAGCGGTCGATGGCAGCCTTGGCCGCTTCCGATATTTCGGGGTGTCCGGACAGGCCAAGATAGTTATAGCTGGCGAAATTCAGGTAATCGCGGTCGCCAATGTGTGTCCTGGAGCCAGCCGTTCCTTCGTGCAGTTTGAAGAAAGGGTTGCCAATACCTAGCCGGGCTGCGCCATCATTGATGATGCGAATTTGCTGGTAGCCGGGATGCAGATGGAAATTGTAGTGCTGCTCCTGGATGCTGGTTACGCCGATAGATGAACGAGTTGGAGCTTCGGAGATACCTGTTTGCTCGGCTTGCCGGAGCCGGCGTTCGAGAGCCTGCTGGATGAGCTTGTCTTTGATCTGGGCGGTCAGTCCAGGAAGTCCTTTGCGTGCCATGTTAACGGATCATCCTGACGGGTGAAGCATTTTTTCGGGATTGAATATCCTCTGTCAGGCTGACGATGGATTCTGTAGAGGTCTCGACGCCATGCTGGGAAGCGAGCTGTTTTGCCTGGGTAATAATTTCTTTTTCTTCAGAGACCTCTTTCATTTCATCGCTTCCTTTTAATTGCTGGATGATTCGCTCCGCCAGTTTTGTGATGGTTGGACTTTGGCTTAAAGCCATGACTTGCAGCCGGATACCAAAACGGGACTCGAGAGCAACGATCAGTTCAACGCCCATTAGGGAGTCCAAACCCATGTCGTAAATTGAACGGGCTGGGTCGATCTTGTCCGGGGAAACCCGTAGAATTTCTCCGACTTCGTTCTTGAGCATTTCGATCAATGTTGCCAACAGGTCAGCGTCAGAAAGTTCCAGCAGGACTCGTTGAATATCGTCAGAGGTGACATCGTCCCCGCCGTTGTCTACTGCATGTCGGGCTAATTCACTGAATTTGGGGGTTCCTGCACTAGGCAGGAAGCGCGAAAGCGCCTTCCAGTCAAGTTCCATTACGCCAAGTCCAGAACGGTCTGAAACCAGCATGCTTTCCAGGGCATCCAGGGCAATGGTTGAGTTCAGTGCTGATCCACCCATGCGGCTTTGCAGAGCTTCCTTGATTTTTTCATTACGAGCCAGGAATCCAACATCATCAATCGCGCCCCAGCGCACACAGGTTGCGGCCAGGCCAGAGGCTCGGCGATGTTTAGCCAGGGCTTCCAGGTATGCATTAGCCGCTACGTAGTTGCCTTGACCGGGATTGCCGAACAGGGTAGTGGCAGACGAGAAAAGGATAAAGAAGTCCAGCGGTGTGTTGAGCGTCATTTCATGCAGGTAATTTGCCCCCAATATCTTCGGCGCGAGTACGCTACGTATCTGCTCCACATCCATGTTGCGAATCAATCCGTCATTGATGACCGTGGCTGCATGAACGATGCCTCTGAGGGGAGGCAATGTCTTGGCTATTTTGGCCAGCAGGGCGGAAATGGTCTTTTTGTCAGTAATGTCGCAGGAAACCGCATGAATATTGACCCCTTGTTTTTCCAGTCGGCCAATGGCGTCCCTGGCTTCTTCGGAGCTTGGGCCACTACGACTGATTAAAACGAGGTTACGAGCGCCTTTGCTGGCTAGCCATTCCGCAGTCCTCAGACCAAAACCGCTTAAGCCCCCCGTCACCAGATAGGAAGCATCGGCAGTGAGTGTAAGGTTCTTCCGGGTGGCTGATTCTAAGGAATGAACGTTGTTGATGCCATTTCGATAGGTAATGACGATTTTGCCTATCTGGCGTGCCTGTTGCATGTAGCGGAAGGCATCGACAATATCTTCGGCCTCGAAGATATGATAGGGCAGGGGATTGAGCACACCTTCGGTAAACAAGTTCATGACATCGGCGAAAAGACTGCGGGTGAGGTCTGGACGTGCCTGCATCAACTGGTCGGCGTCGATGCCGAAGTAACTGATGTTGTTGCGAAATGGGCGCAGACCGATCTTGGTATTTTCATAGAAATCCCGTTTACCGAGTTCCAGAAAACGGCCAAAGGGCTTGAGGACACGGAAGTTGCAGTTGATGGCTTCCCCTGCCAGGGAGTTGAGTACCACGTCCAAGCCTTTGCCGTTGGTCTGGGCCAGAATTTCATCAGCAAATGCCAACGAGCGGGAGTCGAAGATGTGATCGACACCCAGGAGACGCAGGAAGTCACGCTTTTCCTCCGATCCGGCCGTAACGTAAATTTCGGCACCCATCCATTTGGCAATCTGGATAGCCGCAATGCCGACTCCCCCCGCTGCACCGTGGATAAGTATTTTTTCACGAGGCTGCAATCGAGCCAAGTGATGCAAGGCATAATAGGCCGTGAAAAAAGTGCTGGGAATAGTCGCTGCCGCTTCGAAGGAAATTCCAGGAGGGATGTGCGAGACGGCACTGGCTTGGGTAACCACTCGGTTGCCGAAACTGGAAGGGCCAAAGCCTACAACCTGATCTCCGGGCGCAAAACCGCATGACTTGCTGCCGACACTTCTCACGATTCCGGAAAATTCAAGACCCAGGGTCGGACCGGCAAAACCGTTTTCGATTGCTTCGTCGGAGAGCATGCCAAGGGCGTACATGACATCTCGGAAATTGAGACCGGTGGCGTAGACTTCGATTTCGATTTCATCGTTTGTGGGTAAGGTGCGTGGGCGGGCCTCCCAACGCAGATTACGCAGTTGACCAGGCAGATGGAAGCCGAGGGAGATCGTGGGTATGTGAATATCTTCTGATTCGGTTTTATTATCATCGGGGCGCGGCTCAAGACGGAGACGCGGAGCATAGCGAGCGCCTTGTGTGGTAAGAATGATTTCCTGCTCGTTGTCCGGTTGTTCGAATTCTCTGTCCAGATACGTGGCTGATGTTTCGATAGTCATGGAAACTTCCAGGTCTACCAAGCGAATGGTATAGTTGGATGCTTCGTTGATCAAAGTTCGACCGAACCCCCATAGCGCAGCGTCCATGGGGACGCTGGTCGGGGACAGAGTGCGACGGGGCAGCAAGTCTGTAGCGGCGCCGGAAGTAATTATCCAGCAGGTAGTGTTAGTCAGGGTTGTTTCGCAAGCCTGAATGATGCTGGTGACTGTAGCGCAGCGAACCACCTGCTGGTTGAGACCGGCTTCATCTCCGGCCTTATTTGGTTGGGGGTTGAGCCCGGCCATGTATACGATGCCGTCTAGTTGTCCATAGCTGGCAGTGGTGTCCAACAGCAAGGACTCGATATAGGCAGTATCACCTGGGCAGGCTTGTACGACGAGATCGCCCCGCGCCTGCAATTTTTTCGCTAATTGATCGGACAACTGTGCAGAGTAACCGTTTTGGTCCGCTAGTAAAACCCAACTGCGGGGCAAGGCCTTACGGGATGAGGAAGTCAGTAACGCACTTTTCGCGAGTCTGGCCAGCAGGAAATAGGGACCGGAGAGTGTGTCCGGTGACAGTTCAAAGATGTCGGTACTGGAAAAGTCGAGTTCTTGCAGTTGCAGTTGCCAGAATAGAGCAGTTCGTTGATTCGATAGCCATGTGCCATTTTTCGATGGAGACCAGTTTTTGCGTTGTCCGCCAAAAACAAAGTCGATCCAGCGCGAGGGGTGTTGGCCGATGACAATCAGGGAGCCGCCGGGAGCAAGGGAATTGCGGGCGTACTCTAACGCTCCCATTGTTTCCTCCAGGGTGTTGAAGTCGAGCATGACAATGGCAATTTGACAGGAGGAGGCTGCGCTGTGTTGTTCAAACGGGGCCTCAATCAGTCGAGTGTCAATGCCCGGAAAGTATTCTTTTAGTCGGGCAATATCTTCCAGGGTAGTTGTTGAGGTGCTGGCAAAAATATAATCACAACAATTAAAATCCATGGAGACACAGATATCCATGGCAAATGAAGGGGAGCCTTTACTGATTTCAATGATACCAAGACGTCTGCCTTCAGGTAGCTGGCTTAGTCCCTGAATAATCAAATCGCGCAGAGCCATTCCGGCTCTTTGCCTGCCTTTAGCGCCGAGCACCTGGCGAGTCAGCGTCGCCAGCGATGATTCCTTTGGGCAGATCTGAGCGAGTGTCTGGTTTCCATCCAGGATTGACTTGAGATGCATCCCGATGCGTCCCACTGAATGCATAATCTGGAAATAGTCAGGGTAATCGGCAACCAGGATGTTCCAGATATCCTGGGCTGAGGCTTGTTCATCCTGGTCCGACAAGATTTTCCAGCCGTCCTGGGTGAACGCAATGGATTGGTCATCCTGGGCCAGGGACAGCAGATGGTCAAGGAAAGGCTCGATTTCTGGGTTGGCGGCTCGATAATTCTCAATTGTTTGGGAAGATATTGTTTCGCCATCTGTCGATAGTTGTTGTAAGGCTTGCCGGGTGAATCGGCTGCACAGACTGTCGAGCAAGGGATCCACTTCTTCCGAGTAGCGACGATGGGTACCCTTGAGTGCTGCACGTCTTGCCAATTCGGCAATGACCAACTGAACGCTTTCGAAGGCAATAATCGGCGTGGCATCCAAATCAAAAGAATGTGGCTTTGGCGTTCCGTGGTAATCGAGAAAACGCAGATGATCCGCTGCGCTTTTGCTTAGGCGTACGCTGCGGAATCGGGCTTCCTTAACGACGGCTATGGCTAAACCGTTGGTATCAAAAACAGTAAATTCCGCAGTTAGGGAGTGTGGAGATCGACGCAGTAATGTGGCGCGGGCAAGAGCGGGTCTTGCCGTACTGACGCGGAAAGCAATTCGACCCATCTTGGTGGGGACAAAAGTAAATCCATCGTGAACGCCAACATCTTCCTGCAATAACTGAATGATTAACTGGAAGGTACAATCCAGAATGGCCGGGTGGAGGTGGGTATGCTCCAGTTCGCTCTCGACACTTTCCGGTGTCCTGAAGACAGCCAATGCGGAACCATTATCTACCCAGCCGTGATCAATGCACTGGAACGCGGGGCCATAAGCAAGGCCGACTGCCTGGGTAAGCAGTTCATGGCTGGTGCCGTTGAAATCGGGCTGGCGCGTGGGTAATACAGGGCTTTCCTGTCCCAACAGAATGCCGCGAGGTTCACGCAGGATGCGGCCTACAGCATGCAGGGTCCAGGGTTCCGTGCTGATATGCTCCCGGCCTTTGATGGTCAGGCTGCCGTCCTGGGCTTCGATGCTTAAGCGAATGAGCTTGGCGTGGTCGTTACTCAGTAGTAGCGGGGAGCGAATTTCGAGTTCCTCGATTTCGGCTAAATCGCCGGGGTGCCAAGCCAAAGCTGCTGCCAGAGCGAGTTCGGAAAAGCCCGTGCCAGGGAATATGGTGGCTTCTCCAACCACATGATCGGCTAAGGTGGGATTGAGTTTCGGGTCGAGCTGGTTTTCCCAGGTGAGTTCATGCTGTTTGAGCGGGTAACCCAGCAGAGGATGGGCTTTTCGTCGATCGAGCAAGCCAATTGATTCAGTCGTAACCGGGTGCCAGTGGCGTTCGCGCTGCCAAGGGTAGTTTGGAAGCTGGACAAAACGACCAGGTCTTGTAAATATGTGCCGCCAGTCGATACTTGCGCCGGCGATAATTGCCTGGCTGCATGCACCCCAAACCCGTTGAGGGGCGTCGTCACCACGAGCGACTGTGGGAATGAGACGACCCTCAGTCGACGTGTCTTTCAAACAGTCATTGATGTAACTGCGTAAAACGGCATGGGGACCGATTTCGATAAAGATGTTGATACCATCATCCAGAATGCTCTTGATAGCTTGTTTGAACAATACGGGTTTGCGGATGTTGTGCCACCAGTATTCGGCGTCCAGTTCCGTTCCATTGAGCAGTGTGCCGGTCACAGTCGAGTAAAAAGGTGCTTGAGTTTTTCCCGGTTTGAGCTCTGCCAATGTTTCTCTGATTCCGGCTTCGATCTCGTCCATGGCCGGGCTGTGAAATGCGTAGTCAAGGTCCAGCCGTTTATTGAAGAAGCCTCGTTCGTTTAAAGCAGATTCAAGCAGGGAGAGTAATTTCGGGTTTCCGGCGATAGTCACTCCGCTGGAGCTATTGATTCCGGCAATATCAAGTGATTGCACTAGACCCAGTTCAGCCAGTAAATTTTGGGCAGCTTCATGGCCCAGCCCGACAGCAGTCATTTCTCCCTTGCCTTTGGTCGTTCCTTGCAGTCGGCTGCGTTGATAAATTACATCCACGGCGGCTTCTAGCGTCAATGAACCTGAAGCCCAAGCCGCGGCGACTTCGCCTACGCTGTGTCCCGCCACAGCTACAGGCATGATACCCCTATGCCGTAGCATTTGCGTGATTCCAATCTGAAGAGCGAACAGGGCTGGTTGCGCGATTTCCGTGAATTCGTAGCGGCCTTCGCCATTTCTGCCGGCCAGTTCGTCCTCTAGTGAGAAATCGGCATGGCGACGAAAAATGACATCAATTTCCCTGATAGTTTCTCTGAAAAGCGGCTCCTCTTCTAACAAGCGTTTGCCCATTCCCACCCATTGGGAGCCATTGCCAGAATAGATAAACGCCGGCCCGGAAGGGTTTTGCAATGAAACTCCGGTTTCTAACTGAAGTTGCCCGGGCACATTGTTGGCAAAGTTGAGTAACTCATTGGCGATGACTTTTGTTGTTGCACCGTAGAATATTGCTCGGTATTCATGCCATTCGCGCCTAAATACTGCGTTATGGGCGATGTCATAAAGTTCGGATTGAGTTTGCTCATTCAGAAATGCGGAAAACTCGCGGGCTGCCGCTTTTAACGCGACATTGTCTTTTGCGGAGAGAACGATCGGCAGAAGAGGTGTTTTAAGGTGCCTGGGTACCTTGGCTTTCTGCCGTTCGTGACTTTCCAGGATTACGTGCGCGTTGGCACCTCCGAAGCCAAATGAATTAACTCCAATAATAAGTTTCCCTGTTTTCTTAAGTTGCCTGTTTTCGGTAACAACCTTGATGTTCCAATTGTCAAACTGGATATTTGGATTGGGGTTCTTAATGCCAATAGTTGCAGGCACCACCCGATGCTGGATGCAGTAGAGTGCTTTTACTAGACCTGCCACGCCAGAGGCTGCTTCGAGATGCCCAAGATTGCTCTTCACCGAGCCGATAAGGAGTGGACTATTTTTGGGTCGGCTCTTGCCCAATGCATGACCAATGGCTTGCGACTCAATCGGGTCGCCGACAATAGTACCAGTGCCGTGTGCTTCGAGGTAGTCGATGTCAGCTGGATTGATGCCAGCCTGCACGTAAGCCTGTTCCAGAAGAGCAGCTTGAGTTTTTGGGTTGGGCACTGTTAAACCGGACTTGCGGCCATCCGTGTTGATCGCGGAATTGGCAACGACTGCCAGGATCGGATTGCCATCTGCTATTGCCAGGTCGTAATCCTTGAGAAAAAAAACGCCTCCTCCTTCGGAACGCACATAACCATCGCCGGATGCGTCGAATACACTGCATCGCCCACGGCGGGATAACATGGATGCCTTGGAGAAAGTTATGAAGCCATAAGGATGCAAATGCAGGCTGACTCCGCCTGCAAGCGCCTGAGAGCTCTCTCCCGAGAGAATCGAGCGGCATGCCTGATGGAATGCCACCATGGAAGACGAGCAGGCGGTGTCGATCGCCATACTGGGGCCCCGCAGGTCGAGGACATAGGAGATGCGGTTCGCTGCGATGCTCGCAGTATTACCGGTAGCGACCGACGAGTCAACAGCAGCGAGATCGTCGGCCAACCGGTAGGAATAATCCGCGCTGGCGATTCCAATAAAGACGCCGCACTGGCTGCCGCGAAGAACGGATGGCTTAATCCCGGAGTTTTCCAGCGCCTCCCAGCTCATTTCAAGTAACAATCGTTGTTGCGGGTCCATAAGGGCGGCTTCCCGTGGGGAAATACCAAAAAAACCTGCATCGAACGTTGAGATGTCGCCGATAGAGCCTGCTGCAAACGTATAGCTCGTTCCCGGGTGATTTCTGTTTGGATGGAGGAAGGTGTCCTGCGCCCATCGTTCCGGGTCAACCTCTGTCACTAGATCACGTCCGTCAAGCAGGTCTTGCCAATATCGGTTGATATTCGTACCGGGTAATCTGAAGGAAAAACCGATGATTGCAACTCGTCTTGGCATTGTTCTTAAATTCTCTACTTGTATTGACATAATCAGGCTCTATGTAAAATATAGTTTGTACACAAGTCCAAGATTTTTCTCATGTTTAGTAAAATTAAATTCGTTAGTCCTGGGCCTGTCAAAGAATAAACGGATTTAATTTGAGCTAAGCATGATGTTTTTACATCAATTCCAATTAGGTTTTGTATTATGGCGTTTTTCAATGTTGTCGATTTGTCCAGTTAAGCGCAATTCTCCAAAAGTCCAATGCCGGGTTAATGCTTAAGATGTTCAGGAGTTTGTGCAATTGTACTGACAAGAGTGAGTTTTACAAGAAGTCAATTTAGTCAAGGTATTGTGATATACATTGGAATACGAAATATTTTCTATCGGAGTTAACGTCGACTCCCTTCCCAGAAATACTAAATTTTGCCAATGTATTGGAGTCATTGTAGTGCGGTTTTTCATGCTCAACAATTCACCAGATCCAGGTTTTAACGATATGCTATGATTTTGGTTAGCTGTTGTTGTTTGTGATTGCAGTGGCCGATATGCGGCCGCCCCCTTTTTTGGGTTCGGTCATTTCTATACGATAATTGAGTGGCTTAGCGAGATCTACTGCCCCAACGCCGATGCAAAGTGTACGGATAGATTTATTAGAAGTTCTGAGGTAATAAAGCCTCTATTTAATGGAGAGACCGAATGTATGGATGCAATCATGATCTCTGTTGGTTGGACCAATTGTGAAAGCTTATCTTGCAATAATGGTATAGCCCATACCAATAGCTAAAGTCGTTTGTTTGGCTTACATTTAGTGGAGACAACGGAAACTCGAAGCATTGCGGAACCAATCACAGCCCTTAGTCGAGATAAAAAGGCTTGCAATTGCTTAGGAAATCCAGTTAGATGTAAACGAACCAAACCTTTAATATTAAAAAGTTTACGAAAACAGCCATTTTTACCCCTAAAACCTTTATCAAAGGTAGTATAAATGGTGATGATTTATTAAAACGTTAAGATTGTAACAATAAGTTATTGATTTATGGTGCCTCGGGCCGGAGTCGAACCGGCACGACCTTTCAGTCGAGGGATTTTAAGTCCCTTGCGTCTACCAATTTCGCCACCGAGGCATCGATAAATTGAGCATTATATAGCAACAAAAAAAATAAACTAGACCTAAGTGATTTTTTTTATTTTGCGTGGTTAAGTTTGCGGGATTTATTTGCACATCCAGGGTTACGTGCCATTTCTATAAATTTGATGGTTAAGAAAATGACCGTTTCACTATAAACTCTTTAGGGAAGCCTACAAAAATGGTTTAGTTTTTTAGGTATTTATTATGAAGTCTCGTAAAATAACAGTTTTTTTTACCATCACAATGCTTTTAAGTGTATCCATCCGCGCTGAAGTAAGAGATGAAGTGCTAATAATAGGTTCCTTTTCGTCAGGATCACTCGATCACTGGGAATCAAAGAAATTCAAAGGACAAACAAGGTATCAACTAGTAGATCTTGCAGGTACCCAGGTATTAAAGGCGGAAAGTGCTGATAGCGCATCAGGGTTGTTTAAAGCACAGCGTATTGATTTACTAAAGACACCGATTATGAACTGGCGCTGGCGCATTGAAAACCGGCTCGGCAATGTCAATGAACAGAGTAAATCAGGCGATGACTATGCAGCAAGGGTTTATGTGGTAATCAGCGGCGGTCTTACTTTCTGGCGCACCAAGGCTATCAATTATGTTTGGGCAAGTACCTCTCCTAAAGGTAAAATCTGGCCTAATGCGTTTGCAGGTAGTCATGCCATAATGATTGCACTTAGATCATCAAGCGATCAAATCGGCAGCTGGTATACAGAAAAACGTAATATTCTTGCCGACCTGAAACAAGAATTTGGTGATAATATGCGTTATATCGATGCCGTTGCTATCATGACTGATACTGACAATTCCCAAGGCAAAGTAACGGCTTATTACGGCGATATTTACTTCAGTGAATATTAAATAAATTATGCATGGCACCTTACCCTACCTGGAACAGACTGATTTTCCCGCTATCAACAGAAATGCACTGGAAATATTGCAGGTTAATCTGGGCTATTTATGTAATCTGAGCTGCACTCATTGTCATGTTAACGCGGGACCCAAGCGTACAGAATTAATGGATAAAGAAATCGTGGATTTGGTTCTCGACTTTATACACAGAGAAAAAATTCATACCTTGGATTTGACAGGCGGTGCGCCGGAAATGAATCCGCATTTTAAATATATCGTCCGGCATGCGAGAGAAATGGATGTTACCGTTATCGACCGGTGCAATCTGGTTATTCTTGAAGAGCCAGATTATGAAGATATGGCCGAATTTCTTGCTGCTAATAGGATTGTGATAACTGCTTCTTTACCTTGTTATCTTGAAGATAATGTCGATAAACAACGTGGCAAAGGGACTTTCAATGCCAGCTTGTCAGCACTAAAAAAATTAAACAGCTTGGGTTACGGGCAAACGGACAGCGAGTTACAACTGAATCTGGTTTTTAACCCACCGGGCGCATCTCTGCCGCCAGAACAAAAGGCATTGGAAAAAGCCTACAAGGAACACCTGCAAACCCATTATGACATTGTTTTTAACAAACTCTTTGCCTTGACCAATCTTCCTGTCCAGCGTTTTGGCAGTATGTTGATCAGTAAAGGCTTGTTTAATGACTATTTGCAATTATTAAAAGACAATTATCGGCAGGAAAATCTGTCGGGCGTCATGTGCCGTAATAGTTTGAGCGTTGATTGGCAGGGCTTTGTCTTCGATTGCGATTTTAACCAGATGCTACAACTTCCCTTAGGTACAAATCCCCTAAGTAAAACTCATTTAAGAGAGTTAATCAGCTCTTCATCATTAACGGGTTCTGCTATTACTGTGCGTCAGCATTGTTATGGCTGTACTGCAGGGCAGGGTAGTAGTTGCGGTGGAGCATTGGACTGAACAGAACTAAAGTGTGCTAATTTCATGTCTGAAGGGTTTTGTGGAAAAATTTGATGTCGAAAACTATTTTTTTCCATTTACAGAGATAAATCATTACTGATTATTTGCCCTGAAGTGAATAATAAGTATTTGATATTATATGATTTGTTTTTTTCTCTGTGTTGTAACTCGGTTATTTCAGGATCAACCCTTGCTCATGCTCGCTTCATTAGCTACTACTGTTTTCTTAATGTCTTGATCAATTGC
>CAYVFT010000001.1:87122-116378 GCA_964450225.1 uncultured Crenothrix sp. | reverse complement strand
ATCCGCAACTTTCTGTCCCTACGTTACCATAGGTTTGGCCTTATTAATTAAGATACAAGAAAAGGCTACCATAATTTTAAAATGATTTCTACTGAGTATTTTAATCAACTTTAGGATGCTTTGAACTAACCAGTGGTTTATAGAGCTACAGACTTAACATAGCGGTCATTTTTATGGTCCTGTCATAAGTTTGAATTGCTGCTCCGGGCCGGACACTCGGTCATTCGAAATATGGCTGGTTAGATGCACTCATCTGCCGACCGGATCGAGCCTTCTAGGAGACCGTCGAATTTTACAGTACGGAAAGTGTGAAAATAGCCGCATCAATATAACTGAATAAAAACAAAAATGGTTACCCAATTCATCCTGATTGATCGTGATACCCCTTACATCCAGCTACCGTGCGTTCAGGATTATTTGCCTGAAGACCCTATGGCGCGTTTTGTTGTCGATCATTATTGATCAGCTGGATTTATGCGCTTTATTAGCGGTCTATGCGGGGTCAAGGGAAAATCCACCTACCGCTATACCGCCTTCTGATGAACTGTCGAAAGGAAGCGATGTGGTTTGGATACTGACTGCGGTAGCGGAAAATCGTCGGGGTTTTTTTGCACTCATCAAGGGCATGCGGGCGCTTTATCCAACCTATCGGGTAATGGGAATTCGCCATAAGGCTGGCGGCAAGAGAGTGATATTCGACCACTGGCGCGAAAGAATCAAAGCCAAAAGGCTTGCTGCCCTTGTCGACAAAGGTGGTGGGTAGAAAATCTGATCTTGCCCCGATCTAGCGGACATTTGACTTAGAGAGTATTCTCTAAAACCGAGGTCCATAATGAAAACAAAAAATAATCAATAACCCCGCTGTCTGCAACAAATCCACAGCCTAAGCGAGGCCCTCAGTCTGATCTCGTGCTGATTACCAGAGATAAGGTATCAGGCGATATCTTACGTGCCGACAGTAGTCGTTATACCCCGCCAAGTGTTCCAACAGAAACCGTTCCTCGTCCAAGAGTCGGACCACCACGACGGCACAGAGCAAAAGACCGAACGGGAGTGCCCAAAGAGAGCCAAGGGCGAAAGGTGTTGCCAGAAACCCAAGGATGCTCACGACGTATAGCGGGTGGCGAACAGTCGCATAGGGTCCGTTTGAAACCACCTGTTGGTTCGCTTCGACCCGGACGGTCCCGGCGGCATAGCGATTGGCATGAAACACGCGGAAAGTGATTACCATGCAGAATACCAGAAGACCGTCTGCAACCAGTACCACAGATGCCGGCAGATTTGACCCCCGCAGACGATGGTCGAAGCCAGCGGCCAGGAAGAGAGCACATGCCAACACACCTGACATGAATTGAACGACTTGTTGAGTGTTTGACGATTCGGCGTCCGGGCCCATTTGCATCCGCCGTTCCACAAAGTCGATATCCACTTTGAGAAAATACCGTGTGATGAAAAGCACGGAGCCACCGAGTAAACCACAGTACAGCCATGCCTCCCAGAATCGGATTGACCCTGCCGGTAGGTAGAGCAAAATTGCCAGAATCAATTGGAGTCGAATGAACCCCCGGAAAACCCGTTGGGAAAGGCTGCTTATCATATTGCTACTCTGTGTTAAGGTTAATTGTCCTGTTTCGTTGGCTGGCGAGGTTGTAATTTAACAAATACGCGGATATTTTCAAGATTCAGATAGTCTGTGTTTCATAGAAGTTTATTTTTATTCAAACTATTAGACATGGATGCTAGAATAAAATAGTGTTATTGTTTATTAATAACTACTAATATACTAATTAATTTTTTCAAGCTTTTCGGTACTTCGGTCGGATCATTTATGGGTTAATGGTTCCTCTTTGTCGCTGTTCAGTTTAGGTACCGGTTCGCTTTAATGAGGTTTACAATTGACCAAAAGTCAATTGTAAACACAACGGCGCGCAATAATAACTATTAATGAGGAGAGAATCATGGCTCGTATTGTAATTTTAGGTGCAGGCATTGGCGGCGTGCCAATGGCTTTTGAAATGAAGGAAACGGTAGGCAAAATGCATGATGTCATCGTGGTTTCCGATACCCCTACGTTTCATTTTGTTCCGTCGAATCCCTGGGTTCCGCCTAGGTGGCGAACACCCGAAGACTTAAAGATTGAATTGGCGCCGGTGATGAAAAAGAAAGGCGTAGAATTCATTCAAAAAGCGGCAGCAAAAGTCGATCCCGTTAACAATCAGGTTCAGTTGGAAGATGGCTCAGCCGTTGCTTATGACTTCCTGATTATTGCCACAGGGCCGCGCCTGGCCTTCGATGAAATTCCCGGTTTAGGGCCGGATGCTTATACCTCATCAGTCTGTCATGTTGATCATGCTGCGGTTGCTGCCGAAGATTTGGATAAGTTTATGGAAAATCCCGGCCCGGTTGTTATCGGTGCCGTACAGGGTGCCTCCTGTTATGGTCCCGCATATGAATATTTAATGATTCTTGAGACCGAATTACGTAACCGGAAAATTCGCGATAAAGTGCCGATGACTTTCGTTACCGCAGAACCTTATATCGGTCACTTGGGCCTGGGTGGTGTCGGCGATACCAAAGGTCTGCTGGAAAGCGCCTTGCGCGACAAGCATATTAAATGGATAACGAATGCCAAGGTCGACAAAATTGAACCCGGTATGATGTTTGTTACTGAAGTCGATGAGGACGGTAAAGACAAGAAAAAACATGAGCTGCCCTTTAGACATTCAATGATGTTACCTGCTTTTACCGGTGTCGACGCCGTGCGCAATGTTGGCGTTGACGGCCTGGTTAATCCGCGCGGTTTTGTTTTGGTGGATGAGTATCAGCGTAATAAGACCTTTAAAAACATCTATTCCATCGGCGTTTGTGTTGCTATTCCACCGGTTGAGGCAACGCCATTACCCGTCGGCACGCCCAAAACCGGTTATATGATCGAATCGATGGTGACTGCCACCGCGCATAATATTGCCGAGGAACTGGCCGGCCAGGAACCAACACACAAAGCGACATGGAACGCTTTATGTCTGGCTGATTTTGGTGATACCGGGGTGGCTATGCTGGCTATGCCGCAAATTCCACCGCGTAATACCACCTGGTCGGCGGAAGGCAAATGGGTGCATCTGGCCAAGATTGGTTTCGAGAAATACTTCATGCGCAAAATAAGAAAGGGCATCAGTGAACCCTATTATGAAAAGCTGATGCTTAAATTATTGGGTGTGGTTCGGATAAAAGGTGAATAAGATGAGTATTGATAGATTAGTCATTGCAATTGCCGGTAGTTTTATCCTGATCAGTCTGTTACTGGCCCATTATCATTCAGAATATTGGTTATGGTTTACTGCGTTTGTTGGCGCAAACTTGCTGCAATCAGCATTTACGGGATTTTGCCCCATGGCAATGATACTTAAAAAGTTGGGGTTTAAGCCGGGTTCTGCTTTCTGATGAGGTAGTTGGTACACCAGTTTTAGGCGGGCGAGGTTTGTTGCATTTAAAAAACATCAGGTTACGATAATGCTAAGCCCGATATCATTAACAAGCAGAAAGCCGTAGAGAGGGATACGACTGCATGGACGCAGGAGGTGGAGCAATGCAGGAGCAATTGCCGAGCGCTAGCGTAACCTAACATTTGACTCTTCGGTGTGTTGGGTTATGGCTATCGGCTAACCTAATCTACAAATTCCGAGGTGTTATGCCGAAAGTTGATGCGCATGGGGTTAACCCGATCTACAGGACTGTATGGAAAGATTATGCTTAAAACAAACAAAAACAGACTGGCATTAAGTCTATTACCGCTACTCATGCTATTGAGCTTGCCAGCAGTAGCGGATCCTGATCCCAAAAATTCTTCTAATAAATCGGTTCCCGAAAGTTTAAATACTCAATCTTTTACTCTCGATCAGGCTATTGATTATGCACTAGCTAATAATCCTGACATGCAAATCGCCGCGGAACGCATCGGTCAGGCTCAAGCGCAGTTAGGTGTAGCCCTGTCTGCGTTTTATCCGCAAGTAACCGCCCGGGTTGGCTATCAGCATTCCAATAATCCGGCCGAGGTATTTGGGATGATTGTGTCGCAAAGGGATTTTAAATCTAGTGATTTCACGAACATTAATAATCCCGGTTACCGGCAAAATTTTCGCCCCGAAATTATAGGCAAACTGTCTCTATTCCGTGGGGGCCAGGATTATCAAAATAGTAAAGCCGCTGAACTGGGCATAGACGCGGCAGAGTTTGAACGTTCAACAGTGCGTAATGCCTTAATTGAAGCGGTCACTGCTACCTATTATGCTTATTTGGCCGCGCTGGAAGCGCAAAAAATCGCCCAGGAGTCCATTTCCGCAATTTCCAGTGAACTGAATCAAACAAAACTGCAATACGAAGCTGGAACTGTCCTTAAATCCGATGTGTTATCACTGGAAGTTAAATTGGCTGAAGCGCAGAATGCTGAAATCAAAGCCGCCAACGGCATTGAAATAGCCAAAACCAGCCTTACCAACTTACTCGGCCTATCCAGTTTTCAGGCATTTACGGTCGCAACATCATCTTCTCTATTGCCCAAACCCAAGTTGCCGGCGTCGTTTAACGATCTGCTCGATCAGGCAATAGCACAGCGCCCGGAAATAAAAGCCGCCGCCAACCAGGTTGAAATCAGCCTGCGGAGGTTAAAAAGCGAGCAGGGCGCTTATCTACCCAAAGCAGATGCTTATGTGAGTTACGGTCAAAACAGCCAATCCCCCGGCTTTAACAGTGAAAAGGACAATGTCACTGCCGGTGTTTCTGTCGAAATGGATTTGTTTTCAGGATTTAACACCCAGCAACGCGTCAACGCTGCGGAACGAAAAGCCGCGGAGGCGCGTGAAACGGAACGAAAAACCAGATTGGGCATTGAACAGGAAGTGAAAATGGCTTTTCTAAACCTCAAAGAAGCTTTAGCGCGTTTGCACGTTACCGAAGCGTCTGTGCAAGCTGCCGACGAAGCCCTAAGACTGGTTAATGAGGAAAGACGCGCCGAAATAGTCACAGTCACTCGTTATATCGAAGCGGAAGTTGCCAGAAATAATGCTCAATCCAATACTATCGCAGCGCATTATGATGCCCTGAGTGCTGAAGCTGCCTTGAAAAAAGCTATCGGCGACTGGAAATAAAGGAGTTCTCATGTCACAAACCGAACATAATAACATCAAGAAAATTGTCATTATTTGCGCAGCCGTTTTAGCGTTGATTCTGTTGCTGCTTTATATGCAAGGCAGTTTTGTCAGTAAAGTGGCTCCCGGTTTAAGTCCACAGTCTATCGATTCAAGAACGCCTAAAAGCCAAACGGCTGTTGTTGAAAAAAAGCAGGTTGATGACTTTCTCACCTGGCCAGGTACGGTAAAATCAAGAACCGTTGCCAATATTGCCCCCAGAATGACGGCTCGAATACTCGAGATTAAAGTCAACGCGGGCGACAAAGTCAAAAAAGGCGATGTCATCGCCCGCCTGGATGAGCGTGAAATCAGGGCCCAGGAAAATGCCGCCCTGGCCGCGCTTGCCGGAGCAAATGCCCAGGCAAATCGCGCCAAGGCGGATGAACAGCGCACCCGTAGTTTGTACAGCAAAGAGGCGGCAACCCGCGAAAAATTTGATGCCGTTGTTGCCCAGGCTAAAGAGGCGCAAGCCGGCGTAAATCAGGCAATGAGCGCTGTTAATGAAATCAGATCCCATCTGGCTGATACGCTGTTACTCGCGCCTTTTGACGGCGTTGTTGTTAAACGTCTTCAAGAACCCGGCGACATGGGATTGCCCGGCGTACCCGTAATAACTTTACAGACACCGAAAGGCTTAAGGCTTGAAGCCGACGTACCGAGCACTTGTGCCGGACGTTACAGCTCCGGCATGGACGTCACCGTGCGCATTGATGCCCTTGGACAAACAACTACAGCTCAAATTGACGAGATCAGTCCCGAAGTTGACCCGCAAACTCGCACCCAGTTGATTAAAATCGCATTGCCTGCCATCGAAGGCTTGCAACCGGGGTATTTTGGTTGGCTGGAACAGGCCTGCGGTCAACATGAAGCGTTATTGATTCCGGCCAGTGCAGTACAACATATCGGGCAACTGGAAGTCGTCAAGGTACTATCGGAAGGCAGGCAGCTTATGCGTCATATCAGAACAGCCAAAACCTTCGGTGACCAGATTGAAGTCATTTCCGGCTTGCATGAAGGTGAAACCGTCATAACCAACCCACAGCAGGCGCAATAATGGACGACCTGCAAAACCAAAGCCCCAAACGAGGCTTGACGACCAAGATTGTCGAAATTTTTACCACCTCACAGCTGTCCATTCTGTTCCTGATTATTTCTCTATTGGCGGGAGCTGCCGCGCTAATCCTCACACCCCGTGAAGAAGACCCGCAGATTGTCGTGCCGGTGATGGATGTGCTGATTGAATTTCCGGGAGCCTCCAGCGAAGAAGTTGAAAAACTGATTGCCACGCCGCTGGAGGTTTTGCTCAAACAGCTTGAAGGCGTGGAATACGTGTATTCCACGTCCAGGCCGGGGGCGGCAGTTGTTACCGTCCGGTATTTCGTCGGTCAGGATTTTGAAGACAGCCTGGTTAAAACCTGGGACAGGATCATGTCCAACCAGCACCTTATTCCGCCAGGCGTCACTCACTGGAAGGTGTCGCCGGTTGAAATCGATAACGTGCCTATCGTATTGCTGACGCTTTCGGCTCAAAATAATAATTACGATTCGATGGCATTACGTCGTATTGCCGATGAGCTGATTATTGCCCTCAGGAGTGTTGCTGATGTCGGTAAAAGCTGGGTTGTCGGCGGTGAACAGCGGCGGATATCCATTTATGCCAACCCTGCCAGTCTTGCAGCGCATGGCGTAACGCTGATTGAAATCACAAAGGCGCTGGCTGATGCTAATGTTAATCTGCAAGCGGGCAGCTTTGAACGTGACAACCGTGAAATTCTGCTGGAAGCCGGTCCGCATTTCAGTTCATCAACAGAAGTGGGCGCCACCGTAATAAAAAGTGTTGCGGGCCGCCCTGTTTATCTGCGTGATGTAGCACGAATTGAAGACGGCCCGGCTGATGTCGATTACTACACTCGCATCGGCTTTGGTCCGGCTGTCGACGCTTTGCCCACGATTGGCAAGGCCACCGGCAACAAGCCGCAGGCTGGGCAAGAACGACAGATGGTCACCATTGCCATCGCCAAACGTAAAGGCAGTAATGCCGTAAACGTCGCCGAAGCGGTTATTGCCACCGCAGAAAAGCTGCACGGCACGCTGATCCCCGAAGATATATTGCTGACTATTACCCGTGATTACGGCGAAACCGCCAACCACAAAGTTAACGAGCTGGTAAAGCACTTGAGTTTTGCCATCGTGATTATCGTGGTGTTGCTGGCCTTCTCGCTGGGACTGAAAGAGTCGTTTATCGTTTCAATCGCCGTGCCATTGACTTTGGCGCTAACCTTGTTGCTGGATTATATCTCCGGTTACACAATTAATCGCGTCACGTTGTTTGCGTTGATTCTATCATTGGGCTTGCTGGTGGATGACCCGATCGTCGATGTCGAAAATATCCACAGGCACTATAAAATGCGCAAGGAATCGCCGCTTGATGCGCTTTTGACGGCGGTCGATGAAGTAAGGCCGCCGACCATTCTGGCAACTTTCACCGTGATTGTGTCATTCCTGCCGTTGTTTTTTATCACTGGCATGATGGGGCCGTATATGGCGCCGATGGCTTTTAACGTGCCGATAGCGATGATTGTTTCCTTGATTGTTGCCTTTACCGTTACGCCCTGGGCCAGTTTCAAACTGCTGCAAAGTGAATACCACAGCCATAGCGACGAAGCGCCCGAAGAGCTCAAACAAACCTTTATCTATCGTGCTTATCGCGCTTCACTCGGCCCGCTGCTGGCGACCTCGGGACGCGCCAAATTGTTTTTACTGGTTATACTGATAGCCTTTGTGGGCTCAACCCTGCTGGCCATTACTCGCGCCGTTCCGCTTAAATTATTGCCGTTCGACAATAAAAACGAACTGCAAATCATCATCGATATGCCGCGCGGCTCGACCCTGGAACAAACCGATGAAGTCGCGCGCGCCCTAGGCAGCTATCTGGCCACCGTCAATGAAGTCACCGATTACGAAACTTATACAGGTCTTGCTGCGCCGATGGACTTCAACGGCATGGTTCGGCACTATTATTTGCGCAGCGGCGGTTATCAGGGTGAAGTCAGAATCAATTTACTGCCTAAAGATAAGCGTGAACAACAGTCGCATGAAATCGCCTTGCGCATTCGACCTGAAATAGAACGGCTCGGTAAGCAATACGGCGCCAACCTTAAAATCGTGGAAATTCCGCCTGGCCCGCCGGTGATTTCCGATCTGGTCGCTGAAATCTACGGTCCGCCTGAAGCCAGTATTGACAGTCTGGTGGCTGTCTCCAAACGCGTCAGGGCCGATATGGAAAAAACCGAAGGCGTCGTTGATGTCGATGATTATTCGGAAGCGCCACATGACAAGGTGCATTTTCAACTGGACCGTGATAAAGCGGCCTTGTCCGGTGTCAGTGTCGCTCAAGTCGCAGAAACGCTGCGCATCGCTTCCGCTGGCAAGGCTGTCGGCATCGTTCATATAGACAGCGAACGCCAACCGCTGGAAATTACCCTGCAACTGCCGCGTGCGCTCCGCTCGTCGATCCCTGATTTATTGGCGTTGCGCGTAAAAACCGGGCAGGGCGATCTGATTCCGTTAAGTGAAATAGGCGCCGCAACCCTGGAAACTGAAGATCAGCCCATTTATCACAAGAATCTGCAACGCGTGAATTATGTCATTGCTAGTATGGCAGGACGCAGCCCGGTAGAAGCGGTTTTCGATCTGAATGAGGCCATGGCCGAACGTCCCTTGCCCGAAGGTTATATCGCCGAACTGGCGGGCGAAGGCGAATGGAAAATCACTGTCGATGTCTTTCGTGACCTGGGACTCGCCTTTGCCGCCGCGCTGGTGATGATCTACGTCTTGCTGGTCGGACAAACCGGATCATTGAGCGTGCCTCTGGTGATGATGATAGCCATACCGCTGACCGTGATCGGCATCATGCCCGGCTTCTGGTTGCTTAATCTATTTGCTAGCCCAGTTGCCGGTTATCCCAACCCGATTTATTTCACGGCCACCGCGATGATAGGCATGATTGCCCTGGCGGGCATTGTCGTGCGCAATTCCATTATCCTGATCGACTTCATCGAGCGCATCCGCGCCCGTGGCGATGTGACGCTTGCGGAAGCCCTGATCGAAGCCGGCGCGATCCGCCTGCGCCCCATCTTCCTGACCGCCGGAGCGGCGATGTTCGGCGCATTTGTGATTATCCTGGATCCGATATTTTCAGGGCTGGCATGGAGCTTCATCTTCGGTATTTTTGCCTCGACCTTGTTTTCCTTGCTGGTGATTCCGGTGGTTTATTTTTTGATTAATAAGGAATAGCTTGTTGAAAATATTGACTAACCGTACGTAAGCTGAGTGGGGTACGCATCGCGTACCTTTTTGGGGTTTTATTTACATGGGATGCTTTAAACAATGGTACACGATGCGTACCCGGCTAAAACCTCGCAGGTCAGTCCCGGCTTAAGTGGGAAGACTGGTTGAAGAAAAAAATAAAACACAGCCCCGGCTCATGTCGGCATGTCAGTAATCGTGCCGGAAAAGGCCCAAAACTGTTTATTTACGATAACGCCGAAGGTACGGTCGTAGGAATTTTTATAGTAAAACTGGAACGGATAAACCTTAATATATTTCTGCGCCTTGGTGTTGTCGCCCGGCACTGGCTCGTAGAAATGCAGTTCCAGTTTAGTACCGATTAAATGGTTAATATTCGGTTCTCCTGGCCAGGCAGGGTCGAACTCGTCGACAAATTGGCTTGGCTGAAAGACGAATCCCGCCCGGGCTGTCAAGCCTGAAGTCAGTTTCGTTGTATCGAAGCCGAAGCGGATCATCACAATAATTTCATTTGTGCCTTCTCCCCCCATATCGAACCTTGTTATCCCGGCGCACTCGTTTTCGGGGTGGTTTTTTCTGCAGGCTGAATATTGCGGGTTCACACAAATATTGGTAACTTTTCTTATCCGATCCCGATTGAAAGTGAGTTTTGCTGAATACAGGAAAAGCCCTTCGATTCGACTATCGAAGCTGGCATCCACTTTAAAGCCGCAACCAAAATGGGTATTCTTATCAAGAACGGTCTGATAAGGGAAAGGCTCAAGGACGACATTAACGTCAACTGGACGAAGAAAGCCGCTACTACCAACAGTGATTGCCAATGCCGCGCTGCCAATGATTATTATGGTGATGGATATGGGTAGCCAGTTATCCACCAAAAATTCACTTAACATAATTGTCTCCACTCTGCTTGGTTATTTATAAGAAAAATGTCCATGGTTGGGTTCGGATCTGTTTTGAATCTTTTATCAAGTGTAAAGAAAATAGCCGACCGATTCAAACATTTTGGGGATTTATAATGGTTACCTAAAACTATGTTTTTAGATTCAGATACCTCAGGGTCAGACTCGATTGATTCTTACATAACCGGGGGCGGAGTAAATTCATGTTTAAGTTTACTCTGTCACCTTTGGTTTCATTGTCGTGAAGTTGATAACGGTATTATTTGCGGGCGCCAGCTGCGGTATCGGGCGTGTCCATAATACGATTTAGTCAGTAGGTTGGGATGACGTAAGGAATCCCAACAATACGGTACATTCAGTGTTGGGGTTCGTCACCTCACCCCAACCTACGAGCTACGAGCTGTAGAAAATCGATATTTTGGGTGTCTTTCTGACACGTTAAAAAATTAAATTGTACCCGAATAAGGCTTCGGTTTTTCAGGCGGAATGGACTTTTCCAGGTTACGGCGAAATTCGTCCAATTGCCGTATTAATTCTTCACTGAAGGATTTGATCTGTTTTTCAAACAGGGGAATCTGTTGTTCCAGCTCCTTGTTGATGGTATCGCCAATTGCGCGCAGGCTGTTAAAAAGCTCGCCGAAAGGCAGAATCGAAAGATTATTCAGCGTTTGCTGATAATCAACTTTCCATAGATCGTGTTCTTTTAATAAAACAGTGTTAAACGATAAATGCTTGTTGTTTTCCGGCTTTTTCAACGTCATGCTCGTTGATACCGTTGCCTTGGGGCCGTCTATGACAACCTCGCCGGTTTCTATTGACGCACCTTCCAGATTTTGCTGTTTAGTAACAAGATTTTGGGTTTCCTGTGTGGCGTGTTTTCTGGCAGATTCAAGATTGCCTTGCGTCATCGCTTCCCAGAATGCCAGGGTGACCTGTTCGGGGGTTGATACGGCCTGGCAACCGCTTAGCATGAACAATAGACTGAAAAGTCCTGCCAATCGAGTCAGGCTTTTCATTGCGTGATGCCAAGAAAAAATTTGTAATAAAACTATATTTGTCGCCATCGTGAACTCCAGAAATTTGCAGCAAACTCAAAAAACAAGTTTTAGAAAGATACGGTTGCCAGAACGCTGGTTTCCGAACGGAAAATAGTCGTATAGGATTTATAACATTCATGCTGCGGATTAAGATTTAAAAACCTCGGTTAATTCTAACACCAACACAATAATGATTACTGGCTGGGGGAGTAAGGTATAACAGTTGCTCTAGCTCGCTGGATTGAAAAAACTTTGTTATCTCTAAACTCGATAGTCACGATGCGCGTGTAATCACCCTCTGTTTGGCCCGGTGGAGAGGTTGTTTCATTCCCTGAACTCATTACGCTGTAAACTTGCGAACCTATGCTCGTGGCCACACCTGCGATAGGGCTAAAAATACCGGCCACTGTTGATGCAATACCTATAATTAGACTGAAAACCTTGCTTTTGGGTTCTGGCGGTGGCTCGGCTTTTGAAGAGCCTGGGCCAAATACCCAAACGGCTGTAGTTCCTGTTGCAGTATCGGTCACCGAAGTTGGACTCCCTAAAATACGTTCAGCCTCCGCACGGGACATGCCAATGTTAATGTTTTCCTGAATAAGTGGCTGGGTTTCCTTACTGGGTACAGTTTTTTTGGAAGTGGTTGTTGTTGGGACTGGCTCAGTGGCACAGCTGCTACACAGTAAACAAAGGAACAGGAATGATAATTTTTTCATGGGGGGCAAGAAAATTATTGCCTTAAGCGTTTGGTGTATAAGTGAAGTGCCAGTGTTGTCATATACTGAATTGAGCTTACTATCATCCACGCAGATATTGGTTTTTCAGAGCAAGGGCATCATAGCCTGTCAAGTTTAAGCTAGTACCACTCATCCCTGCTTATTCAAAATCAAGACCGGCCTTTCGCCAAGCCTTTGATCCTCCCTCAAGGTTAAATAAATTACGATACCCTAATTCATAAAGAGACCTTGCCGCTGCATTGCCCATAGGCCCGCCTTCGCAATATAAATAGATAGCTGTATTTTTATCTTTGGGAAATTTGTCTTTGTATTTTTCAATCTCGTTGTAGGGAACAACAAGATCCGTGCCTTTTATATGCTGCTGTTCTGGCGTGTGAACGTCAACCAGGAATATATCCTCATTTTGCATAACTCGGTTTAATTCAGTCGCGTTTATCTCTTGCAGATAATATGGCTTTTGAAACGAGCAGCCAGTAACGATGAAAATAAATACTATGAAGTGAAATAGCCAATTCTTAACCATAGTTTTTGAACTCATAAAACAACCTATTGATAAACAAAAAAGTCTGCGCTAGAAACGTATAATTTCCAATCGATCTGGAATCATATCATTACTTTGTAAAACAGTATGTAGTGCTTTACATTTTTAGCGTTCCAATATTCCCAAACAATTTGTTGCCAGCTATTGGGCTGGCGGTCTGGATCTGAACGATCTGGAGTTTACTCGCCGAAGGTATGAATATAGGCGCGAAGCCAATTGTAGTTTCAGCCGCGACAGGCAGGCAGTGAACAAACTTTATGAGAGCTGCGCAAACTACTCAAGCGGTAAATTTCGAGGTTAAGTAGGGTGAGCATCCCTAAAAAAAAGTTTTTCTTCCAAGGTCTTGCCGTGGTTCAACTGCCGATATTGCCAGTGATTAGTGTTGATACATTGCATCAGTTGCAGATCCATGTAGGGTTGGATGCCCGGGTCATATGCCACTATAAATTCATTTTTTTGCGGGTTAGTGACCTGCTGGATGCCTTTTATAGCCTGGAGTTTAGTAATAACTTCCAGTGCCGGGCAGGGTTCCATTTGCAGGGTGATAAACCTGGCGGCAGCCTGTAGTTCGTTTATGCCAATTTTCTCTGGCTTCATAATACCGTTTTCCAGCAATAAAATCTGCTGGCAGAGCCGATCAAGTTCCGCTAAATCGTGGGAGCTGATTATAAAGGTTGTCGCTGACGATTGTTCTGCGATGATTGCCCGCACCGTTCGGACATTAACAGGATCAAGTCCGCGGTGGGCTCATCCAGTAATATCAGATCCGGTTTACCGATCAGCGCTTGGGCAATCGCCACACGTTTCGCCATGCCATGGCTGAGCGTCAGCGGTTTTTCTTGAGCAGCCTCTTTTAGTTTGACTGTCTCTAAAACCCGGCTTGCTTCAAAGTTTGCCTGTTGTTTATTCAAATCCTGGAGACGGGCATAAAAAACCAGCTGCCCAATTATCGTAAAGCTTGGATCCAGTCTTGCGTCCTGGGGAAGCGCAGAGACTTTGCCGATAAGTTTCGTTGCACCTGGCGGGTGACCGAACAGCCTGACGGTGCCGGAAGTGGGGTGTAAAAAACCAGACAGGATACTGAGAAAGGTGGTTTTACCTGCCCCATTGGGACCAACCAAGCCGATAGGTTCACCCGCTTCCAGTTCAAAATTGATATCGGAGAGTGCGACTTTGCCAGAATAAACGTGGGTAAGCCGTTGACATTGAATAATCGGTGATTTCACAGTGCTTGCCTTGCCATTATCCAGCGTCCCAAGGCTAACAAAATAAGGCTTTGCAGGAGGGGAATATAAGCCAATTGCAGCGTTTGCCATCCTGACAGTTGCGCCAGGTCGGATAATTGATAGCCGGGAACCATGAATTTAAAAAAAGTAAGCGCAGGCAGATAGTAAGCTAAACCGCTAATAATGCCGGCCAAAAATGTCCAGATCAGAATAGCCCAGACGGTCGCTTGTCGAGCCGATTTAACCTTGGCGGATAAAGCCGCCATCATGGCTGTAAAGGGTAGAACGGCCAGGATTAAATTAATGGTTATGGCTAGCAGATCAGGCAGTGCTGAAGAAAAAAGCGTGACATCACGATACAGCACCAGAGCAAGGGTGCTTAATGCGGTTGCACAGATCAAAAGCGTCTGAATAACCATGACACCAATAAAGCGGCCAAAGAATAAACTGTCGCGACTGCTGCGCAATACTATAAACCGTAAGGTGCCGCGTTCACGATCCGAACAGGTTTGATCGGCTGCAAGCGTTATACTTAACATCGGGAAGATAATCAGTGCAAACTGCCAAAACACGCCGAATTCAGGAATGGACCATTGTTGTATTGAACCAAAACCAATAAAATTAAAAAAACTGAAGTCTTGCATTAAGCCTTTTTCCTGCACTAACAGTTCAGCTGCAAAGCGAAGGGGATAAAGCAGAATAAAATACCAAACGACCGCAAAGGTCACCAAAGACAGCAGGCCTTTTCGGGTTGCAAAGCCTCTTTTGAGTTCAAACTGACTGATAATCAAGAGGTGCTTGAAAAAACCAGAGTGCATTGTTTTTATCTTTTCCATAATTGGAATAGAGTTTATCTTAGGGTTGTTCAGAAACAAACCTTTTCGGTATGTCTGCATGACTAAAATTTAGCCAACTTAGCCAGACAGTAAGACATTCTAGGAAACTCCAACTGCGACTATTGATGAAGTGAAGCCCATGGCATTAACCAACTGCAAAGAATGTAACAAAGAGGTTTCAACAGAAGCTAAAACTTGCCCGTATTGTGGGATTGATAATCCTGGAGTTTGTGATCCTGGGGTTATTGATCTTATCAATCGCCGTGTGGGGGTCTTTGTCTTGGCGTTACTTGTTTTCTTGTCTTTATACATCTTTACCAGACATGAAAGGGTAGACTATCGGGACACTGAAATCGCCGGGATAAGCGAAAATAAGCAGGCTGATGTGGCTAAAGTAGTTCAAGAAGCCAATCCTACACCGGTTGTATTGGAACAGCCCAAAACAATGGAAGTGCCAACGAAGGAATCGTCAACACTGTCGCAACAGTCTTCAGTACAAACAACGCCGCAATCGAATGTAAACAAAGAGAAACCCAAACAGGAAACAGTTGGACTGGCTAAAACTAAAAACATTTCGTCAACAGATTCACCACAAGTCATGGTTATGCGTATGCTTGAGTATACGTTAATTGATGGTGGATTAAGTCACGAATCAGAAATTCAACAAACAAAACTTCAAATAGAAAGCTTGCCTAGACCGGTAAAAGGTAATAAGAAGGCGGCGAGGGCGATTAACGCTAAAGGTTTGGCATCATTGAAAAAAGATGATTTTAACAATGCCGTAAAAATGTTTGAAGAAGCGTATAAATTGGATAAGTCAGATAGTGAAATTGTCAATAACTTGGGCTTTTCATATTTAAGGCAAGGCAATCTGGATTTGGCTCAACAAGTGATAACAATCGCTTTGACTCTATCTCCAGGTCGTTCCACAGCATGGGAAAATTTAGGCGAAGTATTCGGGAGAAAAGGCGACCAAAATAAGGCAGTAGCTTGTTTCTCTAATGTCTATAGATTTTCAAAAGACAGGTTAAAAACCCATCGATACATGAAAAAACTTAACGAAACAGAAGGAGCAAAGAATTTAAAAGAAGCGAGAGCCAACGCCATAAATTGGGCTGAAAAATCATATCTCCATATTTCGAAAAATACTGAATCGAAAGAATGAGTCGGACTTGATCCGTCTGCTTCAAAAAATTGTATCAATCAATTCTGACGTCGAAAGGGTCAGGATTCCAGAAAAGCCCTGATCGCCGATATTCCCTGGCCTCCAGCCTGACGGGCTGTTTCTAAACCAGATTCAGAAAGACCTCCCAACGCATAAACAGGTAGATTTACTTGAGAAACCAGACTGCTAAAAAGCTCCCATCCTAATGGCTCGACTTCCGGATGGGTTTTGGTTGTCAACACGGGTGCTAAAACAACAAAATCCACTCCAATAGTCTGCGCGTGCTGTAATTCCTGAAGATTATGGCATGAGGCAGCAAGCCATTGTGTTTGTTTCAATGTGGCGCGTTGGAACGCTGGTCGTCTGGTTAGAGTCATTAAATGACGGCTGGTTAAATGAATGCCATCAACAGCAAAATCTTCTGCATTTTTTACGGCTGAATTTATCAATAATAATGCTCCAAGTTGCTTACACAAGGGATAAGTGGTTTCAATAAACTTTTCAATTTTCTCGGAGGGCAATGTTTTTAAGCGGAGCTGGATCAGTTTGATGCCTCGTGCCAATATTTTTTGCAGATTGATCAATAGCAAAGATTCATCCGCATCATCCAAAATTGCATAATACGGCGGCAATTGCGCGGCGGTAATAATGGGTTGATTGGCGGCTGGAAATACATGGTTTGCCAATTCGGATGGATTGACCCATTTGAAGAGCTGACCTTCACAGCTTTTAGCAACACCTGAAAAATGCTCTACTAAAAACACATTCAACTGCACGGCTAAATCAGGATATTGATGTTTAACGGTAATAAGCGGTGTTGACGTTAGTACCGTAATAGCAAGCTCTTCCTTGAGCTCCCTTGCTAGCGCTTGTTCAGCAGTTTCTCCAGCTTCAATCTTGCCGCCAGGGAATTCCCACAACCCACCTTGATGTAAAGACTCATCACGCAGGGAAATTAAAATTTGTCCCTCGGCGTTTTTTATTACACCAACGGCAACTTGCAGTCGTTTCATATCAGGGTAAACAAAATGGAATAAAAAACCAAAAGGGGCGGGTATTTTTCCTGTTTGTATCTCATTGTTGGTTTTTAAATCTCCTCAACCTTGCCCTCTCCAGCAGGAGAGCGCAAAAATGAAGTAACGATGAAGGATGTAAACAATCAGAGGGTTTTTTCGCCTTGTACCTGTAGCCTGTTTTTAAGTCCTATATTCCGCATTAATCTTCACATAATCATAGGAGAGGTCACAGGTTAAAACTTCCTGAACAGCTTCACCTCGCCCCAGTTTAACCGTCACGGTGATTTCGTTCCTGTTCATTACTTGTTGCCCAGCTTCTTCGGTGTAATCATCGGCGCGCCCACCGTTTCTAACGATGCAGACGTCGTCTAAATAAATCTGCACGTTTTCCAGTATCAGATTTTCTACGCCTGAACGACCTACGGCGGCAAGTATCCGCCCCCAATTTGGGTCGCTGGCAAAAAAAGCTGTTTTCACTAACGGTGAGTGAGCGATAGTTTTACCGACTCGCACAGCTTCTTCATCGTGCAATGCTTCTTTGACTACGATACGCATTAATTTGGTTGCACCTTCGCCATCTCTAACAATGGCTTCAGCTAATTGTTTGCAAACGCTCATAAGGGCATCGGCAAAAATCGCATAATATTCACTGTCTGCGGTAATTTCCGGCGCAGTTGAACAGCCGCTTGCCATCACTACGCAGGCATCATTGGTCGAGGTGTCGCCATCAACGGTAATACGATTAAATGACTGTTCAACGGCTAATTCCAAACATTTCTGCAACAGAGCCTGGTTAATTTTGGCATCTGTGGCGATAAAGCCCAGCATTGTCGCCATATTCGGCTGTATCATGCCAGCGCCTTTGGAAATGCCGTTAATGGTGATGGGCTGTCCTGCAATGGTGATGATTTTTGAAACACCTTTGGGGAAAGTGTCCGTGGTCATAATCGCGCGTGCGGCTTTGTCCCAGTTGCTCAGCGAAAGATTTTTTATTGCCTCCGGTAAAGCTGCTGTAATTTTTGCTACCGGCAAGGGTTGTCCAATCACGCCTGTGGAAAAAGGTAATACTTGATTGGTGGCGCCGCCCACGACTTTGGCAAGTTCAGCACAGCAAAGCAGGGCATCTTGCATGCCCGGTTCACCGGTTCCTGCGTTGGCATTGCCCGAATTGATCAACAACCAGCGTGGTCCGTGGACCAGATTGGCTTTTGCAACATGTACTGGTGCTGCACAAAAAGCATTTTGAGTAAACACGGCCGCGCAGGTAGACTGTTCAACCATTTGAATTACCAAAATATCGTCTTTGACTGTTTGCTTGATACCTGCACAAACTGTGCCTAGTGTTATTCCAGCTACGTTAAGCATGTTTGGGAAATCGCACTGTCCTACGGCCATGAGTTAATCCTCGTTGTGTCTAAAAAATAGAGTGATATTATTAATTTTTTTTACTTTTATTTTCATAAGGTTACATTGCTTTTTTAGGGCGGCTAATAACTGCGGCTGTTCGCTGAGGGCAAATGGTAAAACAACTTCGACTTCAATCTGACCATTTAAATAATGAATTCTGAAGTCTTGTATGGATGTCTTGATGTCGGCCAGATACCGGTCTAATAAAAACTTTACATCTTGGCGAGTTAGCGGCTTGCCGTGTTCGAAGAAGCCTTCATCGTCTTCAGGATCGATATGTACCAACACATCAATAACATCATCAAAGCGGCTAATCAATTCATCTCTGACGGTATCACCTATGCTATGGCCTTCGGAAACGGTGATGCGTGGATCAACAACAATATGGGCATCAATCAAAGCATCTTCCCCCATTTGCCGCGTACGCAATAAATGAATACCTTCTACACCATCGATGCCCATGATGGTGTTGCGAATTTCGGCAACCAGTTTGGGCGGCAATGAGGTATCAACCAGCTCTTTTATGCTTTCCAGTATCAGGTTCAAACCAATTTTTGCGATCATCAACGCAACGACAAGGGCGGCAATCGCATCGGCCAGGGGATATCCAAACATCACGGCGCCTATACCAAATAACACAACCACCGAGGTAATGGCGTCACTGCGTTGGTGCCAGGCATTGGCCAGCAATAATTTCGAGCGGGTTTTTTTAGCGATGCCTTTGGTGTAATGATACAGCCATTCATTAAGCAGAATTGATACCAAGGCAATGCCCAGACTTAGTTCATTAGGCACAGGCAGATATTCTGGATGCGCCATTCGATTCATCACCGACCACGCAATTGCGCCGCCGATAGCAATTAAACTGACACCTAAAATGACTGTTGCGATAGTTTCAAATCGCCGGTGTCCGTATGGGTGCTCATAATCCGCTTCGCGACTTCCCAATGTAACCGCAATAATCACTAACAGGTCGCTTAGTAAATCCGATAAGGAATGAATGCCATCGGCGATTAATGCTGCTGATTGTCCCAGAATGCCAAAACCGATTTTGATAAGCGTCTGAAATACATTAGCCGCCGCGCCGACATAGCTTGCTCTGGCTTTCAGTTTGCCGATTCTTGCCGGGTCAAGGATTTCAGCCATTACGCGCCTACTTCCAGAATAATAATATATTCATGGTCGCGTGAAATGGTTTCCAGCACTTTATGACCGTTAATACGACACCATGCCGGAATATCCTGCATTACACCGGGGTCGGTGCAAATAACCTCGAGCTGATCACCAGCCTTGAGCTGTTTGACTTTATCCTGGGTGCGTATGACGGGCAACGGGCAGAGTAAACGCCGTGCATTTAAAGTTTCTTTTTGCATATGAAATTAGGTTCGAGTTTATGGATGCGAAGTTAAAGATATAAACGAGCTAAATTCCTTTAACCTTGCACCTAAATCGCTCAAACATACCATTCCTCGGGAAGTTCTTCCTTTTTTAATGGCTTAACCTGAACTGTTCGTTCCGAGCCATCTTTATTCATGACATTAATGTCGACGTGATCGGCATCACGCCCTTGACCGAAACGTGCGGTAATTTGTGCCGCTAAGAACAAATCCTCCGCGGAAGGTGAACCATCTATCAGCACTAAAGGCCCGCTGTGGCTTAAACAATTCATACTAATATATGCATTTTTATAGCCCTGCAAAAAACGCCCTTCGCCTTCTTCGCGTGCCACGATTAATTTAAAATTCGGCTGTGGACGTATATGGCGGCCAACTTTTAACAGCATCACGTCATCCAGTTCGTATTCTTTATGTCCCTGCGCTTGCCATAAATCGACCAGTTTAGCCGAATAATTTTTATCGGTTAAAAAACAGCAGCCACCTGCCGGCTGAGCATAGTCATCAAAACCAAACTGCTCTGCCATCGCCATTTGCGGCTTGCGTGAGCGTCCGGTAATATCATGAAGCTTTTCTCTATCCACCCAGCCTTCAAGCTCTGGCAGAGTCGGGGGCAGATTCTTGGCACATAAAGGACGTAATAATAAATCATCAGCGCCCGACTGTTTTGCCACGATGGGCATGGTGCCTTTTCGTTGAGACATCGGGCGTTGGCCAATGACTTCTCCGGTAATAATGAAGTCAAAATTATTTTCCACTATCCATTGTTTGGCCTTATTCACCATGAAGATTTTACAATCCAGGCAAGGATTCATGTGTGCCCCATAACCGTGCCTGGGATTAATCAGCACATTTTTATACTCTTCGATAACATCGACAATATGCAGTTTTATTCCTAACTGTTCTGCAACCCATAGGGCATTGTTGCGCTTGGCTTTGGCTTTATCTTTTTCCCGGATGGCATGAGTATGGCCTTCTACGCAAAAACCGGTAAAAAAATTGATGCCTTCAACATGAACGCCCTGTTCCATTACAGTTTTTGCCGCCAGCATTGAATCCAGACCACCGGAAATCAATGCCACGGCTTTTCTTTGTTTGCTCATAACTACTCTTGCTATCTAAAAAATTACCATATTATACCCATTAATTTTCTAATCCGGGTTCAACTTCCAAGGCTGATAACCTAAACTTGAAGCCTTTACTTCATTACTGATATTGAACTCACTATGGAATTCAAAGACTATTTAAAAATCCTCGTCCATCACGATGGCTCTGATCTTTATTTAACCGTAGACGCACCGCCAGCCGCGAAATTTCAAGGGGTATTGAAACCGCTGGAGAACATTAAGTTAACACCGTCTCGAATAAAAGAAATCGCTTATAGCCTGATGGATGAAGATCAGCAAAAAGCATTTGAAAATATTCCCGAGATGAATCTGGCTATTTCAGAGCCAGGAGTAGGCCGTTTCAGGGTCAATATTTTTAAACAACGTAACAGTTTTGCCTTGGTCATTCGCAACATCAAGATGGAAATTCCAAATGCTGACAAGCTGGGGCTGCCACCCATACTGAAAAAATCCATCATGGAAAAACGCGGATTAATATTGTTTATCGGCGGAACAGGCTCAGGGAAATCGACTTCGCTAGCGGCACTTATTGATTATCGCAATAGCAATGCTGCCGGTCATATCATCACCATTGAAGATCCTATTGAGTATATCCATGCGCACAAAAAATCTCTGATCAACCAGCGAGAGGTCGGTGTTGATACCCTAACTTATGAAGATGCTCTCAAGAATACCCTGCGTCAGGCGCCCGACGTTATCCTTATCGGTGAAATACGTTCCAGGGAGACCATGGAGCATGCCTTGGCGTTCGCAGAAACCGGTCATTTATGTCTTTCAACACTGCATGCCAATAATTCCAATCAGGCTCTCGATAGAATTATCAACTTCTTCCCTGAAGAACGTCATAATCAATTATTACTGGATTTGTCGCTAAATCTAAAAGCCTTTGTCTCGCAAAGACTGGTTCCAACCATTGACGGGAAACGCACGGCCGCCATTGAAATTTTATTGGGCACACAACTGATTCGCGATTTAATCCAAAAAGGTGATATACACGGTATAAAAGAAATCATGGAAAAGTCGGAAAACGTCGGAATGCAGACTTTTGACAGCCATTTGTTACGACTATTTAAAGAAGGCACTATCACTCTTGAAGACGCATTGCAAAATTCAGATTCGCCCAATAACCTTAAGTTAAAAATCAATCTGAGTACAGGGCTCGGCTCCGTATCGCCAGATATATCCACTGCTTCATCAAAAAGCGATCTGGCTGGGGGGCTGTCGCTACAAGCTATCGATAAAGTCGACGGAATAGAATTAGTTGTGAAGTAATTAATGCATTTTTAGTAGTAAGGTCCCGTAGTGCCAATCGTGCAGTCCCACGCCTCATTCCAAAACATACCTTGAAAGTTTTTCTTAAGCTATAATTAGCCACTCTTTTTTGCCTTACGTGGTAGGACACCGTGTCGAGTATAAATAACGATTTATCAACTTTTCAGGGACTTATTCTCGCCCTGCAACAATACTGGTCAGATCAGGGCTGTATTTTATTGCAACCGCTTGATCAGGAAGTAGGTGCGGGTACTTTTCATCCCGCCACTTTTTTACGCGCCATAGGGCCTGAGCCCTGGAACACCGCCTATGTGCAGCCATCGCGCAGACCGACAGATGGCCGCTTTGGCGAGAATCCCAACCGGCTCCAGCATTACTACCAGTATCAAGTGGTTTTAAAGCCGTCACCGGACAATATTCAAGAACTGTATCTGGATTCGTTGCGCCATTTAGGCCTGGATTTGCTTGAACACGATGTGCGCTTTGTCGAAGACAATTGGGAATCACCCACACTGGGGGCATGGGGATTGGGCTGGGAAGTCTGGCTAAACGGCATGGAAGTGACCCAGTTCACCTATTTCCAGCAAGTTGGCGGGCTTGAATGCAGACCGATCACCGGTGAGATAACTTACGGTCTGGAGCGCATCGCCATGTACTTGCAGGGCGTTAAAAGTGTTTATGATCTGGTCTGGACCAAAGGCCCCTTCGGCATGGTCACATACGGGGACGTATTTCATCAAAATGAAGTGGAAATGTCCGCTTACAACTTTGAACATGCCAATGTTGAGTTCATGTTTGAGTGTTTCAATACCTACGAGCAGGAATGCACCAAGCTGATCGAATTGAATTTGCCGTTACCCGCCTATGAAATGGTGCTGAAAGCCTCGCATGCCTTCAACCTGCTGGATGCGCGCCACGCCATTTCGGTTACCGAGCGCCAACGCTATCTTCTAAGAGTCAGAATCCTGGCAAAATCCGTTGCTGAAGCCTATTACCAACGCCGGGAATCGTTGGGCTTTCCGATGTTAACCGAGCAAAGAGCATAACATGAGCACAAGCAAACATTTACTATTCGAGCTGGGTTCGGAAGAACTGCCACCCAAGACCTTGCTTAAACTGAGCAACGCCTTATTGAGTAATATCATCCAGGGACTTAACGCTGCAGAACTAACCTTTACCAGCAGCAAGGCTTACTCAACCCCCAGACGTCTGGCCGTTTTTATCGAAAACCTGGCAAGCGCACAGCCCGATAAAACCGTAGAAAAACGCGGGCCCGCATTGCAAGCCGCATTCGCACCCGACGGCACTCCCAGTAAAGCGGCCTTGGGTTTTGCAGTCAGTTGCGGCACCACTTTTGATAAATTGGGACGCATGAAAACGGACAAGGGCGAATGGCTCAGCTTTACCCAAGCTGTCAAAGGACAAGCGACTGAAAACCTGATCCCGGACATTATCCGCCAGAGCATCGCCGGATTGCCGATTGCCAAGCGCATGCGCTGGGGTAGTTTCACTACCGAGTTTGTCAGACCCGTACACTGGGCTGTCTTGCTTTACGGCGATACCATCATCGATACGGAAATTTTGGGTCTCAAAGCAGGCGCTACAACGCAAGGGCACCGTTTTCACGCGCCACAAAAAATCACCCTGACCAAGCCCGAAGACTACTCTGACACCCTGTACCAACAAGGCCGTGTGATCGCCGATTTTGAACAGAGAAAGACCATTATCCGTGAAGCGGCACAAAAAGCCGCCTCCGCAGTGAACGGTTTTGCGCATATCGAGGACGATTTGCTGGAAGAGATTGCCGCCCTGAATGAATGGCCGGTGCCGATTACCGGTACTTTCGACCCGCGTTTTCTGGAGCTGCCGCCAGAAGTTCTGATTACCACGATGCAGACCAATCAAAAATATTTTCCGGTTAAAAATGCCGACGGCGGTTTGCTGGCGAACTTCATCACTTTTAGCAATGTTGAAAGCAGCAATCCCAAGACGATACAACAAGGTAATGAGCGTGTGGTGATCCCACGTCTTTCTGACGCGGAATTTTTCTGGAACCAGGATCGTAAAAAGACTTTGGAAAATCGCGTAGAAAGTTTGTCCAGCGTTATTTTCCAGGAGAATTTGGGCACAGTTTACGACAAATCAATACGGGTTCGAAATCTGGCAAAATTTATTGCCGGACACTTGGGTGCCGATGTTGAATTAGCAGAACGCGCTGCTTTATTGGCCAAAACCGACCTGATGACCGAAATGGTCGGTGAATTCGGCAATCTGCAAGGCATTATGGGACGCTACTATGCACTGGCGGACAACGAACCTAAGGAGCTCGCTCTGGCGATTGAAGAACAGTATTTCCCCAAACAATCCGGCAGTTCTACCGCCAGCAGTACAACGGGTCAAATACTTGCTATTGCAGAAAAAATAGACACCCTGGTTGGTATATTTGCAGTCGGTTTAATTCCTACGGGCGACAAAGATCCTTATGCACTTCGGCGCGCGGCATTAGGCATCCTCAGAACCATCATAGAGAATAAACTCAACATCAATATCATTGAGTTGACAGAATTCGCCAGCGTTCAGATTAAAACCATTTCCGATCAAACCGGCGATCAATCCGCAATAGCTGACCGGGTTATCGATTTCATTTTCGACCGCTTGAAAGGCTATTGCCTTGATCAGGGCTACACCGCCGATGAATTTGACTCTGTAATCGCCGTAACTCCCGGCGAGCCTTTGGATTTTATGCAGCGTTTGCAGGCGGTTAAAGCCTTCAGGCAACTGCCCGAAGCGATAAGTCTGGCCGCAGCGAACAAGCGCATCCGCAATATCCTGAAAAAATCGGAGACTCAACCGGCAGTTGGCGTCGGGACATTGTTTGAGCCACAAGAAAAACAATTATTGGAAGCCGCTCTGCAATCCGCCGATGACATTCAACCGTTACTGGCGCAGCGCAATTACCAGGCGACACTTAACCGTTTGGCGGGTTTACGCAATGATGTGGATGCGTTTTTTGATCATGTCATGGTAATGACCGATGATCTTGAATTACGCGCCAACCGGCTGGCATTGCTTAACCAGTTGTCCGAGCAGTTTTTAACCTGTGCGGATATTTCTAAATTGCAATCTTGAGGATTCATTGTTGAGTTATGCCTATCGTCTAATCAAACCTATGAGTAGGTAGGTTAGGTAGCCGCTTTTTGGCAATCCAACATAAAATCAGCATACACGCGGGTTTACGCCTTTCCAACGAACGTGTCGTTCACATAATCGGAGACCTTCATGAGTTCGAAAGCGAAACTGTTTTTATCTGAAAGTGTTTCCGAATTTCTTCATTACAAAAGTAGTGCGAGTCGGATGTATGAAAACAAAGAAAAGCAGCGCTACCTCGTTAATTGGTGGTTCAAGTTCATATACGAGGTTCTAAATCCAGCTGAATTTATTGTCATTGCTGGAGCACTTGACTATGTAAACAGAAACTTTCGGATGCTTAAAGTGCCACCCTTATACCTTTTGCAGAATATTGATAAGATCGATATTACCAAAGATGGATGGATCAACCTCCATGTCAATATGAGAGGTTTAATCATTCTGAGAACTTGCTTTTGCCCCGGCAATTTGCAGGCGTAAATAAATACCGATGCCCAAACAACGTTATGTTTTATTAGATCGAGATGGCGTGATAAATCACGACTCCGATACGTTCATTAAATCACCAGATGAATGGATACCCATTGAAGGCAGTCTTGAGGCGATTGCATTACTGAATGCGCACGGTTATCAGGTCATTGTCGTCACCAATCAATCGGGCGTAGCGCGAGGCTTTTTTGATGAAACCATGCTGGAAAAGATCCATGCGAAAATGCGCCAGTTAGTGAGTGAAAAAGGCGGAAATATCACTGCGATTTATTTTTGTCCGCATGGTGCGAATAGTGATTGTGACTGTCGCAAACCCAAGGCTGGCTTGCTCAAAGCCTTTGCCGCTGATTTCCATGTTGACTTAACCACGATTGCCGTTATAGGTGATTCTTTGCGGGATTTACAAGCCGCTGAGGCAGTCGGTGCAAAGCCGATACTGGTTAAAACGGGCAAAGGGCAGCAAACCTTACTGAACAATCCACAACTTAACATTCCTGTTTTTGAAAACCTTTATGAAGCAGCACAACACCTTATCACCTGATCTTAGACCTAAAAATTATTTAGGTTCAACGCTCTTATTCGTTGGTATTTTTTCCACCGCCACCATTGCAGGTATTCTTATTCTTTTAACGACGCCTTTGCCTTTCAATGTGCGCTACCAAATATCCAGGGCTTGGTGTGGTTTGGTGTTATGGATGAGCAAAGTGTTCTGTGGTGTGCGCTATGAGGTGGAAGGCTTGGAACATCTGAATACCGGGCAAGCCTCGATTGTGTTAAGTAATCATCAGTCAGCGTGGGAAACTTTAGCTTTGCGTTACATATTCCCTTCCACTCAGGCGGCTTTATTAAAGCGCTCATTAACATGGTTTCCTATCTGGGGCTGGGCATTGTCAACCCTAAAACCCATTGCCATCGACCGCAAAAAACAACGCGAAGCCCTACGCACTTTATTAGAAAAAGGTAAACTCTATTTAGGTCAAGGTTTATGGGTGGTTGTATTTCCTGAAGGTACGCGCACAGCGGCGGGAGAAGTTAAGAAATTTAGCGCGGGTGGAGCGATTTTAGCGCAACAATCGGGCTGTCCAGTTATTCCCGTTGCGCATAATGCTGGCGTTTATTGGCCTCGCTACAGTTTTTTAAAATATCCTGGAACCATCAAGGTAAAAATTGGCCCGGTTATTGAAAGCAAGGGGCGCAATGCCGCGGACATCAACGCCGAGGCTGAAAGCTGGATAGCTCGGGCGATAAAAGAAATGTAAAAACTTGAAGGTGAACCTTTCACCTTCAATCTGACGGATATGCGTATAATGACGCATCTTGCTAAATTAAGTTTATATCATCAATAACGGTAACTTCCATGAAAAAACTACTGCTGATTTCTCTATCTGCATTACTACTCCCAGCTTGTGCTGATAAAAATCAATATGAACAAGCTGTATTAGAACAAATGCAAAAAGAACAGGATATTAAGGATTATAAAATAACTCCTGAGTACATGACCAAATGTGTTGTGGATACAACTTCTCAAAATATGCCTGGTATTTTTGCTTTTGATCCCAAACGTCTGATGGCTTATCGAAACTACACAAAAATGCTTACGCTAGCCAAATCTGAAGATCCTAAAAAAACACTTGAAGAATTACGTACTGATTTTGGCTCAGCTAAAGATCTCGCCGATGCTCATACAAATTACACTGAAAGCTTGATGGAATGTTATTCTGCGGTCATCTCGGAATCTGAAGAAGCTACTAAAGAAAAAGAATAAATTTTAGCGAGGAGAGGAGAACACTGCTAAACCAGTCTTATGATAGGAAAAATAACAACGCAACAAAAGTTCCCATGCCGAAAAGCTGGGGATCGGTATTAAGTATTTTTATCGCTATGAGGGAATTTCCTTTAAGAGATTCAGCAACAAGTAAATGAAACATTGATGACCGCTGTATGTTCATGCGCATTCCAATATTGAATTAAGATTCTCTGAATTATCTTGCCAACTAAAAGTCTGTTTGACCTCCGTCTGATTTTGCATGTTTGTTGAACTCATAGAAAACCACCGGGGAGTCGCTATTTTTGCGAAAGCTTTTATGGGCATCCCTGCCCAGCAAGCGGCAAAAATTACGCGACCGCTTAGAGCATAGTAAGAGCCCAACTGCTATGTAAGTTGGAATACTTCAATCAAGCCATTAACTTCAAATTTGCATCATGCGCGATATTACTGTACTCATATTCATAACAGGCTGCATCATCGCCGCTCTAAAAAAGCCATGGCTCGGGGTATTGGCTCTTGCCATTTTCAGTTATTTAAATCCCCATGCCTATGCTTGGGGATTTGTGCGAACGTTACCCCTTTATTACGTCCTCTTTTTAGTCGTTGCTTTTCGAACATTTACTGCAAAGGACCAGCAGTCTATCCCTAATGACTGGCGCATTACGGTTTTTGTTTTGCTTTATATTTATTTCGTTATAACCTCAACGCAAGCTCCTTATCCTGATATTGTCTGGCCGAAATTTTGGATAGTAACAAAAGTTTTTATTCCGTTTTATTTTACCTTGGTACTAATCAATACGCGCTACAAGCTCTATTGGTTAATCGTTGCGATTGCCGCTTCAATAGGTATTGTGGCAGTTAAAGGCGGTATCTTCGCAATTATGTCTGGTTTTGCTTATCGCGTTTATGGACCGCCTGCTACTCAGTTTGAAGAAAACAATGCATTTGCTTTGGCGATGTTGATTGATATTCCGCTGTTATTAATTTGGCAAAAAGAAACACTAAGCCCGAGTCTTAAAAAAGGGATCCTTTTGACAATACCAATTATTTATGCCGCATCACTGTCTTCCTGGTCACGCGGTGCATTAGTCACCATGGTTGTACTCACTCTAATGTTGATTTGGAATAGCAAGCGAAAGTATCTCGCCATTCCGTTGGTTTTTGCCGGGGCTTTTTTTGTCAAGGATTACTTGCCGCAAGAATGGTTCGGTCGAATGAACACCATTGAGACTTATCAGGAAGATAGCTCAGCAATGGGCAGAGTTAATGCCTGGATAGATGGTTGGAATCATACCCTTGAACATCCTTTTTTTGGAGCTGGTTTTGATGGATACGCTTATGTAACGTCAACGCATCTTGATTGGCATAGTTCTTACGTCGAGATGTTTTCTGAGCACGGCTTTCTCGCATTTGGACTTTGGTTTTCTTTAATAGTAGGCACGTTAATAAGCTTGACGACGTTACCCAATAAAACACGTCATGTTGAAGGTATGGAATGGGTTACCAATTATTGTTTTATGCTACGTGCTTCACTGATTTGTTATATGGTCGGCGGCGCATTTTTGGGGCTTTCCTATTGGGATATACTATATCATTTAATCTTTATTTCCGTTCTGGTTAAAAAATTTGCTCTGGAAGAATTGGCAATTAAGCAAAAAAAAAGGGTGAAATCACGCTGGGTATTGGGGCATAATCATT
>CAYVFT010000001.1:0-87022 GCA_964450225.1 uncultured Crenothrix sp. | reverse complement strand
GAATGCTGAATGCTGAATGCTGAATGCTGAATGCTGAATGCTGAATGCTGAATGCTGAATGCCGGATACATCAGCAAAGATGAAAATCCGGCATTAACGTCAATTGAGTTTGTTATTTTACGCGCATTCCAGCAATGGCTCCTTTATCCGGGCTTAAAATCCAAATATCCTTACCGCCGGGACCAGCGGCTAACACCATGCCTTCTGAGGTGCCAAAACGCATTTTTCTGGGCGCAAGATTAGCAATAACGAGGGTCAATTTGCCTTCCAAACCTTCTGGTGCGTAAGCGGATTTAATACCGGCAAAAATATTGCGAGTTTCATCACCTATATCAACAGTCAATTGCAATAGCTTATCCGACCCTTCTACGTGATTGGCTTTGATGATTTTGCCGATACGCAGATCCAGCTTTGCAAAATCTTCAAATTCAATAGTGTCCGCTATAGGTTCAAATTTTTTCTCGGTTGCATTCGTAACGTGGGAATGTTTGTCAGGAGTTTTTTCCAGATTTTCCTTAGATGCTTCAACAATTGCGGTGATTTTATCGGCTTCAACCCGGGTCATTAACGGTTTGAAGTCATTAATGGCATGGTTTAACAAGGGCTGTGCATTCGCTGGCCAAGCTTGTGAATCTATGTTTAAAAAGCATTCAGCATTTTTTGCCAAGGCAGGGATTACCGGTTTTAGAAACGCCGTCAGCAAACGGAACAGGTTGATGCCCATCGAGCAAACGTCGTGTAATTGCGCATTGTTGTCTTCCTGTTTAGCAATCACCCAGGGCTTTTTTTCGTCAATATATTGGTTGGCCTTATCTGCCAGTGCCATAATTTCACGCATGGCTTTACCAAATTCACGGGTTTCATAAAACTCCGCTATTTGTTCGTTGGCATTGATAAATTCTTGAAATAAAGCAGGTTCAGAACAGTTGGCAGATAATTTGTTGGCAAAGCGTTTGCTGATAAAACCGCTGCAACGGCTGGCGATATTGACTACTTTACCCACCAGGTCAGAGTTAACCCGCTGACTGAAATCATCAAAATTCAGGTCTATATCGTCAACGCCTGCGCTGAGTTTTGCGGCAAAATAATAGCGCAGATATTCCGGATTCAGGTGCTCCAGATAAGTTCTTGCGGTAATAAAAGTTCCGCGGGATTTGGACATTTTTTCGCCATTTACAGTTAAAAAGCCATGCGCAAAAATGGCACTGGGTGTTCTGAAATCAGCACCGCTCAACATTGCCGGCCAGAACAAAGCGTGGAAATAAATAATATCCTTGCCGATAAAATGGTACAGCTCCGCAGCGCTGTCTTTAGCCCAGAATTCATCAAATTCCAGTCCTTGTTTATCACATAGATTTTTAAAGCTTGCCATGTAACCGATGGGAGCATCCAGCCAGACATAAAAATACTTCCCCGGGGCATCGGGAATTTCAAAGCCAAAATAAGGTGCGTCGCGGGAAATATCCCATTGTTGTAAACCGCCCTCTAACCATTCGGCTAATTTGTTGCGAACTTCTGCTTGCAAATGATCTGCGTTAGTCCAATCACTGAGCATCCTGGTAAAATTAGCCAGATTGAAAAAGTAATGTACGGAGTCTTTTTCAATGGGTTTTTCACCTGAAATAGCGGAAACGGCGTTTTTCAATTCGGTGGGTGAATAGGTTGCGCCGCAAACTTCACAACCATCGCCGTATTGATCGGCAGCGCCGCATTTTGGACAATCACCTTTGATAAAACGGTCAGGTAAAAACATAGCCTTGACCGGATCGTATGCCTGGATAATGGTGCGTGAACTGATATGTCCGGCATCACGCAAACGTTTATAGATCAGTGATGAAAAGGTTCTGTTTTCTTCGGAATGAGTGCTGTGATAATTATCAAATGCCACGCCAAATTCAGTAAAATCGGCCAGGTGTTCTTTACCCACCTGAGTAATGAGTTGTTCAGGAGTAATACCTTCCCGATCAGCTTTGAGCATGATCGGCGTTCCGTGGGTATCATCCGCGCAAACGAAATAACACTGGTTACCGCGCTGTTTCTGGAAACGTACCCAGATATCCGTTTGAATATATTCAACCAGATGACCTAAATGAATGGGGCCGTTGGCATAAGGCAAGGCGCTGGTGACGAGAATTTTTCTATCTGACATGGTGTAAAAGTTCAAAGGAAACGAAAACAAATAAGCCGGGGATTATCGCATAAAATTAACGGCTCTACAGAATAGCGCATAGCTAAAAAATGAATTTTATTGAAAAATCTGTAGAATGCCTCATATCCTGAGTAAATTCAGAGATTCAAACTGAATTTACTTGCAATATCCATTTAGCAAAAGTAGCAATAGGGAATAATCATGGCATACCCAGAAAAGTCGGATGTAGAAAATCTTTTGAAGACATTTGTCGACCCCAATCATGGTGTCGATCTGGTCACTGCAAAGTCAGTTAAAGCGATTACCATTGAGGGTGCAAACGTTAACGTTAGGCTGGAACTGGGTTATCCGGCCAAAAGCTATATTGATGAATTAAAAAAGGCTGTCGAGCAGCTCCTGAAAACGCTTGCCGGGATAGATTGTGTTACTGTCGAAGTCACTGTAAGAATCATATCCCATGCTGTGCAACAGGCTTTAAAGCCTCAACCTAATGTAAAAAATATTATTGCCGTGGCTTCTGGCAAAGGCGGGGTAGGTAAGTCAACGACGACGGTCAATCTGGCGCTGGCATTGGTAGCAGAAGGCGCGAAGGTCGGGATACTTGATGCAGATATTTATGGTCCCAGTATTCCAACCATGTTGGGATTGTCAGGTTTCCCGGAAAGCGTAGACAACAAAACCATGACGCCTAAAATGGCTTACGGCGTGCAAACCATGTCTATAGGCTATTTGATAGATGCAGACCAGCCGATGATCTGGCGCGGACCCATGGCAACCAACACCTTACAGCAATTGCTCAGAGATACCAACTGGGTTGACGTGGATTATTTGATTATCGATTTACCGCCGGGTACAGGAGATATTCAACTGACATTAGCCCAACAGATTCCTGTTAGCGGCGCGATTATCGTCACGACACCGCAGGATATTGCACTGATTGATGCCCAGCGCGGTTTGGGTATGTTTGCAAAAGTCAACGTGCCAGTGCTGGGCATTGTTGAAAACATGAGTGTGCATATTTGCAGCAAGTGCGGTCACGCTGAGGCTATTTTTGGTGAAGGTGGTGGCGTTGCAATGGCAGAAAAAAACAAGGTAGATTTCCTGGGTTCTTTACCGCTGGACATTAAGATTCGTAAATATGCAGATTCTGGAAAACCCACAGTAGTTGCTGAGCCAGATGGGCGTGCAGCGCAGATTTACAAAGCAATCGCGCGTAAAACAGCGGCAAAACTGGCGCTAAAAGCCAAGGATTTCAGTACCCGATTTCCTAATATAGTTGTGCAAAATACTTAAAATGTAGGTATAAGGCGTAAGGTGCAAGGGGAAAAACAGTCGCAATCGTCTTGTGCCTGTCCCCCTCTCTATGTGAGAATTATAAATTTCAACAAACTGGGTATTTAGCATTTCATGAGTATAAAGTCGGACAAGTGGATACGCCGCATGGCGGAACAACAGGGCATGATAGAGCCATTCGCAAGTGGTCAAGTAAGAGATTCCGAATACGGCAGGGTAATTTCCTACGGTACTTCCAGTTATGGCTATGATGTTCGTTGTTCTGATGAATTCAAGATTTTTACCAATATCAACTCTGCCATTGTTGATCCAAAAAACTTTGATTCAAACAGCTTTGTTGATGTTAAATCAGATGTTTGTATTATTCCTCCCAATTCTTTCGCTTTAGCGCGTACCGTAGAGTTTTTTCGGATTCCGCGAGATGTGCTGACTATATGTTTAGGCAAGTCAACCTATGCAAGATGTGGAATTATCGTCAATGTAACGCCTTTGGAACCCGAGTGGGAAGGTCATGTAACTTTGGAGTTTTCCAATACCACAACATTGCCGGCAAAAATATATGCCAATGAAGGCGTGGCTCAAATGCTCTTTTTTGGTAGTGATGAAGTATGTGAAACCTCCTATAAAGACAGAGGCGGAAAGTACCAAGGGCAGACTGGGGTTACTTTACCAAAGGCTTGAAGACGGCTTCAGAATGATGGCAAGGTGCGATTTATGGCGTTTCTTTTTGAGGTGGCAATTGCACAAAAAATCCTTGCTCCTTAAGGCATTTAATAACTTTTTCGGCATCTTCCATGGCCAATTTTCGTTCTGGAGATAGCTCCAGGTCTATCACGAATTCCATTTTCCCCAAGTGGCTAAATAGTGCATCCGGCACTTTTGAAAAATCATCTTTTTTAGCCAGATACAAATAGAGAAGATCTTTTTTCAGACTTTTATAGATAAAACACTGCATGAGATAAAGTGATAATGAATCAAAACAGCTATTTTAACCATTTGTGTTTAGAATGGCCCATCCTTAAATTTTACAAATACAATCAATGGATAAATCACTGTTCAAATTTGATGGTTTTTTTAAATCAGCCTGTTATTTTGAGGCCTCTCTGGTTATAGTTGCTATATTTTTAGGCTGGATAGCCGAAATCGATCCGTTCGAAAATATTTATTTTTCGGAAACAGCCATAGCCTACGGTGTGATAGGAACCGCTCCTTTGTTTTTGATGTTTCTGGCTTTGGAAAAATTGCAGGGAGAATCGGTAGTCAATATTCGAAAATTACTGCTTAATACCTTAGGGCCCGGTTTGCATCGCTATCACTGGACCGACTTGTTTATACTGGCGGCAATAGCCGGAATATCAGAAGAACTTCTGTTTCGCGGTGTTATTCAGCCCTGGATAGAGACATCATGGGGCATAGCAGCAGGCTTAATCGGCAGCAACATTGTTTTTGGACTTGTCCATGCCGTGACTCCGCTTTATGCGGTATTGGCCGCCTTGGTCGGGATTTATTTGGGTTTATCTCTGGACTTTGGCGGCGATAGAAACTTGCTAATGCCCATAATTATTCACGGTTTATACGATTTTCTGGCATTTGTTGCCTTAATGAGAGTATATCGTGCCGGTTTAACGAGCGCTGCAAAGGATTAAGGAACGTCAATTTAGTGCGTTGAATAATTAATTTAAGGTTGGAGTAAGTCGCGAAATTTCACCTAGAATTGTATTAGTCTAAAGCAGCTGTTTTGTAATAGAGAAAACTCATTTTAGGAAAGACTTATGAACAGATTATCTATTTTATTATTGTTATACGTTCTATCAGCCAGTAGTGTGATTGCTGCTATGGTGGAGCCAAATGATGTTTCGTTCGCCTCAAGTGGCGCATCAAGTATTGTGAATGAAACTACTACAACTGAAAACAACCTCACAACATTATCTAAATTTCCGCAAGCCACTCAATCTGATGCCGTTCCTCCTACATTATGGATTGTGGGTTTAGGGTTATGTTTGGTTTTATTAGGTTATAAAATGAAGAACAAGGCAGAGTGAATAAGGCATTACTCATTCAATCTGGAACTTGTGGTTTTCGCCTTTGTAATAACTTCGATGATTTGACATTTTTTAGAGTGAGGATATATATGTAAGATATTTCCAGAAGGGGATTGCCATGACAGAAGAAAAAAATTATTTAAAACATCAGTGTGAAAATGCAGTTTTTGAGATTTTGAAAGGGATTGATCGAGATGTAGAGAGAGGAGAAGATGTCCTCATGTTAGGTTTTTGCGTGGTCATGCTTTCTTCAACTTTTGCACCGGTAGCACCACCAACAGTTCTATTGCCTTTAATCGCCGTTACTTTTGCTATTTCTTCAGGCTTTGCTCGAAAAAATTATCTTGAAATGGAGCGGAAAATCACAGAATCCATGGCGCAGCTTGTCGAGCATGAAAAAGATATATTGCATCCGATTGCAGCTGTTTTTGTCGCCAGTCCCAGGCACTCACTTGCAGAGTCTTTTAACCCATTGAAGAACTTGAAGCGAACATGGAAAAGTGCATTAGGTGGGCTTTTAATCAATCCGTTATGGATGCCCATTTTTTATATGATGGGCATGCAAATCAATGAAGAAAAAAATCTTGGCGTATTAAACAGAGCCATCATCGGCGTTGAGCAGAAAATATCTCCTCCCTCATCGCTTACTTAACTTTCTGCGGTATTCCCGGACTGCTCTACTTCCCATGCACTATTTGCCCCCAATTTTGAATGATCTTGCCCAATCAGGAGATATACCGCAGGTACTACGAATAGTGTGAATAATGTGCCGATGGCTATGCCGGTAGCTATTACGAGCCCAATATTGAATCGAGACACTGCACCGGCACCGGTTGCGAAAATCAGTGGCAAAACTCCCAGCACCATCGCGGCAGTGGTCATTAATATGGGGCGTAAACGTATACTGGCAGCAAATTCTACAGCTGCACGTTTGGATAGGCCTTCCTTTTGCTTGATATTGGCGAATTCAACGATCAGGATGCCATGTTTGCTGATTAATCCCATCAGGGTAACCAAGCCTACTTCTGTATAGATATTTAGGGTTGCCCCACCGATACCTAAGGCAATAAAAATGAGCGCACCGGCTATGGACATGGGTACCGATACCAGAATAATCAGTGGATCCCGGAAACTCTCGAATTGCGCGGCCAACGCTAGAAAAATAATGATCAAAGCGAAAAGGAAAGTAAAAATAAAACCACTGGATTCCTTGACCAGTTGCCGCGATTGCCCGGCATAGTCCACCGAGTAGCCTGGAGGTAGCACTTTCACTGTGATATTTTTCAACGAGTTAATGGCATCCCCCAGCGTGACTCCTGGAAAGGGTACGCCAGAAATGATGGCAGCATTTAATTGCTGGAAGTGATTCAATGATTGCGGCACTGTTTTCGTGCTGATTGTGGCGATGGTTGATAACGGAACTGCCGCTCCGTCAGCCGTACGAATGTAGTAGTTAAGTAATTGGTTGGCATTGAGTCTGGAGCTTTGCTGTATTTGGGGAATGACTTTGTAGGATCTTCCTGTCATGCTGAAATAGTTGACATAACCTCCACCCAGCATTGATGCTAGAGACGAACCCACATCCTGCATGGTGAGCCCCAGCAGAGCTGTTTTATTACGGTCAATTTCCACTGTTGACTGTGGTTGATCATATTTCAGGTCGGTGTCCAGGAAAATAAACATGCCGCTTTTCTGCGCTTCCTGCATTAATTGCTGCATTACCGTATTCAATTGATCGAATGATTCGGTGGTACCGATTACGAATTGTACAGGAAGACCACTACTGCCCGGTAATGGCGGCGGTTGGAAAGCGGCAACACGAACTCCGGCGATTTGATTCATTTCTTCCTGAATCACGGGATGAAGTTCAGTGGCGGTCAGTTTTCGCTCATCCCAGGGTTTGAGGACTGTACCCGCGATGGACTGTCCTGGCGCATTTATCTGAAAGACGTGATCGGTTTCCGGGTGCTTAGTAAATTTTTGATAAACCTGGTCAGCATAAACCAGGCGTTGCTGGAGAGTTGCATCCGGTGCTGACGTAGATAGGGTAACAATGACGCCTTGATCTTCCTGCGGAGCGAGTTCACTATTGGAGCTGCCATAAAGAAAGTAAATACTTGCGAGTATGATGATGGCAAATACAGTTGTCACTGGCAAATAGTCGAGTGTTCCATGGAGGGTTCGTGAATAGAAGCGCTGCAATGCAAAGACTCTGCGATCGATAAAATCGACGATACGTTCTTCCCAGCCGTTGCGATTGTGGGTATGTGCTTTGAGTAGTCGAGAACACATCATCGGCGACAACGTTAGTGCCACAATGGCGGAAACGGTCACTGCACCAACTACAGTAAAAGCAAACTCTGAAAATAAAGCGCCGGTAAGTCCACCTTGAAAGCCGACAGGAATATAGACAGCGACTAAAACAATAGTCATGGCGATAATAGGTCCGGTCAGTTCCCGGGCCGCTAGCAGTGAAGCTGGAATTGGCTGCATACCGTCTTCAAGATGCCTGTTGACATTTTCGACGACAATGATGGCATCATCAACCACAAGACCGATAGCGAGCACCAGGGCTAGCAACGTCAGTAAGTTGATGGAGAAACCGAATATCAACATTATTGTGAATGTACCGACCAGGGACAGGGGTATCGCTATAACGGGTATTAGCACCGAACGTGGCGAGCCAAGAAATGCAAACACAACCAGCGTAACGATCAGCAAAGCCTCGACCAGAGTGTGGACAACTTCATTGATAGAGCTGTCGACAAATTTTGTTGAGTCGTAGACGATTTTACCGCTGATGCCTTCCGGCAACTGGGCTTGAATTTCCGGGAAAACTTCACGCACTCTGCCGATAACTTCTAACAGATTGGCGCTGGGCGCAACCTGAAGTCCGATATATACGGCCTTGTTGCCATCGAAAGAGACGCTGGCTTCGTAGTCATCAGCGCCCAGGGTGACATTTGCCACATCTTTCAACCGAATAATCGCACCGTCCTGTTGCTTGATGATCAAATTCTCGAATTCTGCGACTGAATGCAGACTGGTCGATGCGGTCAGGTTTACCTGTACCATTTGGCCTTTGGTTGTTCCCAGTCCCGCTATAAAGTCGTTCTTTGTTAGCGCTGCGCTGACATCGGATGCCGTAAGGGCATAGGCAGCCAATTTGTTGGGGTCTAGCCAGGCGCGCAGGGAAAAGTTCTTGCTGCCTAGCAGCTCCGCTGTCTGGATTCCTTCCACTGCCTGTAATCTGGGTTGTACCGAGCGTGTCAAATAATCGGTGATGCTGTTGGCGGGCAAGACGTCACTGGAAAAACCGATATACATGGCATCAATGGTTTCTCCGATTTTTACACTGAGAACAGGCTGTTGTGATTCCGGAGGCAATTGATTGAGTACGGCATTGACCTTGGCATTGATCTCTGTCAAGGCTTTGTTTGGATCAAAATTGAGCCGCAGATTGGCGGTTATAGTGCTGAGACTGTTCTGGCTGGTCGATGTTATGTAGTCGATGCCGTTTGCCTGGGCGATGTTGTTTTCCAGCGGAGTCGTGATGAAACCAGCGATAATGTCCGGATCCGCGCCATAGTAAGCCGTAGTGATGGTTACTATGGCGTTTTCGGTGCGCGGATACTGCAAAACTGCTAAACCACTCAACGCGCGCAGACCCAAAACTAACAACATCATGCTGACTACCGTAGCCAGAACTGGCCGACGGATAAAAATATCGGTTAAATTCATGGTGTATTATTGGTCGATTGGTTGCGGAGCTTCGTCGTTGCTGGGTTGTATTGAATTATCAACTGCAACAGGTGAGCCGTTGCGTAGTTTGATTTGACCGGAGGTCACTATTGTTTCGCCTTCATTGACACCTTTAAGGATTGCGATTTGGTCACCGCGTGTTTCACCCGTGGTAACGAAGCTTTGTTTGGTAATGAGTCTGGGTCTGCCTTTTTCATCCTTGCCATTCTTTTCTACCCGATAGACGGTAGCTCCGAAAGAGTTAAAAGTGATAGCCGTGCGAGGCAGCGTGATATATCGTTCCGCTTGTCCGGTTGTAACATTTACGGCGGCATACATGCCAGGCAGTAGTTTGTGTTTGGGATTCTTGAGAGTCGCTCTTATGAGGACATTACGCGTGTTGATGTCTAATTTGGGATTGATTACTGTAATAGTGCCAGTGAATGTTTGCGTTGGGTAGGCATCAGTTTTCAGGGTAACCTGTTGGCCTATTTTGAGTTTGGCTAATGCTTGCTGTGGTAGAAAGAAGTCTGCAAAGATAGTGTCCAGCGCCTGTAAGTTAGCTATCGGAGTACCCGCATCAAGATATTGACCGACATCCACGAGCCGAACGCCCAGTCGGCCTGTGAAGGGCGCACGAATCAGCTTTTTATCAATCAGTGCTTGCTGATAGGCAATATTAGCGAGGGCTATATCAAGGTTCGCTTTGTCTGTATCGACCGTCTGTTTACTGATAGCTTCTGCGCGAAATTGTTTCAGATCTCGCTGGTAGGTAGTTCGAGCGAGTTGTGCTGTAGCTTTCAGGGATGCCAGTTTGGCAATATCGTCGTCGGCGCGCAATTGCAATAAAGGTGTACCAAGTTTTACATTGTCGCCCTGTTTGAAGTGAATTTCCGCCACAATGCCCGAAACCTCGGCACTGATATTGGTCCCCTGAACAGCTTGCAGGCTGCCGACCGCTTCCTGTTTCGGTAACCATTCCAGATAGCCGGCAGTTGTGGTGGAAACGGTTTGCAACGGTTCACCCTGAGACATCATAAACTCCTTGATCATGCGCCCCTTGAAATTTATGAACCAAAAAATACCGCCAAGTACCAGACCGACCACGATGAGCATAATGATCATACGTTTAATCATTGTATTTTTTCCCGTCGGAATTATGTCTGTACATAAGTTGTTGCCACTTTATAAATTAAAGGTTTAAAGTTTAAGGCAAAAATACTTTCGTACTTTGTCCAGATCCTTGCATCGATCAATACTAATGTTATTTTTATTTTGTGGATCCGCAAGCAAGGTGGCAGATAAATCCGGGCGGTTCCACCATCCTCCGCCCAATGCCTGGAATAACGCGGCGGTATCAGAATAACGCCTGGCTTGTGCATTTATTTGTCCAATACGCGTTTGCTGGTAATCGCGCTCCGAATTAAGAAGAGACAGATAACTGAGAGCTCCAAGTTGATACTGAAGTCGAGTGAGTTCCAGGTTGTCAAGCGCCGTTTTTACAGCAGCATCCTGAGTCTTTAAAGAGGCAGCATCAAATTCCAGTGCGCTTAAGGTGTCGGCAACGTTTTGGAATGCCATTAATACAGTGCTTCGGTATTGAGCAGCGGCCTGTTCGTAAGCCGCCACTGCGGCACGCTCTTTGTGGATGAGCTCGCCGCCATGAAAGATCGGTTGCAACAAGTTACCGCCAAAGCTCCAGATGGCGCTGCCGGGAACAAACAAATCGCCCAGCCGCGTGGCGATGCTGCCTACACTGGCGTTGATAGTAAAGTCAGGGAATAATCTGGCCGTAGTGACGCCGATTTCAGCGCTGGCTGCATGTAACAGGGCTTCCTGCGCTCGAACATCGGGGCGTTGTTGTACCAGTTTGGATGGCAGGCTGAGAGGCAAATCCACAGGTAGATGCAAGTCAGACAGTTTAAACTGAGCGGCAAGTTCTACGCTGGGTACTTCACCAGCCAGTACGGTCAAACGATGCCGGTTCTGTGCCAGTTGTTGCTGTAAAGGTGGTAAGGTCGTTCGCGTCTGTTCCAGTGTGGATTGCAGTGCCAACACATCGACTTTTGATGCGGCCCCCAATTCGAACTGTTGCTTGACCAGATCGAGTTGCCGACTCTGAGCCTCGATGATTTCCTCAGTCGCATTAATCTGGGCTCGTAAAGCAGCTTCCTGTATTGCGGTGGTGACGACGTTTGATGCCAATGTCAGGAAAGCGCCCTCAAGTTGAAAACGCTGATATTCAGCCTGGGCTCCAAATTCCTCGATTTGTCGACGGATAGCGCCGAAAACATCCAGTGTGTAAGCGATCTGGACTGAAGTACTGGAGAGAGTGTACGTAGTACCAGGAAAATCGGGGTTGCCAAATTGCGCCCCTGAAATTTTTTGACGTGTGGCATTAGCTGTTACGTCTAGGGCAGGGAATAAAGAACCTTGCTTTGCAGAAGCATTTTCCTGGGCTTCGGTTAATGCCGATAAAGCTGCTTGCAAGTCAGGGCTACGCTTCATTGCCTGTTCAATCAATTTAGTCAATGCCGGGGAGTGGAACAACGTCCACCACTGCCCCTGAATGTCTTTTCCCAGAGCTATGGACTGGGCTGCACCAGACTCCGAAGATGTTGTGGTAATGCGATTTGACGGTTTACCGGTCGTGTAGCTTTTTGTGTCTGGACTTGCGGGTCTGGAAAAGTCAGGCCCCAGCGTGCAACCTGAAAACAGCATAATCATTAATGTGTAGACAATGGTGCTTGCCGGTAGGTTGAACTTGTCAATCGATGGGGTTACTTGTAAAAGATCGACTTTTTTTTTCATGCAGTCTTTGCCTTCAAACCGTCTATCAACAATTCAGTAATATGCGCAGCGATAATTTCCGGGATTTCGTTTTCAGCTTTCCAGCCGGGAAAATTTTTGAGTAATGGCTGATACTCAACATGATACGTGGCTAAACCTATTATTGAAGTAGCGATTAAATGTGCATCTTGCTCAGGCGCTAATTCAGTTGCCAGCTGCATCAACAAACAAAATTGGCGTTTGAAGATCCCTTGCGCCAATAACTGCAATCTGCCGGGATCTGCTTCCAGAATTTCGCGTTGCATCAGGCGATGGAAATCCCGGTCTTGAAGCATCACATCAAGCAATGAGCGAATAAAGCCAGCCAATTTTTCTTCTGCCGAGCAGCCGGACTCCCAAACCTGAGTAAAAACTTGCTCTTTGTCTGAAAATGCAAAACGAACCGATTCGAGATACAGTGCATTCTTATCGGGAAAATGGTGATAAATTGCTGCAACGCTCATATCAACTGCCTGAGCCAACTGCCTCATGGATAGTCCCGAATAGCCTTTTTGTGCGAACAAAACTATCGCTGCGCCTAATATCTTTTCTTTTGAGCTCAAAAATATGTACCTAACAAACGTTCAGTAGGTATGGTATACAAGAAACTTGTTTCCAGCAATTTTTATTAAATCATTATTATTAAATCATTAGTGTAAACAGTGATGTTCGCTGTTAAATCCATACAATGTATAAATACATTGACAAAAGAGTCAACAAATGTTAAAAGCGTCGAAAGACGAACTATCGGAGGACTTCCAGATGAAGATGCTTTGTTTTTGGAATCAACGAGCAATCCACGAAAGTGGGCTCGCAGAGCCGGACGATGAGTAACGCATCCGGCTCTTCGCCGCAAGTGATCTCTCTGCCGAAGGGTGGAGGTGCTCTGAGTGGCATCGGCGAGACATTCTCCCCAGACCTTCATACGGGCACGGGTAATTTTACCGTGCCACTCGCGCTCCCCAGCGGTCGAGGTGGATTCCAGCCCCAGATCAGTCTCGTCTACAGCACCGGACACGGGAATGGCCCATTCGGACTGGGATGGGATTTGAGCATCCCCGGTGTCAGTCGTAAGACCTCTCAAGGTGTTCCTCGGTACGACGATGCCCGAGACACGTTTCTTCTGTCAGGTGCGGAAGACTTGGTTCACATCTCGACGCAGGGATCCATCACTCAGTTCCGGCCCCGGACGGAAGGGCTCTTCGCCCGCATTCTTCGCCATCACGATACCGACAATGACTTCTGGGAAATCAGAAGCAAGGACGGTCTTCGCAGCATATACGGAACTCCTTCCTCTTTAGGTTCCGATCCGGCAGTCATTGCCAATCCTTCCGATCCAAATCGAATCTTTGCCTGGAAACTTAGCCGTACTGTCGACCCCTTCGGCAATCTTATTGAATACGAGTATGAGCGCGACGTCGGAGAAGATGGCCTGCGCCATTGGGATCAGCTCTATCTAACTCAGATCCGCTACGCGGACTATACGGACGATCAGGACGAGCAACAATTCATGGTCCGGGTCTCTTTAGAATACGGAGCGCGTCCCGATCCTTTTTCCGAACACCGCGCCGGCTTCGAGATCCGCACCCGCAGACGCTGTGAACGCATCGTAATTAGTACCCATGCTGAGCAGGAACGGCTGGTCAGAAGCTATGAGTTCGACTATCTCGACGAACGTGTTGCCGCCAGTGAGCTGCAGGAGACGGCATTGCCGCCCAACCGGGTTTCATTACTCAGTCGCGTGCGTGTCATCGGGCATGATGGCGACCAAATGGAAAGCTTGCCGCCGCTGGAGTTCAGCTATTCCGGATTCACACCAGAGAGGCGGGACTTTTTCCCGCTGCAGGGCCGCGACTTGCCCGCACAGGCACTTTCCAACCCTGCATTGGAACTGGTGGATCTATTCGGCAACGGACTTCCCGACCTGATCGAGATGAACGGCACAGTACGCTACTGGCGTAATCTCGGCGGCGGCCACTTCGATCTGCCGCGCATGATGCACGAAGCGCCCGCGGGTCTTTCGTTCGCCGATCCCGGAGTGCAGCTGATCGATGCCAACGGCGACGGGCGGGCGGATCTCCTCGTCAGCAAACCGGACCACCTGGCTGGTTATTACCCGTTACGCTTCGGCGGTTATTGGGATAAGCGCTCTTTTCAGCGCTACCGCGTCGCACCGAGTTTTGACCTGGAAGGCGATGACGTCGCGCTGGTCGATCTCGATGGCGACGGCGTCACCGATGCGATTCGCTCCGGCACTCGATTCGAATGCTACTTCAACGATCCGCACGAAGGCTGGGGCGAAACTCGCCGCATCGATCGCCGCCCGCTGGCCGAATTTCCCAATGTCAATTTCGCCGACCGCCGGGTCCGCTGGGGCGATATGAGCGGGGACGGGATGCAGGACATGGTGATGGTCTACGACGGGAATATCGAATACTGGCCCAACCTCGGCTACGGCAACTGGGGCGCGCGCATCCACATGCGCAACAGTCCGCGATTCCCGGCGAATTACGATCCACGGCAAATCCTCATCGGCGATGTCGACGGCGACGGCTTGGCCGATCTGATCTTCGTCGATCATTGCAGCATCACATTGTGGATTAATCAAAGCGGCAACGGCTGGAGCGATCCGATCGAAATCGACGGTACGCCCGGTTTCACCAATCAGGATGATGTTCGTCTGGTCGACCTGCTCGGCACCGGTGTTGCCGGCATTCTGTGGAGCCAAGGCGCTCTCGGCAACCGGAGAGAACGGTTTTTTTTCCACGATTTTACCGGGGGCGTGAAGCCTTACGTGCTGAACGAGATGAACAACCATCGGGGCGCGATCACCCGGGTGACCTACCGATCCTCGACCGAGGAATACCTGCGCGACCAGGCGCACCGGGAAACCCGCTGGCGCACGACACTGCCGTTTCCGCTACAGGTAGTCTCCCAGGTCGTCGCCATCGACGAGTTCTCGCGAGGACGGCTCACCACCGAATACCGCTATCATCACGGTTACTGGGATGGCGGCGAGCTCGAATTGCGCGGTTTTGGTTATGTGGAGACCCTGAGTACGGAAACTTTCGATGTTTACCAGGCTGTGAGCGAAAACGCCGATGCCTTCGACCGGGTGGAGTCAATCCATTATTCGCCGCCGACACTGACCAAAACCTGGTTTCACCTCGGGCCGGTGGGCGACGAGTTCGGCGAATGGGAAGCGGTCGATCACAGGGACGAATATTGGAACGGCGATGCCGCATATTTCAGCGAAGAACGGGGTCAACTGCAAGATTTCCTGGCCGGCCTGGAGCAACGGCGGGACCGGCGCGACTCCCTACGGACCTTACGCGGAAGGGTGCTGCGCAGCGAGCTGTATGCGCTCGATGGCAGTCCGTTTGAAGATCGTCCCTACACGGTTACCGAATCGGTCTACGGCCTGCGTGAAATCGAACCGCCGGACGATTCAACTGGTCAGCGCCGGCGCATTTTTTTCCCGCACGCGCTCGCCCAGCGCAGCACGCAATGGGAGCGGGGCGATGATCCGCTGACTCAGATCGGCTACACCGACGATTATGACGACTACGGCCAGCCACGGCGGCAAATACAGATCGCCTGTCCACGCGGCTGGCGAGATTTTCAAAACGACGAGCTGCCCGCTACGGAATACCTGACCACTTATGCCGAGACGCGTTTTGCCCAGCGCGACGACGAGCAATATATGGTCGATCGTGCCGCCACGGCAAACAGCTTTCAAATCTTCCCGCCCTCTGACCTGATGGTACCGAACGTGACCGTCAGCCAGTTACGGAATCAGGCATTCGACGGTACCGCGCCGCGGGAATTGATCGGACAAGGTTTCAACTATTACGACGGCGAGGCGTTTATCGGGCTTCCGCTCAGTGAATTGGGTCCATTCGGGGCCCTGGTGCGCAGCGAAGCCCTAGTCACCATCGAAGCGATTTTGGCCGAGGCGTATCGCAGCAACGATCCAGACGCTCCACGGCTCCCGCCCTATCTTGACCCCGGCGGTGAGGTGAACTGGCCGGACGAATATCCGGAACCGTTCAGCCAGCACATGCCGCCATTGGCTGGTTACAGCTTCCATGCGGGTGATGCCGACCATGTTCGGGGTTATTTCGTCGATTCGGCTCGCAACCGTTTCGATTTCCAAACTCCGGGTATAGTCAACCCACGCGGCCAGCTGCTGGCGACGCGCGATCCTCTCAATCGGGATACCACCATAGCTTATGATGACTTTCGCTTGCTGCCCGTTCGGGTGACAGACCCGGCCGGTCTGACCACCCGCGCCCGCAATGATTACCGGGTCTTGCAGCCGGGTTTGGTTACTGATGCCAACGACAACCGGACGACTGTGACGTTCACCTCGCTGGGTCTGCCGGCTTCCATCATTGTGATGGGCAAGGAAGATGAGCCGCCGGTCGGAGATACCCAAGAAACGCCGGGCACGCAATTCGAGTACGACCTGCTTGCCTACGACAACAGCCCGGCGGAACACCGGCAGCCGGTATTTGTTCGAACCATTCGGCATGTCCATCATGTCAATGATTTTCATATCCCGGCCGAGGAGCGTGACGAAACCATCGAATCCATCGAATATTCGGACGGCTTCGGACGTTTGCTGCAAACCCGCGCCCAAGCGGAGGATGAGTTGTTCGGGAACGCGGTGTTCGGCAATGACACTTTGACCGCCGATCAGAGCGATATCTCGGGGACTCGCGCATTGCTGACGGGACGGAGGCGCAACCCGGACGAACCGCCCAACGTGGCGGTCAGCGGCTGGCAGATTTACGACAACAAGGGCCAGGTTGTCCAAAAATACGAACCTTTTTTCGATAGCGGTTGGGATTATCTCTCCCTGGAAGAGGCCGAACGGCAGCGTACTGACCGTGTTCGCAATCTGTTTGGGCAAAGGGTGATGCAGTTCTACGACCCGCGCGGCCAGGTCATCCGCACCGTCAATCCGGACGGCTCCGAACAGCGGGTCATCTACGGTGTGCCGCCCGACCTGAGCGATCCCGTCACTTTCGACCGCACGCCCTGGGAAGCGTATACCTACGATGCCAACGACTTGGCTCCTCTCAGTCAAGGGCGGAATGCCAATGACAATCCGATCCCGCTTACCGACCGTGCTCCTGTCGATCACCATTTCACCCCTGCCAGTATCGAAATCGATGCGCTGGGCCGGACGATTCGCAGCATTCAGCGCAATGGACCCGGGCCGCAAAACGAGATCGTCACCTTGTCGAGTTATGACATTCGTGGCAATCTGCTCGCCGTCATTGATGCCCTGAATCGAACTGCGTTCAGTTACACCTACGATTTTGCTAACCGCGCTCTCCGGGTGGAATCGATCGATGCCGGGATCAAGCGCAGCGTGCTCGATGTACTCGGCAATGCAGTTGAGCAGCGCGACAGCAAAGACGCGCTGGTATTGACCTCTTTCGATGTGTTGAATCGGCCGCAGGATGTCTGGGCAAGAGACGACAGCGATCAGCGCGTGAGCCAGCGTCAGCATCTTGTCTATGGCGACGCCGCCGGCGAGATCGGCATTGATCTTACAGCAGCGCGGGGACGCAACGCGCTTGGGCAGTTGGTCATGCATTACGACGAGGCGGGCCGGGTACTCGCGGGCACTTATGATTTCAAAGGCAACCTGCTGGAGAAGACCCGCCAAGTCATCAGCGATCAGGAAATACTGTCGGTATTTGAAGGCGCAGAGGCCAACGGCTGGCAAATACCGGCCTACCAGGTCGATTGGCAACCGGGTGAAGTCTCCTTTGAGGCGCGCGCCGCCGCGATACTTGAGCCGACCGAATATACCACCACGACCCGCTACGACGGCTTGAACCGGGTACGGGAAATCGAGTACCCGCGCGATGTCGACAACGAACGCAAGGTACTGCGACCCCTTTACAACCGTGCTGGGGCACTGGAAAGCGTCAGCTTCGACAATGATGTTTGCGTCGAACGCATCGCCTACAACGCCAAGGGACTAAGAACACTGATCGCCTACGGTAACGGCGTCGTGACCCGCTACGCCTACGACCCACAAACATTCCGGCTGAACCGGTTGCGTAGCGAACGCTATTCGCAGTCGGATGATGTGAATTACCAGCCGACCGGGCTGCCGCTACAGGATTTCGGTTACGAGTATGACCTCGTCGGCAACATCTTAACCATTCGCGACCGGACACCAGAGAGCGGCATTCCGAATACGCTGCAAGGCGCGGATGCTCTTGACCGCCGCTTTAGCTACGACCCCATCTATCGCCTGCTGTTGGCAACTGGACGCGAGTGCGAAGTGCGTCCGCCGATTCCGCCCTGGTTTGACGAACCACGCTGCACCGACGTGACGCGGACCCGCGCTTATACGGAGCGCTACCAGTATGACGTGATGGGCAACATGCGAGTTTTGCAACACCAGAACGAATTCGGCGGTTTTACGCGGGAATTTACCCACCATGCGGAAAACAATCGGCTGCAGACGCTATCCATCGGCCAAGCTGATTTTGAATATATCTTTGACGAAGTAGGCAATATGGCGCAAGAGACCACCTCGCGCCATTTCGAGTATGATTGCGGAAACAGAATGAAGGTGTTCCGCACCCAGACGGAAGGGGCGGAGCCTTCTGTCTATGACCATTACTTGTATGATGCGACGGGCATGAGGGTCAAAAAACTCGTGCGCCGACAAGGCGGTCAATTCGGGGGAACAGTATATATTGATGGTGCATTTGAGCATCACCGCCGGACTATGGTTGGCGGTACTGTGGAGAACAATACGTTGCATGTGATGGATGACCAGCAGCGGATTGCTTTATTGCGTGTGGGCCAGGCTTTTTCTGATGACACTAGCCCGACTGTGCAGTTCCAATTGGGCGATCACCTGGGTAGCGCCAATGTAGTTCTGGACGATGGTGGAGGAATGATTAATCGAGAGGAATATACGCCTTATGGTGAGACGAGCTTTGGGAGTTTTGCGAGGAAAAGACATCGGTTTACAGGTAAGGAGCGAGATGAGGAGAGTTCATTAAATTATAACCAAGCTCGATATTACTGCTGTTGGTTATGTCGCTTTGCTAATATTGACCCGCTTTCTTCTGGCTATCAGAAATGGGCTCCATATGTTTTCGTAAATAATAACCCTTTCGTTTTTACAGATCAAAGCGGCATGCGTGCCGAAAAATCTGGGCAAGCCGAAATGGAAATTTCGTCAAACATTCCCATCACTTCAAAAGGTGGCAGTAAGCAGAAATTAAAAGGCGTTGACGTAACTAAAGGAGAAATAAACTTTTTTGTCACGAAAAGATCCGCTAGTTCCCAAACAGACACATCGCTTGCTTCCGCTGAAGAGGCGAACGTATGGATAATTCAAGCGAACGGAGCCCCGAAAGTAGCAAGTGAAATCGATAAAGCGCTCCAAGCGGCTAAAAAAGCGAACGAGGGGAAGGACTTTAAGGTAGGGGTCGTGGTTTTTAGTGAGCACGGTTGGTACTGGGAAGAACCAAGTAATACGAAGGTTCGAATAGGGGGCCAAACATTTAAGTCAAAGCACGAAGTCGGTACAAAGAAAAGCGTGCATTTTTTCTCAATGAACCTTGCCCCTCTAAAAAGAGTGCTTAGTGAATCATCTATTGTTATATTTCAAGCCTGTCATCTTGCCGGTGGTGAGAGAATGGGCCAGTACAATATTGGAGATTATCTTGTCGATGACTTGGCTGATGCGCTAAACGCAACCGTATATGCCAATAAGAGCTGGTCCCCTGCTTCGAATATATATAACACAACTCCGACTGAAAATGGCGAACTAAAGCTCCTCACTCCGCCAGATTTATTCGTAAAAACAGAAAAATATGATCCGATAGAGACTTATAAAGACCAGCCTCAGGCATATGAAAATGCCGGTTACTGGACAAGAGCAGTGCCAGGTAGAGGACTTAATGTAGAGCAGATTAATGCGCTATATCTCTTGCCAAACGGTAGATTCCAGATTATCGAATATGATTGGCAGAGCACTATTTTTCTAGCACTTCGGCTTCTGCGATGGGCAGCCTCATAGAGGCCCAACAGATAATCGGACGCTATACAGTATGAAAAGGGGGTCTCACAGGGACATTTTACGGAGCAGCTGAACGGTTGCCCGAGCGGGACGGGGTATCAACCTCGTCCCTGACGTTTGGGGTATGGCGGGATGATTGATCGGTGTTCGTTATGCTGCCCAGCCAAGGCAAACGTTACCGACGGGATGAATTTCCCGTCCGGCCCAGGATCAGCTTCTTGGTGAGGTCATCACGGAATCCAACGGATCCCTAGTGGGACGGCAAATATACTTGATCGGAGTTATTTTATCCCAGTAATTTGGTTCGTGGGCGATCAAAAATGATAACGATAAATAATTAAAGGGCCGCGACCGATCTATACCACGAAGTTGTTCGGTTTAACATCGCCAGGAGGAGGACAATATGTCAACAGTATTTTCCAAAGTATCGGGATTAGTCAAAACCGAAACCGGCGAACCCATCGTCGGCATCACCGTTCGCGCGTTTGATAAAGACTTGCGCCATGAGCAACTGCTCGGCACGGCAACGACGGATAGTATGGGTTTTTACTCGATCAACTATACGGCCGATCAGTTTCGGCGATCGGAAAAGAAAAGCGCTGACCTGATCGTTCGGGCATCTGATATGCAAGGAAATCTTCGAGCGGAGTCAGAGATCCTTTTCAACGCTCCCGACCAAGCGCGCATCAACCTGACGTTAAAGCCCTTGCCTGTTAAGCCCCCACGCAGCCCAAAGCGGGACGGGGTATACACCCCGTCCCAGACATTTCGAAGCTGCAGATTTGTATATCGTCTTTAGCAATGTTGCCAAGCTCAGAAAATGTTAAAGGTGGAATGTATGTTCCGACGATTCAGAATCGAACAACACTTTATGTGGTTGTTTGAAACATATCTGGAATATGACTTGTTGATTAGCAGTATTTTGGAACGTGCGCGATCGACGCAATAACGAGAAAAAGAATAAAGAAAGATAAAACCGAAGGCTATTACGAAGTGCATTGGTTTTAACAGGCCAAGAGGAGGTGAGTATGTCCGCAGTATTTTTCAAAGTATCGGGATTAGTCAAAATCGTATCGGGCGAACCCGCCGAGGGTATTCGTGTCAGCGTGTTTGACAAAGACATGCGTCATGAGCAGTTGCTCGGCACGGCAACCACGGACGACAAGGGTTTTTACTCGATCAACTATTCGGCCGACCAATTTCGACGAGCGGAAAAAAAAAGCGCCGATCTGATCGTTCGCGCGTTTGACGCACAAGACAACATGCTGGCGGAATCGGAGATTGTGTTTAACGCCCCCGATCAGGTGCGCATCAATCTGACAATTAAGCCCTTGCCGGTAACGCCTCCTCGCCGACTGTCCGAGCTAGAAAGACTGCAGGAATCCATCGAACCAATTCGGGAAGATGTTGCCTATGCCGACTTCACCGACGACGACCTCACCTTTCTGACCGAAGAAAGCATCGTCTCAGGCCGGTCAGGCGATATTCAGCGCCCCACGATACGCCAACATCTCGAATTTCTCCGCCTCGCCGCGCAGTTTGAGCAACAAACAGCCCTCCCACTAGCCGCCTTCTACGGCTGGTTCCGCGAAAATCAGCCGCAGGTTCTCGCCGATCTGCTGGACGTTCCGATCCGAACCCTGCAAGCGGCTTTGCTTAGCGCCATCAAAAACAACGTCATTCCCGATATGTCGGCCGAGCTCTCCGCCATCCTGGAACGCATCCGAGGCTTACGTTTCGAACAAGGACGATTGGTCAGCCATCGCTTCGTGATCCAGTTGCTCAACGCTGAAAGCAAACGCCCGTTGGCCGGCTACAACGTGGAAGTCTCCGACCCTGCCGCCGAACCGGAAGAACGCAATCTCGGCACGCTATTCACCGACGGCCAGGGGGTCTGCGTCATCGTCTTCACGCTGCCGGGCAATGCGCCGGAAACCGCGACACGGCGCTTGTCTTTAAACATCCTGGATGAAGAGCAGACTGTCGCTCAGGCTCGGGTGGAGGCCAGCTCAAGCCAGAAAGAAGTGATGGTAGTGAATGTTCGACTGAAAGACGATCTGCTGGATGATGCAAGCCGAAACGATTTACTGGCTCCGCCCGATACGGCAGAAGGCGATTCCGAAGCTTTACAGCGCCGCCGTGGCCGGGTGAAGCTCAAATTGCTGTTTCCCAATCAAACCGATGCCCAGCGCGAGGCTTTGTTAGCCGGCGGAAAATTCAGCGTTTTTGATGTGGCAAAGACTACCCGGGACAAATTCGTCAACACCTTCGGACCGCAGTTGGGCGGGGATGCAGCAACTTACGCAACCCATTTTGCGGCGAAGGAAACCGCCAAAGTGTTGCAGCATGCGATCAATAATGCCTGGATAAAAAATGTTACGGCGCCCGGCGACGAACCGCCTGATCCGGATATTCCTGCCGGCGTCAATGACGTTTTGAATGGCTTGAAGAAGTGCGGCTGCAAGGATTGCGACTCGGCGGTCAGCCCGGCCGCCTATCTGGCCCAGTTGCTGGCCTGGACGCTGGACCATATCAAGGACGGCAACGCTTCCATCGAATTCGAGCAACTTGAAGCAGACTTGCACCAGCCCTTCGGCGATCTTCCAGCCAATTGCGGCGCTGTCGAAGAACAGGTACGCCAGGTGCGCATCTGCATCGAGGTGTTGTGGCGCTTTACCGGTTTGTTGGAAAACACGGATTTGCAATTCCCAACGCCATTCAGAGTCGGCTACCGCCGTTTCCGTAAGGAACTGTACCGCTCCATTCTCGCCCACTTGGGCATTAGTTTTGATCAGTTGCGAATAGCAACGTTGAATGTCGCTGCCGACAATCCAATTGCCGAACAGGTGGCGTCTCAACGGCAGGCTGTCGCGGATGTGCTAGGTATTGATGACTCCCATCTCGAAGCGCTGTTCTTCGACATCGATCAGGAAATTGTGGCGCCTTCAGAAAACGAACTGGAGCAACGGTTCGGTTTTCGCAGCACCCGCCATACGGATGTGCTGACCAATTCGGAGATGCCGGACTTGATCGGGTGGCAACGCGAGCGGCTGGAAACGGTCTGGCAACAACAAGACTGGTCGCCGGATGCTTATAGCGGCAATGATCGAACTTTGCCCTTTGTCGATCCAGCGCTGATCGACGAGTCGTATTTACGTACGCCACGGGCGGAGAATCCGGCATTTACCCTACTCCAGGCCCGCCGCGGCGCACTGAACACTCACCGGCAGCAGCTGGTGCATTTGGTGCTCGAACGCGAGGACGTGGGTTTAGTGCCCGTTCTGGAAAACGAACTCGGCAGTTCCATTGATGCTTTAAGAGAACTGAATCAAACACTGCGCGCGGGCAGCGACCCGCAAGCGATCGGCGAGGCGCAGGCTGCTATCGACGGCATGAATTTAACTATCGCGGGTTTCAGCCGGCTCATGGAAACCGATGCTCGTGAGATCCTCGGCGAAATGCTTGGCGTTGCTGCTGAACCCATTAATGAAGAATGGGAGGGTTTCGACATTCTGACTCGCATCCATCGCCTCGGTTTATTTCCAGCCTGGATCAAGGAGGAAAACGATCGCGGCCTGGTTTTCGGTTCCAAATTTTTCTGGTTCCCGGTTTCCGTACCTGCTCCGGTCAATCCCTGGCTGGCCAGTAACGCCGAGCGGAGTAGTTGGGAAGAAGCGTTACGCAGTCGCTACCGGCAGCCCCTCATCGATCCGGATCAAATATCAAAGGATCAACTGACCTTGTTTCGCATGTTGCCCAAACTGGTGCGTGAAGGGATTCCATTCCGTAAATCGATACCGGAGCCATTTCTAGGTAGCTTCCCGCTTTGGCATAGTCGTCGAAATTGGGTCGATGATCGATTGTTCGCCCTGCAAACAGCAAGAGAAGGTCTTCCGAACTCGCTTGAGCGCTTGCAAGCAACCTTGGCCGCCAGCACGCTGCACGTCGATTTCAATACATTGGATGCGCTGGCCGAGTCGGAGGCGGCGGGCAACGACATTACGCCAAGATTGGCGCAGCTTAGCCTCGATCTTCGCAGTTACCGTTTTCTGGCTGAAGTGCGGATATTGGCCTTGGGTAATGCATCGGGTTTAACCGAAAAGCTGCAGGAGGTCGATGCGATCCTGATTCAGGGCGAAAAGCGACTGGAATTCGCCGAGTGGCGGGAACAAGAACGGAACCTAGGGCTGACAATGCATCCACTTCGATTCGAACTGAATCGAGACCTGACTAAAATCAGTGAGTCTCCGCAAACGAAGTGGCTGCACCATCCACTGGTTTTAGAAAACTGGTTTGCAACGCTGGAGGCGCGCGATGCGCAATTGCAAGCCCTTGAGGAAGGACTTGCCAAGGCGGTCAGCGATGCCGAGGAGCATATTCTTCCTCAGTTGCGCAACCTGTTGATCATGCACGAAGCCGCGCCAAATGATGCCTTCGATGATATCGCCGAACGCCTGCAGCGCCAACTTTTGATCGACATGCGTATGGACGGTTGTCACATGACAACCCGCGTCAGCCAAGCAATCGAGACGCTGCAAGCCTTGATTCGCGGCGTGTACACGCAAGAGCACCCTGCATCTCTGCAGCACCTGACTCTTGACGCGGAAGAGGATTACGAATCGGAATGGCCGGTGATCGGTTCATACGCCACTTGGCGGGCGTTCATGCTGGCTTACCTATATCCTGAAAATTTGCTGCACCTGACGCCGCCGCCCCGACCGTCGTATGGCTTTAAAAAACTTAAGGAGAGTTTGCCGAGTCGGGTCGAGCCAAAAGATGCTTGCGAGGCCGCGAATGAATACTCACGTTATTTTGAGGATGTCTGTAACCTAGAGGTACAGGCTAGTTGCCAAATCAGGACGTTCGTTGAGACATCCGAGCCGTGCGCGCCGACCGGGATCACTGCTCCATCAAGGTTGCATCTGTTCGCCCGGGCAAAGACCAGCGGATTGATGTATGTCGCGAGACTCGATCCGTCAAAGGAATTCACTGATACCACCACATCGTGGGAACCCCTTACCCAATACGGCAAGACTGAGCGCATTCTTGGCGCAACGCCGCATTTCACGCCGGATGGCTCTCGGTATGTCGTCCTTTTTTTCTCACTTGGAAGCCCAGGACGAATGTCATTTCACTTCGCGAAATACGATGTCGATCGCCTTTCCTGGTCCTCCAAGGACAAAGAACTCCCTTTACCCCGTAACGGAGAAAAGGGATTTTCCGCGGCTGTGATCCAAAAGCGTGGAGCGGATCCCAACGCCGTGGGTTTTCCAACTATTGTGGCGGTCAAACCGGTTAACGATGCTATTTATATCAACCAACTCGACGACAAGGCCGAACCTTGGACATTGGATACGTGGATACCGCTTTTTGGGCCCCGAGCATTCGATATGTTTGTTAACGTAGTCGGGTTGATCCAAAGGGGCAACAATGAATATGTAATTCTTGCCCAATTAAAAGGACGAACAGCGATTAATATATACCCAGGAATGTACTATAGATTCTTGTATCTATCAGGGGTTGGTAAGGATGACTTAACATGGAAAGCTGTTACCAATACAGGAAATTACCGAGGTGCTTTTTCATGGTTTAGTGATACTTCGACATTTCTTTTCTATGAAGACGCTGGCGCTTTTTATAAACCCTTAGGTTTAGCTGGGCCGATCAAACAGGATACTTCTAGCAAATTTAGGTATCATTTTATTGGTTCTACAAGGTCGATTATCGAAGATATTCTTGCCTTCAATGATGAGTGGTTGGAGCCATATGTTGGTGTAAGTTTGAAATATTTCAGGATACTCCGGTTTCAACCAGATTTTTTTGTTCCTAGCCAAGCAAATCTCCCTGGAACCAGCATCGATCCAATAACAGACAAAGGAAAATTTCCGAGTACAGTAAAAAAAGCTACGCTTTCAGATGGCACCCTAGATTTGGATTTATTAAGCCTCTATCGATACCAACTTGAAGTGGATGATATTTTTATTCCAGTCGATGAAGCGCTTTTTGTGTATCAACAAAGAAGTTTTTACGAAATTCAGCTTAAATATCAATATATTCAGCAATTTTTGGATTATATTTCACCAATATATTCTGGAACAGATGTGGATGCGAACCTTCGCCTCTGGAAATTTGCGGATGATCAAATAAAAAAATTCTCCTACGAGGGGCTATCACTCAAGGATCTAATACTTCGATTTTTTGATAACCTTTATGTGTCCAAAAGAAGTATTTATAACCTAGCTTTAGGTATCCAACTACCGACATCCACCAGCTTTAAAGAACGTGATAAGAGTAGTGAGCTCAGGAGTGCCCGGCAACTCCCGCATCAAATACCAATAATAGCTCCAAGCTCTGGTGATGAACGAACACCTGGGTTGTTCCCGATGAAGGCTATTGCATTTCAAATAAACAACAGGCCATCATGGGCGCGTTTACGCCGGGATGGCGACAGTCTGACTGCGCGAAAACTGCTACACCTTGCCCCATTTGGCACGGGGCCTTTCGATATCGCGCCTATTCACGAGATCAATACCTTGCATACGCGCAAACCCGAGATTGAGGATATGTACAAGTCCCATCTCAATTCTCCACCATCGGTACAAAACTATCTCAAGGAAGCGTACAACTGCGTTCCGATGTATTTAGGTTACGAGCTTCAGCGCAATAGCCGGTACGAAGAAGCATTGATCTGGTACCGGCAAGTCTACGACTTTTTACAGGCTGAGGTTGGAGCTCAAAGGAAAATCGATTTCAGCCTGATACACGAACAACACCTTGCGCTGGATTTTCAGCACGCCGACGAATGGCTGAATGATGCCAGCAATACCCATGCGATTGCAGCCACGCGAAAAAACACCTACACCCGACACGCCCTGCTGATGATCATCCGCTGCCTGATCGAGTATGCGGATACTTTGTTCTCGCATGACAATGTCACCGACAATGCCCGAGCGCGGGAACTTTATACGCAGGCGTTAAAGTTGCTGGATCTGCTAAAACTCGGTGCATCCGATTGCGACAATATCATCGGGGAATTGGAGATCGAAGTGGTCGAGTCAGGATTGCTGCCGCTGCAGCAGTTTCAAGCCGCGTTGGCACAAATTACCGATCCAGGTGGCTTGAGTCCTGTTACCACTGCATTAAGAACTTTTAGCCAAGATGGTAACCGGTTGCCCGTCGGCCGCTTATCCGAAGCCATCGAGGGAGTGCGGGGACTTCGGGAGACCGTATCGGCAGCGCGCGCGAAAATGCTTGCCCCAAAGCCTATGAAAGCCGTCCTGCAAACGAAGCGGAAAACGGTGGCAAACCTGGAGAATCGGTTTCTCGCGCATTCACCCAGTCGCAGTTTGCTGACTATGACACAGCGGCAGCGACATGAGGACTCATTGCTGAGGGTAGCGGACGTCATCGATATACCTGCGGAAACATTGGTAGAACAAAAACCGCAACTGCCCTGGCTTCGGCAGGCACGCCCTGCCGGGGAGGATGGCGCGGCCAGACCAGTCAATCTTGCGCTGTTCAAGCCCACGGCGTCGCCGCGCCTGACCGCCCTTTCCGAGATCAAGAAGGCCTTGCCCATGGCCAGCTTGACGGCTAGCCAACCTGGCGGTTTCGCCTTCTCGGGGCTCTCCTTCGATTTCTGCATTCCGCAAAATCCGGTCGTCCAAGCGCTTCGTAGGCGTGCGGAGAATAACCTGATCAAGCTCAGGACCTGCCGGAACATCGCCGGCTTTCTTCGTCCGCTTGATCCCTATGGCGCGCCGATCGGCATCGCAAGCGGAATGGTTTCACCGGATGGGCGAATTTTTAGCGGCATCGTCCAGGCCCCGCCGACGATCTATCGCTTTTCGGCTTTGATCGCCCGTGCGAAGGAACTTGTCAGTATCTCGCAACAGATCGAAGCCAGCTACCAGGCCGCGTTGGAGGCCGCGGAGGGAGCGGCCTTTGCGGATTTCCAGGCTGAACAGGGGGTCGTGCTCGCTCAGGCAAGAGTATCGCTGCAGGATTTGCGAGTGACGCAGGCGAATAACGAAATGGGATTGGCGAGACTTCAGAAGAGCAGTGCGGCCTTTAGGGAAAACACTTATGCGGGTTGGATTGCTGCAGGATTGAATGAGCACGAGACCAGCATGCTTAAGGCGAATGAGGATGCTCGAGCAGCACGAGTGGCGGCAAATGCCGCTAGCGGTGCGGCTGAAGCCGCGGGTATAGCCGCTAATATAGTTGGCGATACAAGATTTATAGTGAGACTTTTTAAACAAGGAGCCATCCGCAGAGGTTTAGAATATTCTGCATTACTTGCTCAGCAAGCCGCAACGTTAGCAGCAACTTTTGAAACAGGAATCGCAATTAATGCTGAGGCTCGCGCGCAAAGCGAGTCATTGGCTGCCAGCTTCGAACGCCGCAACGATGAGTGGCAATTTCAGCAAGGACTTGCGGCACTGGACGTTCGAATCGGAGATCAACAAATAGTGCTGGCGCAAAACCAAATTGACATCGTCCGGCAAGAGCGGGTCATCGCCGGCCTGGAACAGACGCATGCCATTGACCTCCTGAATTTCCTTCTCAACAAAGTCTTCAACGAGGAAATGTATCGCTGGATCGCCAGCGTGCTGGCGGATGTCTATCGCTTTTTCCTGCAGGAGGCGACCGTCATTGCTCGCCTGGCCGAACGACAACTGGCTTTCGAACGTCAGGAAGGCCCGCTCAGGGTCATTCAGTCCGATTACTGGAGCCTACCGGCCGAACCGTCCACCTCGGCACAGTCCGGCAACAACACGGACCGGCTTGGTCTGACCGGCTCGGCACGGCTGCTGAAGGACATCTATCAGCTCGACAATTACGCCTTTGAAACTCGCCAACGCAAGCAAACATTGACTCTCACGCAGGATTTAGCGGAAATGTTCCCGCTGGAGTTCCAACGCTTACGTGAAACCGGGTTGCTGATCTTCGAGACGCCGTTGAGCCTGATTGATCGACAAATGCCTGGATATTACCTCTGTCTGATCCAACAGGTGAGCATCTCGGTGGTTGCCCTTATACCGCCCACTTACGGCATTCGGGCGACTCTGACCTCCGCAGGGAGTTCGCGAGCCGTTGTCGGTGGCGATACATTCCAGACGGTAACCATTCAAAATCTACCGGAACGGATTGCGCTGACCTCAGCGACGACCAGTTCGAGTGTGGTCGAGCTGCAGCCCGACAGCCAATCGCTGCTTAATTCTTTCGAAGGCAGCGGCTTCGACATGCTTTGGGAGCTTCTCATTCCCAAGGCGGCCAATCGCTTCGACTACAACAGCATGGCCACGGTACTGTTCACGGTAACTTTGACCGCATTGCACAGTTTCGATTACGAACGAGAAGTTATTGAAAGAATGGACCGGCGTCAAAGCTTCGACCGCGCCTTCGACTTCCGCCAGGTCTTCGCCGACGCCTGGTACGATATGAACAATCCCGATCAAACCGACACGCCGATGACCGTGCGCTTCGACACGCGCCGAAGCGATTTCCCGCCGAATTTGACTAACCTCGCGATCCAGCATGTTGTGCTCTACCTGGTGCGACAGGAGGGTGCAGTTTTCGAACAGCAGATCGGGCATCTCCATTTTACCGCCGAGGGAACTCAGGGCTCAGTCGGCGGCCCGACCACGACCAACAATGGCCGCGTCAGTACCCGCAGCGGCAACGGCACCAATTGGCTACCGATGATCGGTTTGCCGCCGATCGGTCAATGGGAACTTTCTTTCCCCAATACCGTGGAAACAAGAAACCGATTCCCGGATGAGGACATCGAAAACATCCTGCTGGTACTCACCTGCGCCGGCATGACGCCTAACTGGCCCACATAATTGAGAATCACCCGGAAATGGCATGCCAAGCGCCTCACCGACGAGCTCTTTGTGAACTTGCGGCTTACACCATGTTGCTCTTCACTGCTTTCTGAATACATTTTGATAGATTACAATACTAACCATTATCCTATCGTCGAGCAGATAACACACAGATGACTTTAGTTTTATGAGGCCATCTTCGGGTTTTAAGTTGAACTAAATGTAAACTAAGCAAATGAAAAAATTAAAATGCGCTGTTATCGGTACCGGCTATTTGGGCAAATTCCACGCTGAAAAATATGCCTCATTGCCTGATTGTGAGTTGATTGCTGTTGTTGATATTAACGAGGAAGCTGCAAAAGCTGTTGCTGAAAAGCATGGCGCCAGAGCATTAACAGATTATCAATCCTTGCTGGGCCAGGTCGATGCAGTCAGCATAGTTGTTCCTACCACAATGCATCACATGGTCTCCAAGGATTTTCTTAATGCGGGTACACACGTTCTGGTTGAAAAACCCATTACCGTGACGGTTGCAGAGGCGGATGAACTGATAGCCATTGCCAAAGCGAAGAATTTGATTTTACAGGTCGGACACCTGGAGCGATTTAATCCGGCCGTGTTAGGCTTGGATAAAGACGAAAAACCGCTGTTTATAGAATCGCACCGCTTGTCGCCATTTAATCCTCGCGCTAATGATGTGAGTGTTGTGCTCGATTTAATGATTCATGACATTGATATTATTTTGGCGTTGGTAGATTCAGAAGTGGAACGTATCGATGCCAGTGGGACCGCAGTGCTCACTCAGGGTACGGATATTGCCAATGCCAGGCTTTTATTTAAAAACGGTTGTGTAGCCAATGTGACGGCAAGTCGGATAAGCATGAAGATGGAACGCAAAATGCGCCTGTTCAGACCGAGTTCCTATATTTCTGTGGATTTTCAGAATAAGGTTTTGACCAAATATCGCACCGGCAAGAAGGAAATGTTTCCAGGTATTCCTGAAATAGAAACAGAAGAATCCGTTTTTGAAAGCGGTGATGCGTTGCTTGAAGAAATCAAACATTTTGTAAATTGCATTCAAACCGGTGAAAACCCCCTGGTTTCGGGAGAAGCGGGAAGAAGAGCCTTGGCAACAGCGATACAAATCACCCGGTTGTTAGGCGATAAATAATAAAAATATTTTCACCCCTTAGAGACGCAAGATATTTCGTCCCTACATAAATAAAAGGCAACAACATGATACCCATGGTTAATCTGAAGGCTCAATACGCCGAAATCAAAGATGAAGTTGAACGCGGACTGGCTGAAACAATAGAAAACTGTTCCTTTATATTGGGACCTAATGTACAGGCCTTTGAAAAGGAAACAGCTGAATACTTGGGTGTTAAACATGCGATAGGTGTTGCTTCAGGCACCGATGCGCTGCATTTGGCATTAATTGCTGAAGGCATAGGTGCAGGCGATGAAGTGATTACGACAGCTTTCACTTTTATTGCTACAGCGGAAGCCATTAAATATGTGGGTGCAATTCCGGTTTTTGTTGATATAGATCCCAGAACATTCAATATTTCACCGGAAGAAATAGAAAAAGCCATTACCCCAAAAACCAAAGCGGTTATGCCTGTGCATTTGTTTGGCCAGCCTGCGGACATGACTGAAATTGCACAACTCTGCGAGCAATACCATTTAAAGTTGATTGAAGACTGTTGCCAGTCCTTTGGTGCAAGTATCAATGGCAAGCAAACCGGTGCGATAGGTAACGCGGCGGGATTCAGTTTTTTCCCCAGTAAAAATCTGGGGGCGTTCGGTGATGGCGGCCTGGTCGTTACCAACTCGAATGAAACGGCAGCAAAAATCAAACAATTGCGTAATCACGGCTCGGATGTGCGCTATTACCATGATGTGATTGGGTATAACAGCCGTCTTGATGAAATGCAGGCGGTGATCTTGAGACCCAAATTAAAACGTATCGACCAATACAATCAGGCGCGTCGGCATGTTGCACATCTTTATTCAGAACTGATGGCAGATTTACCTCTGGTTACTCCTTACGAAGATGAATTGGGTGTCCATGTATATCATCAATACACTCTGTTGTGCGATCGTCGTGACGCCATTTTAATGGCCTTGCAAGATAAGCAGATCGGCTGTGCTATTTATTACCCCGTACCATTGCATCAACAAAATGTTTTTAAAGAAGAATGCGCGGGCTTAAGTCTGCCGGTGACTGAATCCGTTTCGGCCAATTGTTTTTCATTACCGATTTGTCCGTTTCTTGAAGATGATATGATCAGGGAAATTGTGGGTGTTATCAGAGGTGTTCTGACTGTATAGTTTGTTAGATCGGAAAAAACAACATTTCGTTTTCGGCTTGGCTCAGTAGACCTTGTCGACGGACTTAATCAGGGATTCTAAAATGTCTCATCTCCCACCTTTAACCATCCTGTTCAGCGCCGGAGAATCTTCCGGTGACCAACATGCCGCCAATATGTTTCTTGAGCTGAAAAAACATCAGCCGGACATTAACGGTATCGGCATGGGCGGCGCCAAAATGGCCCAGGCGGGTATAGATATTCGCTATGGCTCAGCTCATATTGCCGTTATCGGTGTGGTTGAAGTGATCAAGCACTATGGTGAAATTCGCAGGGCGTTAAAGCTTATGCAACAGCTAATCTTAACTGAGCGTCCCGATTTGCTGGTTTGTGTCGATTACAAGGAATTTAACCTTAAATTGGCTCGGTACGCTAAACAACAAGGTATCAAAGTGCTGTTTTATGTGAGCCCGCAAGTCTGGGCATGGCGTCCAGGCAGGGTCAAGACTTATGGCAGGGCGATCGATATGATGGCGGTGATATTTCCTTTTGAAACAGCCTATTATGATGCGGAGAATGTGCCTGTACGCTATGTGGGGCATCCTTCTGTTGATAAAGTCCACCCTTTGCATGGAAGAGCAGAAGATATGTCGCATTTTGGCCTGGACGAAAAAAAAACGGTGGTCGGATTATTGCCGGGTAGTCGTGCCAACGAAATCAAGCGGATGTTGCCGGTTATGTTAGCCGCAGCTGAAAAATTACAAGCCGGTTTGCCCGATATCCAGTTTATCTTGCCTCAAGCTGATTCAATCGGTGATGAATTGCTTGAAGGTTATATGCGGCAGTCACCCGTTAAAATAACGGTGATCAAAAATCAGCCATACGATGTTATTCAATGCTGTGACGTAGTGATGACAACCTCGGGAACAGTAACCCTGGAAATTGCCTTGTTGACCGTGCCAATGGTAATTAGCTACAAACTTGCTCCTTTAACTTATTGGTTGGGTAGATGGCTGGTGAAAACTCCCTTTATTGGATTACCGAATATTGTTCTGGGCAAGGGCATAGTCAAAGAACTCATCCAGCATGAAGCGACAGCAGAAAATCTAGCGGCAGAAGTTAACCGGATTTTGATGGATAAATCTTATGCCGGCGAAATGCGTGCCGGTTTGGCTCAGGTTAAGGAGCAATTAGGGCAGGGGGGTGGTTCAAAGAATATGGCAGAACTGGCTTTAGAGATGTTGAAATAAGGTTCAAGGTTCAACGGTAAAAATTATAAATCAGTTTCAACATTTAGACCATAACCGTCCTTCCTAAGCACATATCTGTGCATCTTGTATCCTACAAGCAAAATGGTGATGTCTGCATTTGAGATTAGGCGTAAAATTACGTAATTTCAAAATCTACCACGCAGAACAGGGTAGTAACACTTCTTTTAGTTCATCACAGGACTGTCAAATGAAAAATCAGGAAACACTTACAATCGATGGAAATCAGGCTGCCGCTACGGTAGCGCATAAACTCAACGAAGTCATCGCGATTTACCCAATAACCCCGTCGTCCAATATGGGGGAATGGGCCGATGAATGGTCATCCCGCGGACAGGTTAATTTATGGGGGACGGTACCGCAAGTGACGGAAATGCAAAGCGAGGCCGGTGCCGCCGGGGCAATCCACGGCGCGTTGCAGGCTGGATCGATGGCAACGACTTTTACCGCCTCTCAGGGCTTGCTGTTGATGCTACCCAACATGTACAAAATTGCCGGCGAATTAACTCCAACTGTGTTTCATATTGCCGCCCGTTCGCTGGCTTGTCAGGGCTTGTCGATTTTCGGCGACCACAGCGATGTGATGTCGGCGCGTATGACGGGGTTTGGCATGCTGTGCTCCAATTCACCGCAGGAAGTCATGGATTTTGCCCTGATTGCCCATGCCGCAGCCCTCGAAAGCCGTATTCCGCTGATGCATTTTTTTGATGGTTTTAGGACTTCGCATGAAGTCGCTAAAATCCATTCGCTGGATGATGCCGTATTGCGGGCAATGATTAATGAAGAGTGGGTAACCGCGCACAGGGGCAGGGGCTTAACACCCGATAAGCCGGTGCTGCGCGGCACTGCCCAGAATCCGGATGTGTACTTTCAGGCGCGGGAAACGGTTAATGCCTATTATGAGGCGATGCCGGGGATAGTGCAGAGCGCAATGGACAAATTTGCCGGGTTGACTGGCCGTTCTTATCGGTTGTTTGACTATCAGGGTTCGCCACAGGCGGAACGCGTTATAGTAATAATGGGGTCAGGGGCGGAAGCAGTAGCTGAGACGCTAGATTATCTTAACCGTCAGGGCGAATCGGTGGGCCTGCTTAAAGTGCGGTTATACCGGCCGTTTGACGCCGATAGTCTAATCGCTGCGCTGCCGGCTACCTGCCGAAAAATCGCCGTGCTGGATAGAACCAAAGAGCCGGGTGCTGATGGCGAACCGCTGTATAAGGATGTCCTTGGCGCTCTTGCTCAGGATTTTATCAGCGGCGCAGCCAAGTTTTCCGAACTGCCGAAGGTGGTTGGCGGCCGTTATGGTCTTTCTTCCAAGGAATTCACGCCCGGTATGATCAAGGCGATTTTTGACGAATTGAAACAAGCGCAACCGAAAAATAATTTCACCGTCGGCATACACGACGATGTCACTCACACCAGTCTGGATTGGGATGCGAATTATCGCACCGATGCGCTCGCCGAAACTTTTCAAGCAATGTTTTACGGCTTGGGCAGCGACGGCACGGTGAGCGCCAATAAAAACACCATTAAAATTATCGGCGAAGCGACCGATTGGAACGCCCAGGGTTATTTCGTTTATGACTCGAAAAAATCCGGCGCCATTACTGTCTCCCATTTGCGCTTCGGCCCTAATCCGATACGCTCTACTTATTTGATTGCCGAAAACGATGCCAATTTTATTGGCTGTCATCAGACGATTTTTCTGGAACGTTATGACATGCTCGCCAATGCGGCGGAAAATGCGGTTTTTTTACTGAATTCACCGGAGCCGGTCGAACAGGTTTGGGAATCGCTACCCGCTAAAATGCAGCAGCAGATGATAGCCAAAAAAATTCGTTTCTATGTCATTGACGGTTATACAGTCGCTGAAAAAAGCGGCATGGGCAAGCGTATCAATACCATTATGCAGACCTGCTTCTTTGCAATATCCGACGTGTTGCCGCAGGAGCAGGCTATTACCGCGATTAAACATGCAGTCGAAAAGACCTATGGTAAAAAAGGCCAGCGTATTGTCGAACTGAATTTCAAAGCGATCGATGAAACGCTGGCCAGTTTGCATGCAGTGCCGCTACCAACGCAGGTTAGCAGTCAATTCGACATCAAGTCTATCATTACCGATTCTGCGCCCGATTTTGTTAAACGGGTGACGGGTGAAATTATTGCCGGTCGTGGCGATGCGTTGCCGGTTAGCGCCATGCCGATTGATGGTACGTTTCCTACAGGCACAGCGGCTTATGAAAAACGCAATTTAGCCCTGGAAATCCCGGTTTGGGAAACCGATTTGTGCACCCAATGCGGCAAATGTGTAATGGTTTGCCCTCATTCGGTCATTCGCAGCAAAATTTATTCGATTGATGTTTTGGAAAACGCCCCCGAAACCTTCAAACATGCACCGATGTTAGGTAAAGATTTTCCGTCCGGTTTGGCAATCAGCTATCAGGTTGCACCGGAAGATTGCACCGGCTGTACGCTGTGTGTCGATATTTGCCCGATTCGGGATAAATCCAACGCCAGCCGCAAAGCAATCAATATGTGGCCTCAGCCGCCGCTGCGCGAAGCTGAGCGCGAAAATTGGGATTTCTTTTTGTCCATCCCTGAATATGATCGACGTTTATTGAAAGCCAACACCATCAAAGGTTCGATGGTCATGCAGCCGTTGTTTGAATTTTCCGGCGCATGCGTGGGTTGTGGTGAAACGCCTTATATAAAATTGGCTTCGCAGTTGTTTGGTGATCGTATGGTGATTGCGAATGCAACGGGTTGTTCATCGATTTATGGCGGTAATCTGCCAACGACACCGTGGACAAAAAATGCCGAAGGCCGCGGGCCGGCGTGGAACAACTCTTTATTCGAAGACAATGCGGAATTCGGTTTGGGAATGCGGATCTCCCTCGATAAACAAAACCAATATGCACGGGAATTGGTGACCTCACTGCGCGATCAGATAGGCGGTGAACTGGTCGATGCTATCTTGGTTGCCGACCAGTCTGATGAGGCGGGGATTTACGAACAGCGTGAGCGGGTTGCTGCACTTAAACAACGCATACAGTCATTACCCGGTCAGTCCGCCCAAACATTACTTCAGCTAGCCGACAGCTTGTGCAAAAAAAGCGTCTGGATTATCGGTGGTGACGGCTGGGCTTATGATATTGGTTATGGCGGTCTCGATCATGTCCTGGCCAGTGGACGCAATGTCAATATCCTGGTTCTGGATACCGAGGTCTATTCCAACACCGGTGGACAATCCTCCAAATCAACACCCTTAGGCGCAGTGGCAAAATTCGCCTCTCAAGGGAAAGCGACGGCTAAAAAAGATTTGGCCTTGTTGGCGATGGATTACAGCAATGTGTATGTCGCTCATGTTGCTTATGCCGGTAAAGATATACAAACCCTGAATGCATTTTTGGAGGCGGAAGCCCACGACGGTCCGTCCATTATCATCGCTTACGCGCCTTGCATCGCACACGGCGTGGATATGTCAAATAATCATAGACAGCAAAATCTGGCGGTAAAAAGCGGGCACTGGCCGTTATTCCGGTTTGACCCCGGTAAGGCCAAGCAGGGCAAAAATCCTATGAAACTGGATTCGCCCGAACCTTCGATCCCATACCGCGATTTTGTGAAAACTGAAACCCGTTTCAGCATGTTGTGGCAAACGCATCCGGAAGCTGCGGAGCATTTTCTGGAGCAGGCGCAGCAGGATGTTAAAAATCGTTATCGTTACTACAAACAACTGTCTGAGCTGGAATGGACCGAAGCCACCAGTGTATCAGCGGTTAAAGCCCAACTAAAAACTGACAGCGCCAAGGAGACCGACAATGGTTGATTTAACGACAAATTATGTAGGCCTGACACTGGCAAATCCCCTGGTGCCGTCAGCGTCGCCATTGAGCAAGGATACCGACAGTGCCAAACGGCTGGAAGATGCAGGCGCATCGGCGGTGGTGATGTATTCGCTGTTCGAGGAAAAAATCGAAGCCGAAGAGCATCAAATCGACCGGTTTTTTTATCAGCAAGCAATAGGGCATAATGAATCTGACTCGTTTCATCCAATGCCGGTTAACATTCATACCTATCAGGAACAGTATCTGGAGCAATTGCAAAAACTGAAGGTAGCCTTGGCGATCCCGGTCATTGCCAGTTTGAACGGTACGTCCTTAAGCGGCTGGGTTGAGTATGGCAAGCAATTGCAACAGGCGGGTGCTGACGCGCTGGAACTGAATATCTATCATATGGCTGCCAATACCGAGGAAAGCGGTGATGCGGTCGAAAACCGTTATCTGGACATATTGCGGGAATTGAAAGGTCACGTCAGTTTGCCGATCATCATGAAATTGTCTTCGCAGTTCAGTTCGCCCATCCATTTTGCGAAACGTCTGGAGGCATCCGGTGCCAATGGCATCGCGCTATTCAATCGTTTCTATCAGCCCGATATCGATCTGGAAACACTGGAAGTGCTGCCAAAACTGGAACTGTCATCCCCGTCAGAAGCCTTATTACGCATACGCTGGACAGCTTTGATGTATGGCCGGACTCAACTTTCCCTGGCAGTCACCGGCGGTTTTCACCAGACGCCGGATGTGGTGAAGGCGCTGTTAGCGGGAGCCGATGTGGTGCATCTTTGCAGTGTCTTGCTCAAGCAGGGCGTGGGCCGTTTGACTGAGATCCTTACTGAACTGGAACAATGGCTGGTCGAGCATGAATATGAGTCGATCAGCCAATTAAAAGGCAGCGTCAGCCAACAACACGCCATCGATCCCAGCGCCTATGAACGCGCCAATTATGTGCAGGTATTGGATAGTTATTCTTCTCCGGCGGGGGTGTTGAGGTAATCTTGCAAGACACTCCCAAGCTTCAAGAGCGAGACGAATTTGGGGGTTGATCGTCACCGATTTATTTGGAAGCTAAAATGTCGGGCAACGAAAAGCTGTTGCCCGACCACTGGACTGTGCGGATTTCGGCTTCATTCATCGGTTTTAAGCAAATCCAAGGAAAACAGCCAGCGCCCGGTTCACCGCCAGCATCGTTTCATCGTCCAGGCGACCGAACACCTCACCTATCTTTTCACGGGCGATCGATTGGGGTTTATCCACCATGATCTGCGAAGGCTTGGCCAGACCGTTCAGCTCAGTTGGATTCACCAGAATGCGAAACAGCGGCGCATCTCGCAACTCACTGGTCACTGGCAAAATCGTCACAGAAGGGTGGGCATCAAACAGATCTGATTGGATGACCAAGGCCGGTCGCGGCTTGCCAAGATCGCCTTGTAAGGCCACCGTCACCAGATCGCCGCGTTTCATTGCCAGCCTTCGCGGTCAGCCGCAGCCTCAAGCCAATCGGTGGTTTCCTGCTCATGCGCGTCGTCTTGCAACAGCAGCGACTGGCGTCGGCACTCCTCGGCGAAACCCGGACGCCGCGTATCCGGAACCCAAATCTGCACCGGACGCAAGCCGGATTCCCGCAATGCCGCACGATGCTTTTGCACCCGCGCCGATGTACTTGTTGTCATGGACATCTCCAACACTTATTGTTACATGCAACGCATGGTACCCTGCATTTTCGTTACATGCAACAAACAGGCATGAATAACGATTGCTCATCGGATGACAAATCGTCACGAGTTGAGTAGGCAGGAGGAGTTAAAATTAAGCATCAATTTAATCTCAAGCTACGGAGATAGTGCGCATGGAGCGCCCTGCTAGGCTTGCTAAAGCAGGGCTCGGGCCATTTAACTGAAAACAGGAACAATGGCTAGTTGAGCATGAATATGATTCAATCAGCCAATTAAAAGGCAGCGTCAGCCACAACAACACGCCATCGATCCCAGCGCTTATGAGCGCGTAAATTATGTAGGTATTGGATAGTTATTCTTCCCTGGCGGGGGTGTTGAGGTAATCTATGGGGCTCCAATCGGCTTATTGGGAATCCGGTTAGCGGAGCTCTAGCTACACGAAACAGGGAGCTGGGGCTTTCACAGCCGGATTCACGAGCTTGGAATTAACAAAAGTTGTATTCCTACCGGAAGAGGCAAAGCCAAATTCGACTTGCTATTTATTAACAATTCGTCGAAATGGTGGGATAATTCTTAAAGCAGCATAAGCATGGAATTATCCATATCTGTTTATCATGCTTAAAATGTCTGTTATCCCGTTTAGAAATACAAGGTTTTAGAAGTGATGTTGCTGCTCAGTCGGGTTTGGTGTATGTGTTATGCAGACCTGGATAATAACTTGTTAGCTGCAATTGTGAATTTAGTTGAGTCATGGGAATAACCGAAAACAGAAAGTCTTATAAAGTTAAGTCATGGAATAGATTTGTGGCTAGGAGGTTAGCCGTCAAGCCTGAGCTAATGGGCAGCAAACATCAATTCCACTTCGAGAATGGACAAGTAGAAATATCATTGCCTGACATGTCCAAGGTAAAAGATAGATATGACGATTCAGCGATGGCGTGCGTTGGCTCTAGGTGGGCAGAAAATAATGAGCCAATTGAGTACGAAATATTCCAGCTAGATGTAAGATCGAATATTGGTTGTTAATTAATCTTAGACCCAGAAACTTTAAATAGAAATGCCTGTGCCTTTGATCTCTACTCGGAAGAAGAGCGGGAGAAATTTGAGAGGCATTGTAATTCCCACGAAAGTTATTCCAAACGTGCAATTGAATATTGGTTTTCAATTTTGAGATGGTGTCTTGATGATTATCGTATTGGGCGGTTTGAGAGGGTAGGAAACGACTCCGGTTGGAGCACCTATCTAGAGGAATTAGAAACAGGTAAGGATGTCTGGATTGGAAGAGCCTGTTATTCTGTTCAAGGCTATAAAGTAATCACCCCTGCTAATTGGGGGGATATTCAAGATCATTTAAGTTCATCTATAAATGTCCCGGTATATGTTTCACTTAAACACGATGCAGAATTGAGCATGAGCCATGGTGACTATGTTAGGTCTATTGTAGAACTAGCGATGGCTTGTGAAGTGTTTATGAGGTTTATGGTACTCGATAGATTACCAAAAGAGTTGGGTGGCACGTTGTCTGAGGCGATAGAAGAATTAAACATAAACCAATATGTAACCAAACACTTTAGAGCTTTAGTACCAGCCGACAATCTTAAAGAATATGGGAAACTTTCAGGCGAGCTTTCGTCATTGTTTAGCAAGCGTAATAAAATTGTACATATGGGCAAAGACACTGGAGCTGACGCAGAGAATTGCAAAAGGTTTCTGGAGTTGGCGAATAAGCTATTTAAATATCGTGAAATCATAGAATGCAGCTAACAAAAGCAATTGAGAGGGACAAATCTCCGCGGTGCTTAAACTGTGCTGAACGCTACGCTAGCACAGCGAGTAGCCTGGATGGAGCTTGCGGAATCCGGGATTTCGTGGCTCCAACTTGTAAGGCGGAACCGGTCTACCGGGTTGCACGGCTTACTTTGGCGTTATAAATTATGTAAAAAAGCAATAATAGGTAAATTGAACAAAATAATAGGAGCCGAGGAGTTATGGAAGAAGTGGAATTTAGAATTATGTTTAGGAGACCGGAGTATCCAGTACTCATTATATCCTCCGGAAACTTGTATTCTGCATATAACCTTAAGCAACTGGCCGAAATCTGTGTATCTTTAACCACGAAAGGAAGTGAAAAAAAACCTCTGGTTGTTGATTCAACCGGAAGTGAATTCTGGTATTTACCAGAAGAATATATTTTATCCCCTGGATTTGTTACCAAAAAATGGACAAAGAAAAAGGTGATTGAAACTTTCAACAATAGTTCAAACGCCAAAGAATCAAATCAAGAATATTCTATGAAGTCATTATCAAGTAAGAAAGTGGAAAAAGTAATTGGGGATATTTGCAGGATTCTAAATTACGTAACATAAAAAATCGGCGTTTTAAAGTTATAACCCGTAAGGTGAAACCGGTCACGGGGTCCACCATGCGGGGGGATGTCCACCTTGCCGCATGATTTCGCCGACATTGATGCGATGTTTTCTGGGTGAGTATATGCGCTGTGGTTTAATTGGCGGATCGCTTGTCGACATCCGACTTACGTTTGGACTGAGGTATTTCTACATTCAGCATAACCGATTAAACTGTGTCGAAACCCTAAATCAAATAAAGATTACCGGATCGGCTATACATAAACCTAAGGAGGCTTAAAAATGCATCCCTTTATCCATCAACATCAGTCCGCCATTGCTGAACTCTGCCGACGCTATCATGTGCAGCGGCTTGAAGTGTTCGGTTCTGCCGCGCGTGGAACCGATTTCGTCCCGGAAAGCAGCGATACCGATTTTTTGGTGGAGTTCTCGCCATCTGCCGACAGCCCTACGCTAAAGGCTTTTTTTGGATTACAGGCGGGCTTGTCGAAAATCCTTGGGTGCGCCGTTGATCTGGCGGAATCCTCTGCCCTGCGCAACCCCTATGTCCAGGCCAGCGTCAATCGAAGCCGCGAAGCCGTCTATGCAACGTGATCCACGCGCCTATCTCTGGGATGCAAGGGAGGCCGCAGCGGCAATACTGGAATTCGTAGAGGGCAAAACCTTCGAGGACTATGCCAGTGATCGGTTATTGCGTTCCGCCGTCGAGCGCCAGTTCGAAATCATCGGTGAGGCGCTTAATCTATTATGCTAAATTGAGCCGCAATGGACCGTTCGGAATCCCCGATGTGCCTCAAATCATCGCGTTTCGTAATGTGCTGATTCACGGTTGCGCCTCGGTTAACGACCTGACTGTCTGGCGCACTATTGATGAATCCCTGCCGACACTCTATGAAACCGTGACGAGTCTACTGGATGAGGCTGGCGAACCCTGACATGAACCAAACTTAAACTTGGCTCTTGGCGAGTGTCAATTTTCAACGACTCACTATGTCTTGCCGTATAATTGACATTTTCTCTGACATATAAGGTTACCCAGATGTCCATTTCGCTTGCTGTTCTTGAAGAGGTGGTCCGTGAAGCAGGATCTGTTGCATTGGCTTATTTTAAAGACTTAAAAAATGTGGAAGTCAAACAAAAGAGCCCACGTGACTTTGTTACCGTTGCTGATGTCGCGGTTGAGAATTTTTTAAAAGAGGCCCTTGCCAGGAAATACCCGAAGTATGGTTTTTGGGGAGAAGAGAGCGGGCAAAGCGCCAATCAGACCAACCGGTGGATAGTCGACCCTATCGACGGCACGCATTCATTTTCAAGGGGCCAATATTTTTGGGCTATCAGTGTCGCGCTGGAAATTGATCAAGAACTTTTAATCGGCGCGGTTTATGCACCGGCTTTGAATGATTACTACTGTGCAGAGAAGGGCAGGGGCGCCTGGAAAAACGGTCAACCAATCACTGTTTCTTCGGAAAGTAATCTGGCTGATGGTATGGTTGCTACCGGATTTGCCTGCCTGCGTTCTTACTTGGAGGACAACAATCTGGAGCGTTTTGGAAGAATCGCTCAAAACACCACGGGGCAGCGGCGTTTTGGCTCGGCAGCAGTGGACTTATGTCTGGTTGCGGATGGTCAGGTTGATGCTTATTGGGAGCAGGAATTAAATCTGTATGACGTTGCCGCAGGAGTTTTAATTGCCCGGGAAGCGGGCGCTACCGTAACCGATTTTAAAGGCAATGAAGGTATCTTTCCAAAGCAGATCCTGGTAACCAATGGCAAGATTCTTAGCCAGATTCTTCCGCTGATGTAGCTTTAAGTAATCGCCAGGCGTTAAAAGGATTTGCAATTTCAATTGCTAAATTGATAAGCCATTATCATTTGCCTCGCTATCCAGTCATGGATGATTGCGGAGATGATACGGCTGGGAGCCCAAGCATGAGAAGCGCGTGAACCGTTGCACAACAATTCGTACCTTGCTTCTTGGCTTGGTTCCAGAGTCTTGTTTGTGTATTGACCGTGTAATGGTGGTTAGAGTTAAAAACCATTAATATTGTGGTCAATTCTTTGAAATTTTCTACGACGTTCAGGCTTCTATGAAACTGTCCGTAATAGGTTGTTATTAATGGCGTCTGCCACCTTTACCAGCAGCGGGCTCTTCAAATTTAACTTTTAAAGGCTTTCCGCAATATAAGTTGCCGTCGAGTGCTGCAATGGCTGCTCGGGCTTCGTGGCCTTCCATTCCGACAAAGCCGAAACCTCGACATTTGCCGCTGAATATATCGGCAACAAGTTGAATGGAGCGGACTTTGCCATATTCAGAAAATAAAGCTTGTACAGAAGCCTCAGTGGCATCGCTAGGTAAGTTTCCTACAAAAAGTCGTTTCAAAAGACATATCCTAAATTCAGGGGTGAGTTGATTGACCGGATAATCCGGTTATGCCACAACTCCGACTGGTTATTTAGTCGGAGTTGGGTGTCAGAAAATAACGTCAGCTTACGCTGTGGTTACATTTGAAGCTTGTGGACCTTTAGGGCCAGATTCCACTTCGTATTTGACTGCCTGGCCTTCGGCCAGTGTGCGGTAGCCGCCGTTGCTTGCGATTGCAGAAAAGTGCACAAACACATCCGAAGTTCCATCGCTGGGAGAGATAAAACCAAAACCTTTAGACTCGTTAAACCACTTAACAGTACCTGTTGCCATGTAACTTCCTCAATAAATAAATGAAAATATATTATTGCAAATCATACCGGGCACAAGATGAAAAAAACGGATGGAATTTCTGAAAAGTGCTGATTAACATGCAAAACTAATTAGTGATGTCTCGCATCAATAGCGTAAGACGGTTCACTAATTAGCGTTATTATAAAGGCTAATGGTTGATATAGCCATCTAAACTTTAGTAAGAATATGCCTGTTCGGTTTCTACTTCCAGATACTGACAATATTTGTGAAGTCATCTGTCCAGGGTTTCATGTCAAAATATAACGGCATTTTTTGCCAGTCTCCAAGATGACTTGTGCCTAGTGGCACCAGTATTTCTGGACTCTTTGCCATAACTACCCAGTCTGTTGCAACTACTAGAGGCAAATCTTGCCGGGGTTTAAATTCTTGTATGAGTGCAGAAAAATGTAAATGCTCGGCATGAATCGATAATACTTTCTTCAGTAAAAGGTGGCGATTGGTGATATGAAAAGCCAATATGCCATTGGGTTTCAGTTTTTTGAAATAAAGCTCCAGCGCTTCCCGGGTCAGGAGATGTGTTGGAACAGAATCAGAGCTGAAAGCATCCATCACTAACAAATCAAATTTTTGATCCGGCTCTTTTTCCAATGATAAGCGGGCATCCCCTAAGCGCATCGTTGTGTTGCGCGAGCATAGTTTCAGGTAAGTAAAATATTCAGGATCACTGGCAATATCGACAACCAAAGGGTCGATTTCGTAGAGTGTCCAGTTTTGCTGAGCCTTTGCATAACAGGCTAAAGCACCTGCGCCGAGTCCGACTACACCTATCGTCCAGTTTTGATTGTTGTTATCAAACTCTCTAAACAGTTGGCCCATAGGTCCAGGACGACTGTAATAAGTTAGTGGTATTTTGGCTAAGTTTGCAGATAGTCGTTGTGCGCCATGCTTAGTTGTGCCGTGAAAGAGCTCATGATACTTTTCAGGTTGATTTTGCTCATTGGTCAAAATACTTTCACGTACTGCAAGGACTCCAAAAAACGTGCGTTCCTTATAAAGCGTATGAGACGACAATCCATGTAGTCCTAAGCTAAGAAAAATAATCGCACCTGTCAACAAGGCGAAAGCAACGGGCCGCCCTTTGAGTAGATAAGTTAAAAAGGTTAAAACAATTAAACTGATGACGATCACGTCAAAATACTGGAGTAAATCATTGACGTTTTTATAAAGAACAAGCCCGATAATAATCAGCAGGGCAGGGGCTATAATTTGCAGCAGTAACCCTTTGTTAATTGATACAACTGCTCCGGGGCGCAATAAAAGCGCAGCAACAATCATGATCGGATATTCATAAATACCATTGAAAATAAAGGGTGCGACAAAGGTATTAAACATTCCACCCAACATGCCCGCAAAAGACATGATTAAATAAAAGGTTGTTAAATATTGGGTATGCGGTCTGTCTTTGGCGAGCTCGCCGTGACAGACCATCACTGCAAAGAAAAATGCCAGCAGATGCAGGGCCAAATATGCCCAATAAGGTAAGTCGGCCGGATTGATGAATGCGTAGGCTATAAATGGCAATAATACGATAGGCTGTAGCTTGACCATTACCGGATGTATTTTGTCATTCCATTTGGAAAATACGATAACAAAAGACAGTAAATACAGGGTTAATGGGATAATCCATAATAATGGTACGGAGGCGATATCCGTGCTGATAAAATTAGTTAGGCCCAAGAGCAGGCTGGATGGAACAAAAGCCAATGCCATCCAGTGCAACTTTCTATATAGGCCGAGCTCGATTTTCTCTGGATACTGGTCTTCAATAATGACCGTTTTTTGCCGGGATTTCCAGAGGACCAAAGCGCAGCCCGCTATAAGCATGCACAGTATCAGGTAGCCTATGCTCCAGTACGTTTTCTGATTCTCCAATCCTATAGTCGGTTCAAGCAGAAATGGATAACTTAGTAAGGCAATCAGGCTGCCCGTGTTGCTGGCAGCATAGAGATAATAAGGGTCATGACTGGTGTGGTGGCCAATATTGGCAAACCATTTTTGAACCAGCGGCGCGGTGGTTGAAACCACGAAATAAGGCAGGCCGATAGCAAGAAATAGAGTCCAAAGCAACCAAAAAGTCGGATTGCTATCTGTCGGTGGAACTGTATTCTCAGGTAAGGCGACCGGCAACGCCAGGAAACTGATGAGAATAATGGCAGTATGTATCTGGATTTGACGGTGTTGCTCAAAGCGCGTTGAGATAGCGTGTGCATATAGATATCCGAGAAACAAGATGCTTTGGTAAAACACCATACAGGTGTTCCATACTGCGGGAGAGCCGCCCAGTAAGGGTAATAATATTTTTCCGAACAAGGGTTGCAGAACAAACATCAGTGATGCACTGGTAAATAATGTTCCAGCAAATAAAACTATAAGGGATAAGCTTCGGTCGGTTTTTGCTTCTGAAGGGTAGCTCATTATTTATTTGTATAGCCCTTTAGGCTTGTTGTTTTTAATGCGCTAATAATAAAGCATTTGCTGCTTTAAGGGGTGAGTAGGATGTGAATTTATATTGAACGGACTGATTCTGTAAATCCTCAAATGTAGTGAAAAAGCAAAATGTTAAGTTATTTAAAGCGCTACAAATTTTAGCCACCGTCACCTATATTTTCCCAAGCATTGCAGTTGGGATCTTCTAACGCTTGCAATTTTTTAGTAGTTTCTCGCTGTTTAGCCCGCAACTCTTCGAGTTCTTGATCGTAGGACTGCTTCGCAATCGCTTCTGATTGCCGCGATTTCACAACCATTACATCAATCATGGCGCTTTGTTCGATAAGTTCAGCTAGCAGCTTTTGCCTATATTCATCTGTTGTTTTCATGTGCTAACCCCTCGGGTTTTTAGTAATATTTAATCCAAAAAACAAGTGGCTTGGCTGATGCTAAGACGCCAAGAAGCTATGTTATTTTATTAGTTAACTTAAATAAAGACATAGCATGATTGCCTTGATCAACAGCTTCATTCATTGCATATCCGCTAAAATTACAGACCAACTCTAAACTTGTTCAAGCCTGGATACTGCTGTTCTCACCAGATCGCTTAATGCACTCCCATCTTGCTGACAATAGGCAATGATCTCACGACGCATTCTTGGATCCCATGATCTTAATATGTGTTTTGTTATACCTTCTGCTGCGATTTCCTTATTGCTCTCCGCGTTAAAAAAATCACCGATATCATTAGCCATTTTGATAAGTCTTTCAATTTTCATCGTGTGCAATTAAATTAAATTAAATTAAATTAAATAGTTAGTATGAGTTAAGCGTTGTGGGTGTGTATAAACAACATGCTGGTCATCACGTGCAAAACCGACCAAAGTAAGCCCCGCTTCTTCTGCCAACCTTATGGCTAAGCCGGTAGGCGCGGAAACGGCTACAAGTAGGGTAATGCCGACCCACGCAGTCTTTTGTACCATTTCATAACTGGCTCGACTGGTAACGATTACAAAACCAGAGGATAAGTCTTTGCCCATGCGCAATAAAAACCCGATCAATTTATCCAGAGCATTATGCCGCCCGACATCTTCCCTGATATTCAAAATACCCTGTTCAGGGGTTGCCCAGGCAGCGGCATGGACGGCTCCGGTTAATTGGTTTAGTTTTTGGTACTGATTGATGTCTGTTAATGCAGAACGCAGTTCGGCGGCAGATAGGGTCAAGTCCCCATTAACTGGATTGGGTTGGCGGATGGCTTGTCTTAAAGTGCTCGCACCGCATAGACCGCAACCGGTACGGCCTGTCAAATTACGGCCTTTATCTGCCAGACATTGAAAACGGTGATCTGGAATTTTTATCTGTACTTCAATGCCGTTTGAGCGGTTATAAATCCGCGCTGATAATAATTCTTGCGGATATTTAATGATGCCTTCGGTAATGCTGAAGCCCAGTGCAAATTCCTCAAGATCAGCCGGGGTTGCCAGCATAACGACATGAGGCACCCCGTTGTAAATCAGAGAAATAGGTACTTCTTCGGCAATATAGTCTTGTTTTCGTTCATGCTGTTCACCACGCCAGCGATCAACGGTGCTTTGTTGATAGCTGGGCCAACCTAATTCTAATGGTAACGGTTGCGCGGCGGCGCTTGATAACAGCACTGCGGCGGCAGTGTCGTTAGCCATTATTTATGCCTTGTTCGAGCAAATCAAGTTGTGTTTCGGAAAACGAATGGTACTTTTCTTGCCACTCAGAATGCTGGCTAACTTTAGTGACCTGCACAGCTGTCACTTTGTATTCCGGGCAATTGGTTGCCCAATCAGAGTTATCGGTGGTGATGACGTTAGCGCCCGATTCCGGGAAATGGAATGTGGTATACACCACACCGGGTTGTACGCGCTCGCTAATTAAAGCACGCAACACGGTTTCACCGGAACGACTCTTAATCCCTACCCAGTCACCGGTTTTCAAGCCGCGATCTTCGGCATCATGCGGATGAATCTCCAGGCGATCTTCTGAATGCCAGGCAACATTATCGGTGCGACGTGTTTGCGCGCCGACATTGTATTGCGTCAATATGCGTCCTGTCGTCAGAATCAAAGGAAATTTGGGGGTAATTCGTTCGTGCGTGGCGACATATTCGGTTAACATAAACAAACCCTTGCCGTTATCGCGCATAAAGGTTTGTTCGTGCATGATTGGTGTGCCTACCGAGTCATTATCATAGCACGGCCATTGTATGCTACCCAGTTTGTCAATTTTTTCATAACTGACACCGGCAAAAGTGGGAGTAACTCTGGCAATTTCATCCATGATCTCCGATGGATGGCTATAATTCATAGGATAGCCCATCGCATTTGACAACATTTGTGTAATTTCCCAATCCTGATAACCCGCTAACGGCGACATGACTTTACGTACCGGAGAAATGCGGCGTTCGGCATTGGTAAACGTGCCGTTCTTTTCTAAAAAGGACGCGCCAGGCAAAAAGATATGTGCGAATTTAGCGGTTTCATTGAGGAATATATCTTGCACAATGACACATTCCATTGCGCGTAAAGCAGCGTGTACGTGCTGAATATCGGGGTCGGACTGGGCTATATCCTCACCTTCGCAGTACAGTCCCATAAAGCTTTTGTCCAATGCCGCTTCAAACATATTGGGAATACGCAAGCCGGGTTCAGTGCTTAACTCAGCATGCCATACTGTTTCGAACAGTTGGTGGGTTTTATCATCGGAGACATGCCGATAACCGGGAAACTCATGAGGAAACGATCCCATGTCACAAGATCCCTGGACATTATTCTGTCCACGTAATGGGTTCACACCCACACCTACACGACCCAAATTACCCGTTGCCATCGCCAGATTGGCAATACCGATAACAGTCGTGGATCCCTGGCTATGTTCGGTTACGCCCAAGCCATAATAGATAGCTGCATTGTTGGCCGTGGCATAGAGTCTTGCCGCGGCTCTGACGTCAGCAGCGGCAATACCTGTTATCGATTCCGTGGCTTCAGGCGAATTATGCTCCTGGGCAATAAACGTTTCCCATTTTGCAAATGAGGCGACATCGCAACGCTCATTCACAAAGGCTTCGTCCATTAGTTTTTCGGTGACGATGACATGAGCGAACGCATTGATCAACGCCACATTGGTGCCTGGACGCAATTTCAAATGATAATCGGCCTGGACATGCGGACTGTTTTTAACCAGGTCAATTTCACGCGGATCAACCACGATCAGTTTCGCGCCCTGACGTAGGCGTTTCTTCATTTGTGAAGCAAACACCGGGTGTCCATCCGTTGGATTGGCGCCAATAACCAAAATGACATCGGCTTTCATGACCGAGTCAAAATCCTGGGTGCCCGAGGATTCACCAAAGGTCTGTTTTAGTCCGTAACCGGTAGGAGAATGGCAAACCCGAGCACAGGTATCGACATTATTATTACCAAAACCGGCGCGGATGAGTTTTTGCATGATATAGACTTCTTCGTTGGTACAGCGAGAAGAGGTAATTCCGCCGATAGAGTCTTTACCGTATTTTGCCTGAATGCGTTTTAATTCAGACGCCGCATGATTAATGGCTTCTTCCCAGCTGACCTCCTGCCATGCATCTTTAATGCTGGCGCGAATCATCGGTTTGGTCATACGATCTTTATGCGTAGCATAACCAAACGCAAAACGTCCTTTAACGCAGGAATGGCCATGATTGGCTTTGCCGTCTTTATGCGGCACCATGCGGATGACCTGTTCGCCTTTCATTTCGGCTCTGAATGAACAGCCAACTCCACAATATGCACAGGTGGTTACAATCGCATGTTCCGGTTGACCGTGGTCGATCACCGATTTTTCCATTAAAGTTGCGGTAGGGCAGGCCTGTACACACGCACCGCAGGAGACACATTCTGAATCCATGAACGCCTGATTCTGGCTGGGTGATACTTTGGAATCAAAACCACGGCCATCAATGGTTAAGGCAAAAGTCCCTTGGGTTTCTTCGCAGGCTCTAACGCAACGCGAACAGACAATACATTTGCTGGGCTCGAAGCTAAAGTAAGGGTTGCTTTCATCTTTGGCTGCATTCAGGTGAGTTTCGACAGGATTGTAACGTACTTCACGTAAACCCACTGCGCCCGCCATATCTTGCAGTTCACAATCGCCATTAGCTGAGCAGGTCAAGCAATCGAGCGGGTGATCGGAGATATACAGTTCCATAATGCCGCGGCGGACATCAGCCAGTTTTTGGTTTTGGGTAACGACTTTCAGTCCTTCCGCGACAGGGGTTGTGCATGATGCGGGCATTCCGCGCCCGCCTTCGATTTGCACAACGCATAATCGGCAGGAGCCGAATGGTTCAATGCTATCAGTGGCGCATAATTTAGGGATGTCAATGCCGATACTTGCCGCTGCTCGCATGATGGAAGTTCCCGCGGGTGCGGCGACCTGAAAACCATCAATTTCCAGCGTGACTAACTGGCTCGCTGTGCTGGCAGGTGTGCCAAAATCTTGTTCTTTATTGATACTCATGTTTAATTCCTCGCGTCATTATCAGGCTGCATCGGCTTTATCATTAATGCCGAAGTCTTCCGGGAAATGATTCAAAGCGCTCAGCACTGGGTAGGGAGTCATGCCGCCTAATGCACAAAGCGAGCCGTTTAGTAAAGTGTTGCAAAGATCGCGTAATAGGGGAATGTTTTTACTAAGATCACGTCCCTTGATAATGTCATCCATGAGTTCTGCTCCACGGGTCGAACCAATACGGCAAGGTGTGCATTTACCACAGGATTCAATTGCACAAAATTCCATGCTGTAACGCGCCATTTCAGCCATATCGACAGTGTCATCAAATGCTACAATGCCGCCATGTCCCAATACTGCCCAGATTGCGGTAAAGGCTTCGTAGTCCAGCGGGGTATCAAATTGTGATTCAGGCAAATAAGCACCTAAAGGGCCACCAACTTGTACTGCTTTTATCGGTCGTCCTGAAGCCGAACCGCCACCAAAATCATACAGCAGTTCACGCAGAGTCAAACCAAAGGCCAGCTCAACTAAACCCGTATGTTTAATGTTGCCTGCTAATTGAATCGGCAAGGTGCCGCGAGAGCGTCCCATGCCGAAATCACGGTAATAGTCGCCGCCTTTGTCCAGGATTATCGGTACGGATGCCAAGGAAATCACATTATTAACGACGGTGGGTTTACCAAATAAACCGCTGATGGCTGGTAACGGCGGTTTAAAACGAACCAGGCCGCGTTTGCCTTCCAGGCTCTCCATTAATGAAGTCTCTTCGCCGCAAATATAAGCGCCGGCGCCTAAGCGGACTTCAAGATGAAAGGCCTTGCCGCTGCCTTGAATATCATCACCCAAATAATCCGCTTCATAGGCTTTTTCAATAGCCATATTCAGTGCTTTGTGAGCGTGCGGGTATTCTACACGCAGATAGATATAACCTTGCGTTGCGCCCACTGCCAGTCCTGCGATAGTCATGCCTTCGATTAATACAAAAGGATCACCTTCCATAACCATGCGGTCAGAAAATGTACCGGAATCGCCTTCGTCAGCATTACAGATAATGTATTTTTGTTCGGACGGTGTATTAAGTACCGTATTCCATTTAATACCCGTAGGAAAAGCTGCGCCGCCGCGCCCTCGCAAACCCGAATCAGTCACTGCTTTAACAATATCGGTTTGTGGCAGGTTTAAGGCATTGCTTAAACCGCGATAGCCATCATTACTAATATAATCTTCCAGGCTGATTGGATCTGTTTTGCCAATACGGGCAAAGGTTAAACGTTGCTGTTTCTTCAGGTAATCCAATTCCTCTGTCAAACCCAAAAACAAGGGGTGTGATCCTCCTTGAATAAAATTCGCATCAAACAGGCTAGCGACATCACTAAGCTGTACCGGACCATACGCTAAGCGACCTTTGTCCGCGAGCACTTCAACCAGCGGTTCCAGCCAAAACATGCCTCTTGAGCCGTTACGGATTAAATCAACAATAATACCGCGTTTTTCAGCTTCCTTGGCGATTGCAGCAGCAACACGATTGGCTCCCAGTGAAATTGCGCTGGTATCGCATGGAACATAAATGGTAATACTCATGCCAATATCTCCGTTTCATTGATGGCAGCGTCAAATCTGTTCGCCGATACCCGGCCATAAATCTCATCGTCGATTTGCATGGCAGGCGAGCAGGCACAGTTGCCTAAGCAATACACAGGCTCCAGCGTGAATTTACCATCCACTGTCGTTTCGTGAAAATCAATGCCCAGTTTTGCTTTAACATGATTTTCCAATTGTTTGCCGCCCATCGATTGACAAGATTCGGCACGGCAAAGATGAATCGTGTGCTTGCCTGGCGGAGTATCTCGAAAATAATGGTAAAAACTGATGACACCATGCACTTCAGCGCGTGAAAGATTCAATGCTTTGGCAATTGTTGGAACACAATCGGCAGGGACATAACCCAAAGCATTTTGTACGCCATGCAGAATAGGTAAAAGTGCACCGGGCTTATCTTTGAATGTGGTTATTATTTCCTGTACGGTCGCTTGCAAACTGCTTGATTCGGTCATGGTCAACTCTCTAAGGTGATTTCATCCAATAAGACAACTCAAATCCTTTATAGTGCCTTTAAATGTTGGGTTAGCATAGCACAAGAAATTTTATGTGTAAAAAGACATAAAATGGACACAAATTGTATGTTTTTTGAAGGCGAAGAGAAGATTCAAAATAGCTGGAGCGTTGCAGGTATTACAAGAACGGCTTAATTCTACGTCTGATAGAAGATCTTGAGCTCTTTTCAACCAGGTGTTGTCTGGAGGGAGACGCTAAGCCCCAATTTGAATTAGAGAGTGAACTTGCATTGAACATTTGGTAACTATCTTTCCAGGAAGAAATGCTATAAATAACTTGCTATATCTAGATAAGTCTTTATAATGGCCTGATCAATCGCGGGGTGGAGCAGCTTGGTAGCTCGTCGGGCTCATAACCCGAAGGTCGTAGGTTCAAATCCTGCCCCCGCTACCATATTTTAGAACCCCAGTTTGGGGTTTTTTATTTTCTGGGCTTCGGATTTTGGGAAGCTTAAAATTATGATTGTTAATGGAAGAGCCTTTGGCTCTTTTTTTTTGTGCAAAATTAGCGAGGAAACAATGAAACAGGCTCCTGAGCATTTGGTAAATTTAATCGAGCCAATTGTTGAAGGTTTAGGTTATGAATGTGTTGGTATTGACTATAATCCGCACCCTAAACATGGATGCTTAAGAATTTATATTGATAGTGAAAATGGGATTCTGGTTGAAGACTGCTCAAAGGTCAGTCATCAAATTAGCGGGATGCTGGATGTGGAAGATCCTATACAAGGCAACTATCAGCTAGAAATTTCTTCCCCTGGCGCAGACAGGCCGTTTTTTAAAATAAAGCAGTTTGAACAGTTTATCGGCAGCATGGTATTGGTTAATTTATTCAAAGCGATAGATGGCCGTAGAAAAATCACGGGTCTGATTAAAAAGGTTGAAGGCGAAATTGTTACGCTTCAGGAAGGTGATCAGATTTTTGAGGTGCCCTTTAACGCCATGAGTAAAGCGCGTTTGGTGCCTGAATACTTAATTGACAAAGGAGGCCGAAGTGGCAAATAAAGAAATTTTGTTGGTAGTGGAGGTTTTTTCAAATGAAAAGGAGATTGAAAAGGAAATCATATTTCAGGCGATAGAATCAGCATTAGAAGCCGCTACGATAAAGCGACATGCCAATCAAATCAAGGCGCGTGTTGCTATTGACAGAAAGACGGGCGACTACGTTACTTATAGACAATGGGAAGTCGTTGACGCGAATCCAGCTTGTGATGGCGATGTGGAATTTCCAACCATGCAAGTTTTGTTAGAGGTTGCCAGACTGGATAATCCGGATGTTCAAGTCGGTGATGTGGTTGAAGAAGAAATCGAATCGGTTGATTTTGGACGTATTGCTGCCCAGACTGCCAAGCAGGTTATTATTCATAAAGTCAGAGAAGCTGAACGTAGAAAAATTGTTGAAGCTTATAAAAGTCGAGTGGGTGAGCTTATTACCGGCATTGTGAAGCGCATTGAAAAAGGTAGTGTTTATCTGGATTTGGGCGGGCACGTAGAAGCTTATATAGCTAGAGAAGATATGATACCGCGCGAGGCCATTCGTATTGGCGACCGGATTAGAGGTTATCTAAAAAATGTGCGATCAGAGCCGCGTGGGCCGCAATTATTTGTTAGTCGCACGGCACCTGAATTATTGATTGCCTTATTTCGTCTGGAAGTGCCCGAAGTAGGAGAAGGCTTGATTTCCGTGATAGGTGCAGCGCGTGATCCGGGTTCCAGGGCTAAATTGGCAGTAAAGAGCAATGATCCCAGACTGGATCCCGTGGGTGCTTGCGTGGGTATGAGAGGGTCGAGAGTACAGTCGGTTACCAATGAACTGGCAGGAGAACGTGTTGACATTATTCTTTGGAATCCAAGCGAGGCTCAATTTGTAATTAACGCCATGTCGCCTGCTGAAATTCAGTCCATCGTTGTGGATGAAGACAAACATAGCATGGATCTGGCGGTTAATTCGGATAACCTGTCTCAAGCTATAGGTCGAGGCGGTCAAAATGTACGTCTGGCAAGCCAGTTAACCGGATGGGAATTGAATGTTATTGATGCATCTAAAGCAGAACAGCACGCTGAAGCTGAGATAGGCAAGATAAAACAATTGTTTATTGACCAATTGGATGTTGATGAAGATATAGCCTTGATTCTTGCAGAAGAAGGTTTTATTAGCGTCGAGGAAATTGCCTATGTTCCCGTTAGTGAAATGCTCGAAATTGAAGGATTTGATGAAGATTTGGTTCATGAATTAAGAAGTCGAGCAAAAGATGCCTTGCTAATTAGCGCCATTGCGGCTGAAGAGAAAATAGAATCAGCAAAGCCGGCAGAAGACTTGCTGAAAATGGAGGGCATGGATGCTGATTTGGCTTATGACATGGCAAGTCAGGGTATCATTACGATGGATGATTTGGCTGAGCAGTCAGTTGATGATTTGCTGAATTTTCCGGGTATGAATGAAGAGCGAGCGGCAAAGTTAATTATGAAGGCGCGTGAGCCTTGGTTTGCTGAGGCACATAGCGAGTAGGTAAGGGGTAAAAGATGAGTGATAAAACAGTACGGCAATTAGCGGAGATAGTAAAAATACCTCTGGAACGATTATTAGAGCAGCTAAAAGAAGCAGGTTTATCTGCAAGCGCCCCTGATGATGTTATTAATGAAGATGAAAAGATGCAATTGCTTGCACACTTGCGCAAGCGTCATGGCAAGACTGAGGGCGAAACCAGTAATTCACCCAGGCGCGTGACTTTAGAGCGCAGAAAAGTGACGGAAATTAAGCAGGCGAATGTCCCCGGCAGTTCAACTAAAACGATCAGCGTTGAAGTTCGTAAAAAGAAGACTTATATAAAACGTAGTGAAGTAGCGGATGCAGATTTACGTAAGAAAGAAGAGTTGGCTAAGCCTGTTTTGGTCGAGCCGAAAAAGATAGATGAAGTGGTTTTAGCGCCAACCGAAAAGCTTCCGCCTGTTGAAGAGCCGGCAGCTGCAATTGAGCCGATATCAAAGGAAGAAGCGCCCGTATCAGAACCGGTTAAAATTGAGCCGGAAATTCAAGCTGTCGCTATACCTGAATCTTTGGCTGAACCTGAGCTTGAGCCTGATGAAGAAATTGAATCTGTAGCTAAATTTGAAGCTTTAAAGATTAAGGAAGAAAAGAAAATCAAGCAAGAAAAGTCGATCAAAACCAAGGAAGCAGAAGAGGCCAGAAAAAAGCAGCAAGAAAAAGAACGTCGACTTGAAGAATCGATCAAAAAAAATGCCGACAAAGTAAGGCAGCAGGCAGCGGCCAAGCAAGAAACATTGCATAGGAAAAAGCAAGAAGAAAGCACTCGCTCATTAGGCAAAGATGCCAAAAGAGGCAAGAAAAAAGGCAAGCAACCTCAACGCGTTATGCAGCCAGAAGGAAAGCATCAATTTGAGATGCCGGTTGCACCGATAGTGAAAGAGGTCACAATACCGGAAATGATTCTTGTGTCCGATCTTGCCCAGAAAATGAGTGTCAAAGCGGCCTTGGTAATCAAGCACTTGATGAAGCTGGGTATTATGGCGACTATCAATCAAAGCATAGACCAGGAAACGGCAGCAATTTTGGTTGAGGAAATGGGTCATAAAGCCATCATGCAGAGTGATGATGACCTTGAGCAGGAAATGCTGGCTGAAGCGCAGGTAGAGGAGGATAGTCGCGTTGAATTGCCGCGCGCGCCGATTGTAACCATCATGGGTCATGTCGATCACGGTAAAACATCATTGCTGGATTATATTCGCAAAACGCGGGTTGCTGCTGGTGAAGCGGGTGGTATTACCCAGCATATCGGTGCTTATCAGGTAAAAACTGATCACGGATCGGTGACCTTTCTAGATACGCCTGGACATGCTGCATTTACTGCCATGAGAGCCAGAGGTGCCGATGTTACTGACGTTGTGATCGTTGTTGTCGCTGCAGATGACGGCGTGATGCCGCAAACTAGAGAGGCTGTTGAGCACGCGAGAGCAGCCAATGTGCCGATTATCGTGGCGATAAATAAAATCGATAAGCCTGATGCCAACCCTGAAAAAGTGATGCAAGAGTTATCCGTCATTAACGTTCTGGCGGAAGAATGGGGCGGCGATGTGCAGTTCCTCAAGATTTCAGCTAAAACCGGCGCAGGCATTGATGATTTAATCGAAGCATTAATTGTACAGACTGAAATTCTGGAATTAAAAGCCCCGGTCGAAGGCCCAGCATCGGGTATCGTGATTGAGTCTAGGCTAGATAAAGGTCGTGGTGCTGTGGCAACGGTGTTGATTCAAAAGGGCACGCTGGAAAACGGTCAAATGGTGTTGTGTGGTCAAGAATATGGCCGTGTCCGGGCGATGTTTAACGAGAACGGAAAAGCTATTAAAGAAGCAGGTCCTTGTGCGCCGGTTGAAATTCTTGGCTTATCGGGCACACCGAATGCAGGTGATGAATTCCTCGTGGTACAAAATGAACGTATCGCTAAAGAGTTGGCCAAACACCGTGAAGACCGCAAAAAAATTACTAAACATGCCGCGCAACAGGCCTCCAAACTGGATGAAGTATTTTCCAGAATGGCGACAGGTGAACTTGCCAGCGTAAATCTGGTTATAAAAACTGATGTGCAAGGCAGTCTGGAAGCGTTACGCAGTTCCCTGATTGCATTATCAAATGAAGAAGTAGAAGTTAAAGTCGTTTTTGGCGGTGTTGGCGGTATTAATGAAGGTGACGCTAATTTGGCATTGGCTTCGGGTGCAATTCTCATGGGCTTTAATGTCCGGGCAGATGCGACAGCCAGAAAGCTGATTGAGGAAAAAGGCATAGATCTGCATTATTACAGTGTCATATATGATGCGATCGATGAAGTTAAGAAATCTATCAGCGGCATGTTGGCACCCGAAATTAAAGAGCAGATTGTTGGTCTTGCTGAAGTGCGCGATGTATTCCGTTCACCAAAATACGGTGCAATTGCAGGATGTATGGTCATTGATGGCTATGTCAAACGAAACTTGCCTATACGTGTGCTGCGTGAAAACGTGGTGATTTTTGAAGGGCAACTGGAATCATTGCGCCGCTTTAAAGATGATGTGGCCGAAGTTAAAATGGGCATGGAATGTGGCATCGGCGTGAAAAATTACAATGATGTCAAGCCCGGCGACCAGATCGAAGTATTTGAACGCATAGAAATCAAGCGGGAATTGTAAGCTTATGGCAAGAGAATTTGGTCGTAATGCCCGTGTTTCATCGCAGATGCAGAAAGAGCTTTCTTTAATCTTGCAGCGGGATATTGATGATTCCAGGTTGGGTTTTATTACTATCAATGAAGTTGAAGTAACTAAAGACCTCGCTGTTGCAAAAGTATATATCACAGTATTAAATGTTGATGAACAGGGCAAACGCGCCAATGTTAAGTTGCTAAATGAGTTAGCGCCTATGATTCGACATGAATTGGCAAAAAGAATGCGTTTGCGGCATATTTCTGAATTACGTTTTTATTACGATGATTCATTTGATACCGGTATGCGTGTTGCAGAGCTCTTGAGCGATTTGGACAAGCCCTTCGACTCCGCTCAGGACGGGCATGATTTGGATAAGTCCAATACATGAGCAAACGCAAGTCCGGGCGCAATGTTCACGGCATAGTGCTTTTAGATAAGCGCCTGGGTGTGTCTTCAAATAGGGCTTTACAGGAAGTAAGGCATTTGTTTAATGCTAATAAAGCGGGGCACACCGGCAGTCTGGATCCGATGGCAACCGGTTTGTTGCCGCTTTGTTTTGGCGAGGCAACTAAAGTGTCCGCTTTAATGCTGGATGATAACAAACGTTATCAAGTACTTGTCCAGCTAGGCGTCATGACCGATACCGGTGATGCAGAAGGCATTGTTATCGAAACAAAACCGGTGCCTGATTTGTCGACTGAAGACATACAAGCCTGCCTGCAACAGTTTACGGGTGAAATCGAACAAATCCCTCCCATGTATTCTGCACTAAAGCATAATGGTAAAAAACTCTACGAATTGGCACGTGAAGGTAAAACAATCGAGCGCAGAGCCAGGCGAATCAAGATATTTGAGCTGAAGCTGCTGGATTTTTCCAAAGACTGGCTAATATTGGAGGTCTTCTGTTCAAAAGGCACTTATATCCGGTCACTGGCTGAAGATATCGGACACACTTTGGGGTGCGGCGGTACTGTGAAACTATTGCGACGACTGGAAGCGGGGCAATTTAGTATTGAACAAGCCAAGACCATCGAGCAGTTGACGGCCATGAGTGAACAGGACTTGTTTCAATGCCTGATCAATGTTGATAAGCCTTTGGAAGCACTGCCATCTGTCTATTTGTCTGATGAGCAAGCCATTGCTATAAAATACGGACAATCGATCAATTTTCTCGGTGCTTCGGATTCCAGCTTGGGAACGCGGCAAGGTATGGTGCGAATGTATCATTCTGCTGATTTTTTGGGCTTGGGAGAAATGCTATTGGATGGTAAAATAGCGCCGAAAAAATTGTTCAATATGAACGATAAATAGAAATGCAATTTATCGGGTTTCTATATAATAAATATTGATTTCTACACCCTAACGTGGAGATCAGTGTACTGAAGAGCCGTCATTAGACGGTTTTTATTTTTTAATTTTAATCTTAGGGATTATAAATGCCATTTACTGCAGAACAAAAAAAAGCGGTTGTCGAAGCGTATCGCCTGTCTGAAACCGATACAGGATCACCTGAAGTACAAGTTGCCCTGTTGACAGCGCACATTACTCATTTAACACCACACTTTGCAGCCCACAAAAAAGACAATCATTCACGTCGTGGTTTGTTGCGTATGGTTAATCAGCGTCGCAAGCTGCTGGATTATCTGAAAAATAAAGACATCAACCGTTATCGTTCATTGATTGAGCGCCTAGGTTTGCGTAAATAGGAAATATTCAGTAAACAGTTCAGCTGTAGGTCGGGTTAGTCTGTCTGCGTGTATCGCACAGGCAGACAGACTAACCCGACACCACTCTTTAACCAAATCTACACAAAGGAACCCTATAGTGAATCCTATTAGGAAAGAATTTCAGTACGGCGATAAACTCGTTACACTAGAAACAGGTGAAATAGCTCGTCAAGCAGACGGCGCTGTCATAATCGATGTAGATGGTACATCACTGCTAGTCACCGTCGTTGGTAAAAAAGAAGCTAATGGTGGCGATTTTTTTCCATTAACCGTTAATTATCAGGAAAAAGCTTATGCAGCGGGCAAAATACCCGGCGGTTTTTTCAAGAGAGAAGGACGGCCAAGCGAACAAGAGACCTTAACGTCCAGATTGATTGATCGGCCTATTCGGCCACTTTTTCCTGAGGGCTATACTAACGAAGTTCAGATTATTGCCACAGTGATCTCTTTGAATCCGGAAGTTGATTCTGAAATTCCAGCTCTTTTGGGGGCCTCCGCTGCATTGGCAGTTTCAGGCTTGCCTTTTAACGGGCCAATAGGCGCAGCTTGTGTTGGTTATAAAGATGGCAGTTATTTGTTAAACCCGTCTCCTACAGCATTAAAAGAATCTCAATTGACCCTGGTGGTAGCAGGTACTACTCATGCAGTATTGATGGTTGAATCTGAAGCGGCCGGACTCTCGGAAGAAGTCATGTTGGGTGCGGTTTTGTTTGGCCATGAACAAATGCAGATCGCCATTAATGCCATTAATGAATTTGCCAAAGCAGCAGGTACTGGTATTGTTGAGTGGGTTGCCCCCGAGGCTAATGCTGAACTGGTCGAATTAGTCACAGAAGCTGTTGAGGCCGATATTAAAGCTGCCTACACCATTGCGGAAAAATTGGTTCGCCAGGATCACCTGAAAAGTATTCGTAACGCCATTGTTGAAAAGTTATCGGCAAGTTACGCAGAAAATGATATTCGCACCATTATCGAACACCTCGAATATCGTATTGTTCGCAACGCTATTCTTAATGAAGGCAAACGCATCGATGGCCGTGCTTTGGATTCGATCCGGCCGATTTCAATTAGAACAGGTGTATTACCCAGAACTCACGGTTCTGCTCTGTTTACGCGGGGTGAAACGCAGGCGTTGGTGGTAGCAACACTGGGTACGCAACGTGATGCACAAATCATTGATGCTTTAGCGGGTGAATATAAAGAACCGTTCATGCTGCATTATAATTTTCCTCCGTTCAGTGTCGGTGAGACAGGTTTTGTCGGTTCACCAAAACGTCGTGAAATTGGTCATGGCCGTTTGGCAAAGCGTGGTGTAACAGCCGTGTTGCCAAATATGGATGAATTTCCCTATACCATTCGTGTGGTTTCTGAAATCACTGAATCCAATGGGTCAAGCTCCATGGCTTCGGTATGCGGGAGCAGCCTGGCATTAATGGATGCAGGTGTGCCGATTTCATCACCGGTTGCAGGTATCGCAATGGGCTTGATTAAAGAAGGCGATAGCTTTGTAGTTTTGTCTGACATTATGGGCGATGAAGATCATCTGGGCGATATGGACTTCAAAGTTGCCGGTTCAGCAGACGGAATTACCGCCTTGCAAATGGACATCAAGATAGAGGGCATCACCGCGGAAATTATGAAAACCGCGCTGGAACAAGCAAAACAAGGCCGTTTGCATATTCTGGGGGAAATGAACAAGGCGTTATCGAGTACACGCGATGAAATGTCTGATTTTGCGCCGCGCATTATTACTTTCAAAATTGATCCGAGTAAAATTCGTGAAGTTATCGGTAAAGGCGGCGCAACGATCCGCAGTATTACTGAGATAACCGGAGCCAGTGTTGATTTAACCGACGACGGCATTGTAAAAGTAGCTTCTGTAGATAAGGCAGCCGGTGAAGAAGCGCGTCGTCTTATCGAGGAAATTACGGCTGAAGTTGAAGTGGGTAGGGTTTACGAAGGTAAAGTCGCCAGGCTAATGGATTTCGGTGCTTTCGTCACGATTCTTCCTGGCAAAGACGGCTTGGTTCATATCTCGCAAATTTCAGATGAGCATGTTGATAAAGTCAGCGACAGATTAAATGAAGGCGATGTAGTCAGAGTTAAAGTGCTTGAAATTGATCGCCAAGGTAGAGTCAGATTAAGTATCAAAGAAGTGGATAAAGAATAATATCTGTTATTAAATAAAAAGGGCCGTATAGGCCCTTTTTTTATGTCTTAAATACAGGATAAAGGATGTGGGTAAGAGAGCCCTGGCGAAGCGTTGAGTTCTCGGTAATAAAGAAAAGCCCTGCCTGAGCAGGGCTTAGTCAGCCGGTGACAGACAAAGTGCCTAGGCGTTGTTACGTTTACGTCTGGCTGCAGCAAACCCCATCAGACCAAGGCCCATTAGCGCGAGCGAGCCAGGTTCGGGAACCGGTTCCACATCTTGCGTAGCACTAACGGTGAACGCAAATGGCAGGTTTGTTGCTGCATTCTCCGGCGTGGTGAAGCCGGTACAACCAATTGGCTGACCTGCTGCGACGCATACTGCGTCCGGCAGCGTGTTGAGTACGCCAGCCACGGCTGGGAAAACCCGCACGGTGTAAAGGATGCCGTCCAGAGTAAAAGTCTGATTCAAGTTCGGCGTGCCGACGAGCGCGAAGATGTCGTTACAAGGAGTTGGGCTCGACGCTACAGCGCATGGGCCCGCGTTCGTGTTGTTAGGTGTCTCCACGAATGCAACGTCAAAGGTCAGAGGGACCAGACCGGGAGCGGGGATTCCCACAGGTGGAGGCGTTAAAGTCGTCAGCGTAAGAGTGGCTTGCATATGCATTGCAGTCAAATACGGAGCAAAGATCGGGCGATTGTTATGGGTCAGGATGCTTCCGGGGGCTACGAACGGTGCCGCCGGATCAGTAGTCGTAGCTATTGTGCCGGCAGCTGGGTTGCTAATACCGAGACTACTTTGTCCAGCGGCAGAGTTCGGAATTCCCCAGCTCAGCAGTAAGGCGGTGGTGCTGGTGCCAGGTGGTATATTCACTGAAGGAACAGGAGCCGTGGTGGTCGCACCGTTGATATAGGTTGCTGAAGTAAACTGGGTGTTAAGTGTGTAGTTCCATGAAGTGATGAGTGCGGCCTGTGCTACGCCCTGCGCAGCAATGACTAAACCCATCGCCACCAAAACTTTCTTGATAATGTTCATGAGCTGATTCCTCTTGAAAAATGGACACTTAGGTAAGATTTGAGTTTCATGACTTAAGTCTCCGTAATTAATAAATTAAATTTATAGCAGATTTGCACAGCTTAATCTAAAGCTAACGGCGCGCGCTTTGTGAGAACGTGAATAAAGTAACGGCTACAATGCTGCGCTTCAGTTGAGTGCAATGTCAGGCATGATATCCAAGCCCAGCACTAATTTATATAGCAGCATTCTTGCCAATTAATAATTAAGCTCAATAAAACATAAGCTTGGATATTTTTATGTAGACAAGGAAGCAATATCCAATAAAAACTGTAAAAAAAACTGACAAAAGCCCGGTTGGCGCCTGCTGTTTGTGCTCACCAGCAAGCGGCATGGCTCATTAAAGATGGCCAAACAAAACCTTAGCTCAGTAGACACGTTTAAATGATATCTAACTGGCTGTTTCATTAGCCTGTTTAAAAGCTGTAAAAATTCCTGACACCTAAGTTCAAAACAGATTTCCCGAACGATAAAAGTATGTGTAGAGATAGCTTTCAGAACTGCCTACCATCTCAACTGATTTTTTAGAATCGAGCAGCATGGCTGATTATGGCTCATGCACGATGGTCAAAAAATCAGCTCAGTGGACACAAATAAATTAAATCTAACTGGCAGTTTTATTGGTCTATTTAAAAGCTGTAAAAATTCCTGACACTTTAGGCTTAAGGAGGATTGGTTGCTATCAATCTGGCTGACTCCTGCCCAGCCGCTTTTCAGTTTCCAGCACCTGTTGAGTGGTTTGTAGCACTGTATCAGGGTTCAAGCTCATCGAGTCTATGCCGATTTCTGTCAGAAAATCCGCCATTTCAGGATAATCTGACGGCGCCTGGCCGCACAGGCCGCAATGTTTGCCGTTACGTTTTGAGCCTTCGACGGCAAGTCGGATCATTTCTTTAACACCGGGGTCGCGTTCGTCAAAATCTTCGGCAACAATCGCAGAATCACGATCTACACCTAAGGTTAGCTGGGTAAGGTCATTGGAGCCGATGGAAAAACCGTCGAAATGTTCGGAAAAGGCATCGATCTGGATGACGTTATTGGGAATCTCGCACATCACATAGATTTCCAGCCCATTTTCGCCGCGCTTTAAGCCCAGTTGCGCCATGTACTCAAGTACCCGTTGGGCTTCCTGTACCCGTCGGCAAAACGGAATCATCAGAATGACGTTGGTCAGGCCCATGTCATCGCGGACCCGTTTCATGGCCGCGCATTCCAATGCAAAGCCTTCCGCGTAGGCGGGATGGGTGTAACGTGAAGCGCCGCGAAAACCAATCATCGGGTTGGCTTCATCAAATTCGAACCAGCGCCCGCCCAACAAGGTGGCGTATTCATTGGTTTTAAAATCGGACATCCGCACGACAACGGGTTTGGGGTAAAAAGCCGCCGCAATGGTGCCCACGCCTTCCGACAGGCGCTGGATAAAAAAATCCTTGGGGTTTTCGTAGTTGCGTGTCAAGTCACTGAGTTGTTCGAGTTCGTCGGCATCCTGCACCCGCTCCGGGTGTATCAATGCCAGCGGATGCGCTTTGATGTATTCGGTAATAATAAATTCCATGCGCGCCAAACCCACGCCGTCATTGGGCAGAAAACTGGTCTTGAAAGCCAGTTCCGGATTACCGATATTCAACATGATTTTAGTTCCAGGGCGTTTCAGGCCGGACAAATCCGTGGTTTTGATCTCAAAATTCAGGATGCCTTCATAGACCTTACCGATATCGCCTTCAGCACAGGATACCGTTACGGGCGTATTGTTGTTAATGGTTGTCGTTGCATTATCACAACCGATGACTGCAGGAACACCCAATTCCCTGGACACGATGGCCGCATGACAGGTGCGCCCGCCGCGATTGGTGACTATTGCCGAAGCAATTTTCATTACCGGTTCCCAATCGGGCGTTGTAATATCCGCAACCAGCACATCACCGGCTTTAAAGTTGCTCAGCTGTCCTAAATTGTCAACAATTCGTGCGTTACCAGTGGCAATTTTGCTGCCGACCGAATGACCCGTAACAATCGGGTTTGCCTTGTCTTTAAGCACATATTGCTCCAAAACCATCCCGCTCAACTGGGATACGACGGTTTCCGGCCGGGCCTGCACAATATACAGGGTGCCGTCAATGCCGTCTTTCGCCCATTCCATATCCATCGGTTTTGGCTGGCCCGCCTTGGCGCTGTAATGTTTTTCTATTTTGATGGCGTAATCGGCCAGGGTTAGTACATCTTGATCGTCAAGACAAAAACGGTTACGTTCTTCGTCAGAGGTCACAATATTTCGGGTAGATTCGCGCGTGCGTCCATCGCTATAAATCATTTTTATTTTTTTTGCGCCCAAGGTACGTTTTAATACGGCGCGATGACCCTGTTCAAAGGTCGGCTTGTGGACATAAAACTCGTCCGGATCTACTGAGCCTTGCACGACATTTTCACCCAAGCCGTAGGCGCCGGTAATAAAAACCACATCGCTGAAACCTGATTCGGTATCCAGAGAAAACATCACGCCGCTGGCATCCAGGTCAGATCGCACCATTTTCATAATGCCTATCGATAACGCCAGTTTGAAATGATCAAAGCCCTGGTCTATGCGGTAATGGATGGCGCGGTCGGTAAACAGACTGGCAAAACAGCGTTTGCAGGCTTCCAGTAAGGCTTGTTCGCCGCTTATATTAAGGAAAGTATCCTGTTGTCCGGCAAAGCTGGCGGTAGGCAGATCTTCAGCGGTGGCGGAACTGCGCACGGCAACGCTCATATCTTCACCGTATTGCTGATGCAATTGGGCAAATGCTTTGAGTATCTGGTTTTCAAGATCAGCAGGGAAGGGCGCAGCATAGATAATGTCACGGGCTCTACGTGCACGCTTGGCAAGATCGGTGACATCGTCAGGATTCAGTTCATCCAGCGCCTGATGCAGGGGTTCCCAAGCATCCGCCTGATCCAGTAAATAACGGTAAGCTTCAGCGGTCACAGCAAAGCCATTAGGTATTCGAATGCCTTGCGGGGTCAATTCACGATACATTTCACCCAATGATGCATTTTTACCTCCAACCAGGGGTACATCATCTATCGTTAACTCATTAAACCAACGGATATAGTTTGCTTGTTCAGACATCTTGGTTTCCTTAAGGAAGTTCCTTAGGTTGATTTGTTAAAAATCCACAATGGTGAGAATCTACATTGCTGGAAGCGGGTTATCGAGAAGCAGGGAATCAAGGCAAATATATATAGAATTACAAACAGGAGCAAGGTTCAAGTCAGTATTTCAATTTAGTACAGACAGATGCAAATCTTTCGAAGATGCTAAATCGAGGAACTACGAATTCCGAACTTAGGTGAAATAATTTAACAATGTGTCCTACATCATGGTGTCGGTTAATCGAGATTGTCGATAATAATTACCTGGTTTAACGTATAATTTGACGAATTGTACAGGAAGAAATTGATGGTTTAGATGGCTTAACCTATTGTATTTATATTGATATACATTTTTGGTTTAGGCAATAAATCAACACCTTCTCCATTTTAAAGACAAAATCTGTGCTTATTTCTAATAAACAAAAAAAAATCCTTAAGATACTGGCTGATGGCGAATTTCACTCTGGTACTGAATTAGCCGAGGCGCTGGGTGTTAGTCGATCCGCTGTTGGTAAACAGTTAAAGGGTTTGCCTGAATTGGGTTTACACCATTCGGCAGTCAGTGGTAAAGGTTACCGGCTAAATAAACCGCTTGAATTATTGGCATACACCAAAATCAATGCAATTCTTAGCGAACAGAATAAAGCATTAATTTCATCGCTGGAAATTCATGACACCATCAATTCCACTAACAGTTATCTGGTGGAGCGTTCGCAACATAATGCGCCATCGGGTTTTGTTTGTTTTGCAGAGCATCAAACGGCAGGTAAAGGCAGACGAGGGCGGCAATGGGTTTCACCCTACGGCAGCAATATTTATGTGTCAATGCTCTGGCGTTTTCAACAAGGTGGCATCGCCGGTACGGCGGGGTTGAGTCTGGCAATTGGTGTCGCAGTCATCAGGGCTTTAAAACAGCACAATATCAATGATGTTGGCTTAAAATGGCCTAATGATATTTACAGTCAAGGTAAAAAATTAGGAGGCATACTGATTGAGGTTGCTGGTGAAGCCGATGGGCCCTGTGCCGCTGTCATTGGCTTGGGATTAAATCTGTTTTTACCGGAATCTCAAGCGCAAAGCATTACTCAGGCATGGACTGACCTGACTAAAGTTCTTGGCGAAAACCCGTTATTCAGAAATAAATTGGCTGGAACGGTATTGGATCATATTCTCTCTATTACTAACCGGTTTGAAACGATCGGCATTAAAACTTATCTTGATGAATGGCGCAGCTACGATTGCCTGAAAGGCAACACGGTAACACTGTTTATCGGCCAGCAACAAGTCGAAGGAATCGTTGAAGGCATCGATGATAATGGTCTGTTACTGATTAAACGGCCTGATGGTGTTACTCAGGCCTTCGCTTCGGGTGAAGTCAGTTTTAATTCTGCAACATGATGAACTTACTGGTTGATATGGGGAATACCCGGCTCAAATGGGCTATTTTGCAGGATGGCGAGCTGATTACAAGCCATGCGTTGGTTAATCAACAGATTACCCGGTATGAACTTGTTGAAACCTGGAAACTGCAACCTCCTCCTGAACGTCTTGCCGTCGCCTGCGTTAGCGCAACTCCCTTGTTAGAGATGTTATTGGCGGTAGCTGTTGAACTTTGGCCAACTATTGAGATTCTTCAAGTAAAGTCGCAAGCCCACGCCTTCGGGGTCTATAACGCCTATCAACAACCGGAAAAATTGGGAGTTGATCGCTGGTTGGCGTTAGTGGCAGTTCGAAAACATTATCGATTGCCTGCCTGTATAATCGATTGCGGCACAGCCATTACCGTCGATTTGCTCGATGCTGATGGCAAACATCAAGGCGGCCTGATTAGCCCCGGCTTAATACTGATGAAAAAATCCCTGGCAGCAGGGACTGAGGCGCTGCAATTTCATGACTCAAACTATGACTTCGGGCCTGCAAACTTTACCGAAGCCGCCATTTACAGTGGTACCTTATCTGCTGCTGTCGGCCTGATTGAGCATGTCTTAAAAAAACAATCGAATGCTATGCAATTGATCGTCACAGGTGGCGATGCCGGAATTATCGCTGCACAGCTTGAAACCAAGTCTATTATTGACACTGATTTGGTGTTGCGTGGATTAGCCATTGTCATGGAGAGTCAGTTATGAAAATTTTGTTTTTTCTGGTGGCAATTGCCAATGTTGCGCTGTTTATGTGGGAATACAAAACAGGTGCATTTGTTTCCATTACTGATACTACAGAACAGCATGCAGATTTGGATCAGGAGCAGATTCTGCTGGTCAGCGAATTAAAAAATGTCCCACAAGTAATAGCGTCTGTGTCTGTTTCAGAGCAGCCCATCGCAGAAACTGCTGCAACCGATGAAGCCAACAAGTCGGCTCCAAAACCCGAGCCATTACCCGCAGTGTCAGAAAGCATAGCTAAACCGGCATTAGAAAAATCGATGGCCAATGATTCAAACATATCCGATGCCGATAAAATTGAAGAGTGTGCCTACGAAGTTGGGCCTTTTGCTAATAAAAAGATCTATCAGTCTTGGCTGAACCGGTTAAAAGATATTAAGGGCGAAATTAAACCGATAAGCCGGGATGAACAGGTAGCCAGTAATTACATGGTTTATTACCCTGCCGCACAAACAGAGTTAGAGTCTGAGGATAATATCAAAATGCTCAAAAGTCATGGCATAAAGGATCTTTGGCTGCTCACAGGTGAGAATAAAGGCAACATTTCTTTGGGTTTATTCATTAAAGAAGAAACCGCGTTAATAATGAAAAACGAACTGCTTGCTAAAGGTATTAATGCGGAAGTAAAAGCCATATATAAAACCAAATCACAAAAATACGCCCTGATCAGGGGTGATGACAAACTAATCGAACGCCTGGAAGTTTTGAAAAAAACATATCCTGAATTGCAGGTAAAACAGATTCCGGATGTAAATCAGGCTTGTTGGTAACCGATACTTAAAATAAGTAAAGTTTTCAGATAATTGAAACTTTTACATTTCAGCTATCTTCCACATTTTGCCGATCTTTCAGATTTTCCTGGGTCATCTCCCTCATACGGTATTTTTGCAACTTGCCGGTAACGGTCATTGGAAATGAGTCTACAAAAAAGATAAGTTTCGGTATTTTGAAATACGCCAGATTGTCCTGGCAGAAGTCCTTGATTTCTTCAACACTACAATCGGTATCGGCACGGAGTTGAATCCATGCGACCACTTCCTCGCCGTAAAACTCGTCGGGTATGCCAAAGACGGCAACGCCCGCTACCTTCGGGTGGGTAAATATAAAATCCTCTATTTCGCGCGGATAGATGTTTTCGCCGCCGCGTATGATCATATCCTTGAGGCGTCCGGTAATATTGAGATAACCGTCTTTGTCCATCACGCCCAAATCGCCAGAATGCAGCCAGCCTTGCCGGTCTATCGCTTGAGCGGTGGCTTCCGGATTATTGGCATACTCTTTCATGATGTGATACCCCCGGAAGCAGACTTCGCCGACCTGACCTAACGGTACCGTTTGTTCGCCGGCAATATCAATAATCTTGACTTCCTGATGCGGAAGATTGCGGCCCACTGTTTTGGTTCGTCTTTCGATACTATCTTCAGGCGTAGTGAGATGCGTCAAAGGGGATGCTTCAGTTTCGCCGTAACCGATAAGAATCTCCGGGCAATGCATCGCCGTCATCACGCGTTCCATCAGTGCAGGCGGGCAAGGCGCACCGGCCATGATACCGGTGCGAAGCGAATCCAGCCGGTAATTGCTAAAATCGGGATGTTCAAGTTCGGCAATAAACATCGTGGGAACCCCGTGAACAGCCGTGCAGCGTTCCTGCTCAATCGCTTTTAGCACGGCTTCTACGTCGAAATGGTCACAGGCAATGACAGCGGTAGCTCCCACTGAAAAACATAAGAGATTAGCCAGCACCATGCCGAAACAGTGATAAAACGGCACCGGAATGCAGAGCCTGTCATCATGTGTGAAATGCATGGCTTGGGCGGAAAACCACGCGTTATTCAAAATATTATGGTGACTGAGCAGAACCGGCTTGGGAAAGCCTGTTGTGCCCGAGGTATATTGGATGTTGATGGGATCATCTCTATCCAGGCCGGCAGTAATACGGTTGAGTTGCTCCAGAGTGATTTGCACCGCAGCTTTTATCACTTCCTGCCAGACAGAAAATCCCGCGTCCGGGCGTTTGGTGTTTGCAGGATCGGCCGGGTCGTAAATCACGACCCGGCGCAATGCTGGCGAATTGCTTGAGGCTAAGCGATCAGGGCTGCTTATGCCCAGTTCCGGCAATAATTTGCCAAGCATGGCGACATAATCGCTGTTTTTGAAGGCCGGGATGGTAAACAAACAGACAATTCCGGAATTTTTTAAAACGTATTCCAGCTCATGCAGCCTATAGGCCGGATTAATATTGACCAGAACGGCGCCAATCCGGGCGGTGGCCATTTGTAACAAAACCCATTCGAGATTATTGGTTGACCAGATGCCGATGCGGTCGCCTTTACCAAAGCCCAGGGCAATCAGTCCCCGGGCCAGTTGATCTATCCGCAGCAATAATTCCGAATACGTCAGCCGCTGATGCTGAGGAATGCAAACCAGAGCCTCATGGTTAGGAAAACGGGAGACGATGTCGGCAAAATGTTCGGGAATTGTTTGTCCCAGCAGCGGACTCTCGCCGCCCCGGTGAAAGTAGCTTTTGTTATAAGCCATTAATCAATCTCCGCCGATCGTGTTCCAGTAATCGTCGATCCGTTGTTGTATTTCATTAATCATCGCTTCGTTTCGGACAGGCGAGAACAAATGAGCAAAGCGTCCCTGTGTCTTCAAATATTCTTCAACTGGCAATCGGTCACCGGGGATTTTCGTATGTACCACTTTGCCGTTTACATATTCTTTAAGCGGCCAAACGCCGGTTTTAACAGCCAGTTTGCCTATTGCAACAGCTTCTTTCGGATCGAAGTCCCAGCCTGTGGGACAGGGCGACAGCGCAATAATCATGCGCGGGCCTTTCAGTTTTGTTGCTTGCTCTATTTTTCTGGCCAAATCCAGAGGCTCCGCTCCGATGACAGTCGCTACATAAGCCGGTTTATTGGCCACCCACAAAGAAAATAAATCCTTTTTATAGCCGGGATATCCTATCGGACCTTTACTGGTCGACGTCTTGGCTGCATGCGGGGTAGCGCCTGAAAACTGCTGACCGGTATTGCCGTAGCCTTCATTGTCGTAACAGATGTATAAAAAATCCAGGTTCCTGTCTATTGCTGCCGAGGTCGCGGAAATACCCATGCCGTATGCAGAGCCGTCGCCAGTTAACACCACCGTTGTTAAATCTTCAACAGGAGTGATGCGTTTTTTCTCCAATAAAATATCCAAAGCATCCCGTACGCCCTGAGCGCCGGCCGGAGCCGACCCCATCGCAGTATAAAGCCAGGAGCCGCGAAATGGTGTAAAAGGATAGATGGTCAGAAGAGTCATGCAGCCGGCCGCATTGACGAACACGGTCTTGTCACCCAGGATATCGTAAATTTCATGTAACACCTGGAGACCGCCACAACCTGCGCACATCGGTGTTCCAGCACCCAGTAAATGAGTTGAAGGCAAGTCCTTCATACGTGCGAATCGGGTTTCTGTCATGATTGCGGCTCCTTGAGTTGCTGTCTTTCGATTTGAGCGATGGCGCGCAGGTTCTTGAGTTCTTTAAATTCGCGTTCGGTGTACAGCAACTTGGGCGGCGGAGTTTGCCCGGTTTTGACGGCATCGATCAGAATTTCGGCCATTTGAAAAAACTCCTGCTGAGAAATATCGCGGCCGCCCAGTCCGCCGATAAAACTGGCGAGAATCGATGGAGCCTCTTTAATCCCATACAGAACCGATGCGAGTTCCGCATGCAATATGCCGCCTTTACCCATCGACAGATTTTGGTCTATCACAGCGACGCCTTGTTTGCCGCTGACAACGGTAGCGATGGCTTGGCCCGGAAACGGCCTGATCAGGCGCGGCCGAAGCAGGCCGATTTTAATGCCGGCTTCGCGCAATTTAATAACAGCATCTTTGGCCTTGGTGGCAAAACAGCCCATCATAAAAAATACATAGTCGGCATCCTCGCACTGAAAGCATTCAAGAATGCCGTGGTACCTGCCGAATTGTTCGTTGAATTCTTCGGCGATTTCAGGATATGCGTTCAATGCTTCCAGCATCGCCAAATGGGTTTCATAGCGAAAATAGGAATAAGGCGAACCGCCCAGTACTGCCACAGCCTGGCTTTCCGGCATGCTGGCGCGGAAGCGGATATTGCCGGGATCGAATATGCCGACGAATTGCCTGGCGGCCGCCTGATCAGGAATATCGACTGGTTCCCGGGTAAACGATAAATAAAATCCATCCAGATTAACGATGATCGGTAAACGGATATTTTTATGTTCGGCCAGCCGGTAAGCCATTAATATGGTGTCCAGAACTTCCTGACAGGTCGCACAGTGGATCTGCAGGAAGCCACTGTCCCGTGCTGCCAGCACATCGTTGTGATCTGGTTCCAATGTAATCGGGGTGCTTAGCCCGCGGGAAACGTTAACCAGCACGAAGGGTACCCGCCAGCCGGTAACCGCGTAAATCATTTCCATCGCATGCAGCATGCCCTGGCTGGAGGTCGCGGTAAAAACCCTGACTCCGGTAGCGGCGGCCGCGCCTGCCGCGGTTATCATTGAATGTTCCGATTCCAGAACTGTCATTCGGCCTTGCATGTCGCCGCTGTCGAACCAGCCGGAGAGTGTCTCGATAATTTCAGTCTGCGGCGTAATCGGGAAGGCGGGTACATAATCGATATCGGCCAGGCGTGCACCCCAGGCAGCGGCAGCATTGCCGGTCAAAAGTTTTCGGCTCATTTTTGATCTCCCTGTTGTTCCCGACGTTGCGCTTCAGCCTCGGGAATGGTTGCTATCGCATGCGAGGGGCATTGCGCCACGCAAATCATGCAGCCTTTGCAATGCTCGTAATCGATAACCGGAAACCCGTCTTTATTGATACTTATCGCGCTGTCGGGACAAAAACTGCTGCATACCCACCAGCATCGATGGCAGCAATCATAATCGATAACCGGGCGTTGAGTACGCCATAAACCGGTTCTGACTAGCGTGCTTGTTTGAGACCCCTGTATGATCGGAGATGACAGTTCGGACGGTTCCAGTGGCAAATCGATCCATGCAGGTTTTTGATAATTCGCTAATGAATCCAGTTCAGTTTCTTTAACCAGGCCCTTAAAATCATTCATCCGGTCGTAACTTTTCAGTGCCACGGCCAGATTTTCATTCAGCAATTCCGGACCGAGTTTGTCGAGTTCATCCTGGATCGCGTGTATGAGGTTTTCGCGGGCAATAACGCCGGTCAGGCAGGCGGCGGCACCGGCGCAGACTGCGCTGATGTGAGCTGCTTCGACGTTTGAGGTATCTTCTTGTGGAATAATCAGAATAGGCCCTTTAAGATTAAGGCGGTCGCGCCAGACCAGCTCTGCTTCATGACTTGCAATCAGTAGCACAGTGCGCTCCGTGATGCCGGCTAATACACCGGCTGCCGGAATCGGCACCAGGCTGTCATCGGCAACAATAACCAGACCCGGTTGCAGAATTACCCCCCTTGCATTAATCGGCTGACGATCGGCCCTGACATAAGCGGACATCGGAGCGCCGCGGCGTTCGGCGCCATAGCGGGGAGCATCCTGGACTTCAAAACCTTCCAGAAAAAATGCGCTCCCCAGCAAGCGACTGGCTGTTTTTATACCCTGACCACCACGACCGTGAAAGCGGATAGTAAACATGGTCCTCTCCGGTCAAGCTAGATAAAATCCGGCGCCGATGAAAATAGCGACCAGCGCCTGTACGACATGGCTTTTTTTATACGCTCGGATGCCATTTCTATGGCAGCTTCTCTGGGCTGAATATTTTTCTTCCGTGAAATTTCCATGATTTTCTCGGTATTGCGGCTGATTTTTTCTTCTATCGCCTGCGTTGCAGCTCTTGCCGTCGCGCCATGGTATTCCATTGCTGCACAGATAACGCCACCCGCGTTGGCGATAAAGTCCGGAATACAGACGACGCCTTTTTCAAATAATATTTTTTCAGCACCATGGGTGATAGGAATATTGGCGCCTTGGACTATCAGACGGGTTTTAAGCCGATGTACATTATCTTCATGAATCACATCCGGGCGAGCTGCAGGAATCCATATGTCACAATCGATGTCAATGATGTCGTCCCGTTTCAGTGCCTTGCCGCCGGAATAATTGGCAACGCTTTTACCTTCTTCTTTGAGTTTGAATAACGCGATAATATCCAGTCCTTTAGGATTGTAAATGGTACCGCGGCTATCATTGGCGGCAATGATGACTGCGCCTTCTTCGGCTAAAAAGCGAGCGGCATGCTTACCGACTGATCCGAATCCCTGTATTACGACCCTCGCATTTTTCAAATCGAAATCCATGTAACGCAATGCAACCTTTGTGGCATACCTGACTCCACATCCAGTCGATCCCAATTCATCCAGAGGAATACCGCCAAGTTCCCTGGGTAAACCGACAGAGCGGCCGTTTTCATCTCTGACCCAGGCCATACATTCTTCATTAGTACCCATATCCGGCCCAAAGATATAGTCGTCTTCGTGACGTAAAGAAGCTGCTGCGGCACGCATGAGCTGTTCTTTCTGTTCTTTGGGCATTTTAGGATCGCCGTAAATAACCATTTTGCCGCCGCCATGAGGTAAACTCGCGGCGGCATTTTTAAATGTCATAGCCCGAGCCAAACGAATACATTCTTTAACACTGACATCCGGTGCGATGCGCACACCGCCAATCGATGGCCCCATTGCCACATTGTCGACGACCAATATCCCTTTCAGGCCAACCGACGGCTCATAGATATGTATGACTTTTGCCGGGCCGAATTCATCCGCATAATTAAAAAGATCCACCTTGTCTACCTCTGTACTTATAGTTTATGGGTACTTATAGTCTTTTTTAAATGAAATAACGAGTGCTATGATTGCAATAAAACGAAAAAAATCCAGATTTGCTCAGGAGTTTTCAGAATTATTCCTGTTATCATTGCAATGAATGACTTCAATCGTTCAAAAGCTAGCGATTCGGAATAAAACCTAATCAATTGCAACGGATATCATCGATTTCATAGGTAAACGTTTGGATACTTGAAAGTGGGTTAATTTCGTCCAGTTGCCTTGATTTTGCAACCAATCGATACCTATATCGAAAAATTTTAACCAAAAACTGCCTCCTATGTGGGCTATTAGAAGCGCAGCGCCGACTGAAATCGCACAAACACAGGCGATACGCTGGCGCTCCTCGGAGCTTCGATGTTCAGTCAGGCTTATGAAAAGCATTAACAAAACGGCGAAGCGGTGAGCCATGACCCATATCCACCTGGAAGGCACGCCCCGAACAAGAAATCGAAGAGGGTCATCAACTCATTAGTTTTGTGTAGAACTATCGGAAGTGAGCCAAGGAAATGCCACCGTTCCGAAGCTGAACTCATTCGACCGGTCTTCGCTTGCGCTCGGTTTCGAATGAAGAGTGACTCTTACTCATCCTCTCGCTTGCCGGGTGTCACTTCATGCGATGAGATCGGTTCCGCCCCGATCCTGGAGACGATGAGTTTGTCCACACGATTCTGGTCCATGTCGACGATCTCGAAACGTAAGCCGTTACTTATGAACTGATCTTCAACCCGTGGCACGCGCCCAAGGCTCATCATTGCAAAACCGCCCAGTGTCCGGTAGGCCTGAATGCCCTCACCAGGTAGTTTGTAATCTAGTTTCATCGCCTCCCTAAAACGCTCGATCGGGATGTTTCCGTCAATCAGCCAGGATCCGTCTTCCCTTTGCACGATTTCGGGTTGCGACTCGTCTTCTACGGTCGCAACATCGCCAACCAACATCCCCATCACGTTAGTCATCGTTACCAGTCCCTGAAGCTCCCCGTATTCATCGATCACTAAAGCAAGATGCTGACGGTGTTTCTTGAAGGCTTCGAGCAATTCGATCATCGTCAGTGTTTCCGGCACATAAAGAGGCTTGACGGCATCGCTTGCGAAGTCAATGGGTTTGCCTTCAAGTGATGCATCCATCACCGACTTTGCACGAAGTACACCCACCACCTCGCCAAGTCCGCCGTTGCAGATGAGGAACCGCGAATGGCCACTGCGCAACAGCTTCTGGCGGTTGGTTTCGAAGGAGTTATTCAGGTCGAAATAGACGATATCACCACGAGGCGTCATCACGCTCTTGATCGATTGATCGTCCAACTGGAAAATGCGGGACACCAGCGCTTGCTCGTGCTGCTCGAAAACACCGGCTTCCGCTCCCTGCTCCATGAGCACATTGATCTCTTCCTCGGTGATGGGAGTGTGCACCGGTATCTGCACTCGGAGCAGCCAAAGCATCAGATCGGTGACGAAACTCATTAGCCGCACCAGAGGGAAGGCGATTGTTGAGATAACCTCCATCGGCCGCGCCATGGCGCTGGCGATGCCCTCCGGATTTAAAAGCGCCAAGCGCTTGGGTACTAGTTCGCCGAGGATAAGCGAGAAAAAGGCTATTCCCGTCACCGGGATCCAGAACGCCAAATGGTTGGCGTAAGGCTGCAACCATGGAATTTTGGACAGGCTGTTGGCGACTTTTTCGGACAAAGCGGCTTCGCCTAATGCCCCGCTGAGAATCGCGATAACCGTGATGCCAAGCTGGATGGTCGAAAGAAAATGCGCTGGCTTATTGGCTAGTGCGAGCGCCCGGCTAGCGCCCTTGCGGCCGCTATCGCTCCATTGCTGCAAACGCGCCTTGCGCGCAGAAACAATCGCCATTTCAGACATGACGAAGACGCCGTTGAGGATAATTAGAAAGGCAAGAACGATGATAGTCATAAAGGGTGTTCAATATGAAACAATTACGGTGATATTTTAAATTTATATTCTACATGACGCAGGCCATCATAAATTTTATAAATACTCCTCGGTACGTATTGCGCTGGCAATGGGTTTGAGCATTGAACAGCTGGATGTATAAGACACGTTGGCAGGAAAGCATCCCGCATCAGGTGGCAAAGGGGATGCACGATGTTTAACTCATAGGCATCTACTTAAGCAGAAAGCCGAAGGTTGGATTAGCGATAGCGTAACCCAACTTTTAGCGCTTCAATGTGTTGGGTTACGGCTATCGCCTAAACCTGCCGGCAGACTCAACGATTTTCAAAGCATGAGTGACGGGGTTGCAAACCCCGTCACTCCTCGTTATAGCGGCAACAAGCTATCGTCCGGGCGCCATAGCTCCAGGTCATCCCAACTTTTATTAATAAACGCCAAAGCCGACAGGCTGGTCGCACCCAGTTGTTAGGAAGTCATACACAAAAAATGGAATTTGGAACTTCGCAGTCATGCTTGGGGTGGGCATGATTTAACGCTAGATGATGGCGCATGGGTTGCATCACAGCTGAAAGATTGGGCCTTGGAAATGTGATGAATCGCGTCTTTATCATTGCGAGAGATTGTTGCTTGACAGCGCTCCAATTTGAGTGTAAAAGCGATTTTGCATTCAAGGTATTATGCAGTTGTTGACTAACGCCACGGCGACGAAGACGGTCAGTGTGAACGTCACCCTGTTCGATGTCTTTGGTACCGAGGTATCCGATGCGGATGCGGTGTCAATCGGGCCGAGAGACAGCTTCATACAGGTTTTCCCCGGTTTGAGGCCGTTGTCCTGCGTGGTCGACACTCGTTTTCTCGATGCTCACCGCTTGACGGCACCCCACCCGAAAGGCAGATTCGCTCGAAATGGGCAATTAAGCCCATTGAATTTCCTATCCTTTTAAACAGTTGACAAATCTGTCAATTTTTTACGCCAAGGTGGCCTCCATGAAAAAGAAAACAGTTTCCGTATTATTTTTAATCACGCTGCTGGTGGGCTTGAATATTGCTGTGCCGACTGCGGTCGCAATGGGCAAGTCCAATGACCCGGACGGCAACGAGGCCATGACTCAAGACCAGAATGCGGCGAATTCCGCCGCCGCCGCTCCCAAGAAACGGGGCACGATCCAACTCGGCCCGTCGGCCTCCGGTGAGGCGGTGCGTATTCTCTCCACGGCCTACAAGCTCCGTCCGCTAAGAGGCAAAGTGTGCCGGACCAGCCTTGGTATAGTCGTTGGCCCAGCCGATCTGTTCACCCCGCGGATCATCGAGCGATTAAGGGCAGCTTACGAGGCAGGCCATGGGGTCGCCTTGACCAACGCCACACAGGCTAGCATCGAGCGGCTGCACGACCTTCTCGGGCATCGAGGCTCGGCGCAGCCGCCGCCGAGTGTGGCAAGCGCTGACTTGGTTGCTTTCCGCAAGGCGTTCCGGGCAGACGGCCAGCTTCACTCCAGTTCTCATATCTTGCTGCCTCGCGCGACCGCTGCCGGGACGTCCGGCCTCTTAACAAAAAGGGATATGAAGAGGCGGCAGCTGACAGCCGATGCAAACGACATCAAGGCGCTGCAGCGGATTTTTTCGGCCACCGCGGTTGTGCCCGGTGCGCCACCGGGCGATGACCAGCAGAATCTCCTCAGCCTGGCCGAATCGTACGAATCACACGCCATCCAAACGGATTCCTCCGGGAACCAGGCTCAACTGATCAACAGCGTCTGGGCAGCGCGCTCTTTTCTGAATTCGGCGGACTTCTACTATGTCCTCCAGGAGGCCGACTATGTCCTCAACGCCAAATTATTGAACTCTTGGAGCAACGAAGCCGCCACGGACTTACCCTACCAGAATGTGACCTTGTTGCAGCCGTCGCCACAGACAACGCTGGAGGCCACGCAGGTCACCAGCGGTGTGAGCACCAGCATCGGCGTGAGCGTTGGCTTCAACACAGCACAGGGCTTGAACGCATCGGTCACCCGCACAACGACGATATCCAACTCCAAGAGCACCACGGTCCCGGCGATGAGCATTACGAACGACGCGGATTTCAGCGATGCCACCACGGACTGGCTGTACACCTTGAACGATCTGTCCACAGGAGGAGCCATCGACCTTTTCAACCAATGGATCTGGCAGGTACCGTTTTCGTCGTATTCTGCCAGCGATCCCCCAGAACTCTTCATTAACAGCTCTTCCGAGCTCAACGCCAATGTCCGCGACAATATATATCCCACCCCTCCTAGTAGTCCGGTGGTCGTGGAGGTCCAACTTTCAGCGAGCGTGCCATGGCCCTTTGGCCGAACCTTTGCGATCCAGCCACCGGTCGTGACCGGCGTGAGCCCGGCGTGTGTCAATTCGGGAGACTCATTCACCATCCAGGGCACTGGGTTGTATCCATCGCTTGTCCAGGCTGTGCTGATCAACGGCAATGCCGTTGACTCGAGCGCCATCACGACGGTCAGCGACACTCAAACCAACGTTATCGCCCCGGACACCATCGAGTGTCACTTTGGCTGCCCCGTGGCGGTCCAGACGAACGAGGGAACCTCCAATACGAATTTCAACATCGAGATCAGCGCTCTCTGTGGTGATTAGGCTTCGTCTGTCGTTGATTTGCCCGGAATGTGGCGGCGACATGCGGCTGATCGCCTTCGTCACCGACGCTGAACCGGTCCGGCAACAGCTTTATCGTTGCCCGACATTACAGCCGAGGTAAAGGAACGGTGGTGAACAAAACGAAAGGCTGTTGCGATATTTGACCTTAGGAATGTCGGGCATAAAAAGCATGCCCGACCTGACTTTTACGGCACCCCCTGAGGGTGATACAGGTATTCGAAGCAAGTTCCATGCGCCCTGGATGGGGTACTGAATAGTTACGAAAATAAGACATTGTCTGAATGGAAACCGAGGATGTGTTGTGAGAGTGCCACCCCCAGCGCTTGTTACACTCTCTCCAATTTAGCGCTGACAGAGGGTTTTCGCATGAAAAATCAATCCCACGAAACGCAGGAAGACCTGGTGATTTCCCGGCGGCACCTATTGAAGGCAGGCATGTTCGGGGCCGGCGCTCTGGCGGCCAGTCAACTGCTCGGCTGCGCGGCCAAAGGGCAGCCCAGGGCTGAATCTTCGATAGCAAATGCGCCCGATGCGGCGAGATATGTCCCGATCCCAAATAAAAGCTTATATACCCTGCATATCCAGGAGACTGATCTCAACCCGGACGGCGCGAAGGTGGTGCGTGGAATCACTGCGAACGGGATGTTTCCTGCCAAGGAGATTCGCCTGAAACAGGGCGATATGTTCCGTGCCGTCCTCGATAACAATTTGAGCGATCAGAGTACCAGTTTGCATTGGCACGGTCTGCTGGTTCCGGCAGCGATGGACGGTGTGCCCTATGTTTCCCATGTACCCATCAAGCCGCACGAAGTATTCGTTTATGAGTTCCCTATCCTGCAAAGCGGCACCTACTGGTATCACTCTCATTTCGGGTTTCAGGAACAGATTGGACTGGGAGGCCCGTTCATTATCGAAGCCTCTGATGAATCCCTGGTCTATGACCACGACTGCGTCGTTTTTCTTGGCGATTGGTCGCACAACGATCCTTCCACGCTATACGGCAACCTGAAAACCCCAAAAGCCGGCGCAATGGACATGAGCATGGGCCCTGATCTTTCGGATGTCCGATATAACGCATTTCTCATGAACGGCCGGGCAAATAATGACCCTTGGCTTTGTACCGCCAGAAAAGGCGACCGTATTCGGTTCCGTATCATCAATGGCGGCACTTCGACCTTTTTCCGTTTCATGATCGATGGCCACTCCCTGATGATTACCCACGCCGACGGACTAGCGGTCCAACCGATTGGAGTCGATCATTTTCTAATCGGCATGGGCGAATGTTACGATGCCTTGCTCACCGTACGGGATTCCGGCAGTTTTACCATCCGGGCCATAGCTATGGACAATAGCGGGCAGGCGATCGGCATCCTGCATACCCAAGACGCCACCCCAAAGGGAAACCTGTCGATGCCGAAATTGGGCTCCCGGCAACTGAACTACGATCAGCTCCGATCCATCGAGCCGACAACTCTGACTGAAGGACCCATGCGTCGTTTCACTCTGGATCTCACGGGTAACATGAGAAGTTATGTCTGGTCAATCAACAAGCAAATCTATCCTGGCGCCGATCCACTGCGATTAAATCAAGGTGACCGGGTGCGGATTGATTTGGTCAATAAAACGATGATGTGGCATCCCATGCATCTGCACGGACACTTTTTCCGGCTATTGATGCCGGGCGCCGATACTCGGTACTGTCCCTTGAAACATACTGTGAATGTACCCCCCAAAAAAACCATCAGCGTGGAATTCCTTGCCGACAATCCCGGTAAATGGTTCTTCCATTGCCATAACCTGTATCATTTGGAAGCGGGCATGGCGCGTGAGTTTATCTATTCTGTCTAGGTGACAAGTCCAGAGAATATAAATTGCAGGAATTTAGACTTTAAGCCGGTAGCCTACACCCGATTCCGTCAATAAATACTGCGGCTGGGTCGGGTCGGTTTCCAGTTTCTGTCTGAGCTGGCTCATGTAAATCCGCAGATAATGTTGATTGTCCCTGTAGGAGGGGCCCCAGACTTCCTTGAGCAGGTATTGATGTGTCAATACCTTGCCGGCATTTTTAATCAGCACGGACAATAGCCGGTATTGAATGGGTGTCAAATGAACTTCTCTGTCGCCAACTACGACCTGTCGCTTCAGTAAATCGACTTTCAGAGCTCCGGTAGTAAAAACACCAATTTGATTCTGCTCCGAACTGCTTACGGAATGACGCATTTCTACCCGGATCCGGGCAAGCAATTCACCTAAACCAAACGGTTTGGTCAGATAATCATCGGCACCCGCATCCAGCGCATCGATTTTTTGCTGCTCGGCGCTGCGGGCGGACAAAATAATAATGGGCATGACCGACCATTCCCGTATGGTTTTGATAACGTCAACACCATCCATGTCAGGCAGTCCCAGATCAAGGATGATGAGGTCAGGTTTGCGCATACCTGCTTCAATAATGCCTTGCCGGCCATTATCTGCCTCGAACACCTTGAAACCATGAACACCAAGACCTGTCCGCAAGAACAGGCGAATCGCAGGATCATCCTCTATAACAACAATAACAGCGCTTGAATTAGTCATGGCTATTCCATATTAAAATAATTCATTCTTCCGGCCCCATTATTGGCGGCGTGTGATCCAGGGGAATCATGAACGAAAATACAGCCCCCCCTGTTGGTCGGTTTTGTGCCTGAATGCTGCCACCATGTGCTTCAATGATGGCGCGGCAAATAGCCAAACCCAGCCCCACTCCGCTTTGCGCCGCTTCGCGCTGAACCCGGTAAAATTTTTCAAACAGCTGGTTTTCGATGCCCTTAGGAATGCCCGGGCCCTTATCCGCTACCGAGATTTCTACGGCAATAGATGATGCTTCTGCCATGATCTCCAAAGGGCTTCCTTCCGGTGTATAACGCAAGGCATTTTCCAGAAGATTGATCAAAACCTGTTCGATCATAACGGTATCGACATAAATCATCGGGATACCGGGCGGCAATTTAACACTTACCAGACGGTCTGCCATACGTTTTTGCAAGCGCGTCAAGACTGCCCCAATAATTTCCTCAAGCGGGTACCACTGTTTGTTCAGCTCAATAACGCCCGCATCAAGCCGGGCCATATCAAGGATATTATTGACCAGACTCGACATCCTTTGTGCTTCATCGTAAATGGCGCGGCTCAGTTCAAGCTTGTCTTCAGCCTTGAGTGTGTCGTCTTCCTCCACTAATGTACTGGCTGAACCGACTATGGTTGCGAGCGGTGTACGCAAATCATGGGAAATGGAACTGAGCAGCGAGTTTCGCAATCGCTCGGCTTCCATATCCATGTGCGTTTTTCTGGCTTGCTCGGCCAGTCTGACTCGAGTTATCGCCTGGGCTATCTGCCGGAGAAAAGTATCAAGTAATTTCTGCTGTTCGGGAAGGAATATCCGGCGCAAGTTGACGGGCAGCAATACCAACACTCCCACCACCGATTCTCCATTGCTGAGCGGAAAATAAGTGGCCTCGGCACCTGCCAGGGTATGGGTTCCCTGGCCGGCAATCTCGTTATTATCCAAAACCCACTGTGCCACGCTCAGGTCGGCGGCATGTAATGATTCCAGTAAACCTGGATCTTTCGGATAGACAATTCGACCATTAAGATCAGGAAACAAAATAACATTACGGCTACCGAACTCTGTATAAAGATGGCGCACCGCCGTGCGCACGATTTCATCCTCATTCCGGCTATTTGCCAAATCTTTGCTCATCGCATAAAGAACTGTTGCGCGGCGTTCCCGGTGCGCCGCAACCTTGGCTTGGGAACGCACATTGGCCGTAAGGTTACTGATCACTATTCCCACAATTAACATCGTCACGAAGGTCACCAGATATTGACTGTCGGATACCGAAAAGCTGAGATAAGGGTTGACAAAGAAAAAGTCAAATATGGCGACTCCGAGAAAGGAGGCCAGAATGGAGGGCCCCCGCCCGAAGCGGGTAGCAATAAAAACCACACCCAGCAAAAAAAACATGATCAGATTGGCCAACTCAAACTTGCCGAACATCAGATGAGCTAACAGAGCGCTGGATAGCGTCACGACTACGGCCCAGATATAACCCAGGTAGTAGCCTTTTTTGCGTGTCTTAAGTCTCACGCTGAGTCCAGGAAGGGGGCTTTTCCGGTACAGCGAAAGCTCTGATTTATCCCCGCTGCCGACCCTTTCATGTCTGGGACTGCCCAGCAGATACAGATTGATGTTGTGTGCATCGCTAATCAGCACATCAACCACCGAACCCAGCAGCAAACGCTTCCAGCCCCGGCGGGTCGGTTTCCCTATGACGATCTTGGTAATATTTCTTTCCTTGGCAAGCTTGATGAAGGCGGAGCTCATTTCGGGTGCACTTAATGCTATGGTCTCGGCGCCCAACTGTTCCGCAAGCCGCAAAATGCGCAACACGGCATCACGTTTTTCAGCCGGCAAACGTTGCAAATCGGGTGTTTCGACATACACTACCAGCCATTCGGCGCGCAGACTGGTAGCCAAACGCTTGCCGGCACGGACCAGGCGTTCCGCCAGGGAATTGGGGCCAATGCAGACCAGAATGCGTTCATTGACCTGCCAGACTTCACGGATAGCATTATCATCGCGATAATCCAGCATCTGGGCATCAACCCGGCTAGCGGTTTGACGGAGAGCCAGTTCCCGCAGGGCAATCAGATTACCCTTGCGGAAAAAGTTTTTAATTGCTTCCTCCGCCTGTTGCGGCAAATAAACCTTGCCTTCATTGAGTCTGTTGAGCAGTTCGTCGGGCGGTAAATCCACCAGTTCTACTTCGGTTGCCTCTTCAAACACCGTATCTGGCACAGTCTCCCAAACCCGTATGCCGGAAATCTGGCCTATATCGTCATTGAGGCTTTCCAGATGCTGAACATTGAGTGCCGTATACACATCGATGCCGGCATCGAGCAGCTCTTCGATGTCCTGCCAACGCTTGGGATGCCTGCAACCTTGTGCATTGGTGTGTGCCAGTTCATCAACCAGAATGATCGAGGGCTTGCGCTTGAGGGCTGCATCCAGGTCGAACTCCCGCAATGTAGTCCCTCGATATTCAATTAGCTTGGGCGGCAACACCTCTAATCCTTCCAGCAGAGCGGAAGTTTCCTTGCGGCCATGGGTTTCCACCAGACCGACGACGATGTCAATATTTTCAGATCGTCTTTCCCGGGCCGCCAACAGCATCGCATAGGTTTTGCCTACGCCTGCCGCCGCACCGAAAAATATCTTCAGCCGGCCTCGTTGGGCCTTGGCTTTATCCCGCTCGACTCGAGCAAGCAATTGATCGGGATCGGGGCGTTCAGTGTTCATGATAATTTTATCTCGTGCATTTTTTAAATTTATAGCCAGCCGGACCTTTTCAGACGCCAATACAGCAGCAGACTGCCTAACGCCACACCGCCGATCACCAACGGATAGCTGTATTCCCAATCCAGTTCAGGCATGTGCCTGAAATTCATTCCGTACCAGCTGAATACCATGGTGGGTATCGCCACGATCGCGCCCCAGCCGGCCAAGCGTTTGACGACTTCGTTCTGCCGCACCGTTTCAAAAGTCAGATGCACCCCCATCGCTGCGATCAACATCTCGCGCATGCCGTGAATTTTTTGATCGATGCGCTTGATGTGATCGGCAATATCGCGAAAATACACCCGCACCTCCTTGGGAATATCCGCTTTATGAAGACGCATCAGCTCGTTGCAGATATCGATGACGGGAGTAATGGCGCCTTCCAGTAACAACAACTCGCGCTTCAGTTCGTAAAGACCCTCCATGGTTTGCCTGCTGGGCCGGTATTGAAAAATCGCCGACTCCAGCACATCGAACCGCGCCTGCAAGCCGTCGATAACCGGCACATAGTTATCGACGATAAAATCCATGATCGAATACAACGCGAATCCTGGCCCTTTGGCCAATAGCTTCGGCATTGACTCACAACGCTCCCTGATTTTGCTGTGACTACGCGAATAGCCATGCCTGACTGTTACCAGAAAGCGATGCCCCAGGAAAATATGGGTTTCCCCGAACTTGACCTGATCTCCCGCAAGATGGGCGGTATGCAACACCATGAATAGCGATTCGCCGAATTCCTCGATCTTCGGGCGCTGATGCGCCGCGCGGGCATCTTCGATAGCAAGGTCATGCAGCCCGAATTCCTGCTGGATTTTGGCCAACAGTTCATGGTTCGCCTCGAGCAAACCCAGCCAGACAAAGGTATTTTCAAGTTTCAGCACTTCACTGATGTCTTCGATCGTCACATCGCCGATGCTGACGCCATTTTGATAGGCTACGCATTTCATGATCATGCGGTTATCGATGTTATCTGTCATGAATGTCTCCGTATTACTTGGCGATTGTGATTGCCGGCGAACCTTGCCGAGTCAGATCGGCCATGGTCATTTGAAAAAGCTGGCATAACAGCCGAAAGGCTTCACGATTCCAGGGATAACCGTTGTCCGGTTTGATAGCATAATGCGAATCGCCATACTGGACGCTGATATCGCCATTCCACGGTATGTCATCGCTGACCAGAACAGCCATCGTGTTCACCGGATTCTGGCTGACACTGGGGGTTTGCAGATGTTTGGCAACTTCGTATTCCGGATTGTCGCTGATGGACTGACCAATAAAATTCAGCACATTATGAAAGCTACGCAAGCGGAAAACACCGTGTATAGGCCACTCTCCACCCGGATATCCGGGCCGGATATCGACCATGACATCATTATCCGCGCCTTGATCGGCTTCTTCCTGCAAACGGATGCGATCCGCATTGCTCAAGGTTGCCGGATCGTAATTGGTTAAGACAATACGCCCGGTCACCCACTTGCTCAGCGTGACTTGCTTGCTTTGAGCCTGATAGTCGATCTTAAAGTCTTTTTGCAACGCGGCCATTTGTTTCGCCGTCAACGATTCGGCCGGCAAAGTCCAATGCTGTTCAAAC